>NZ_JBEYVP010000009.1:0-287354 GCF_040644035.1 Streptomyces sp. NPDC047042 | reverse complement strand
CTTTGGTGCGTGCCTCGCCCCGGGCGGGCCGGCGCGCGGGGGGGGGGCGCCCCCCCCCCCCGCCGGTGGGTTGTGATCGGTCAGTTCTTCTTGCGGACGGTCTTGCTGGTCAGGCTCCAGACCCGCGACGCCACCGTGTGGCGCTGCTTGTCCTTGGCTATGACCGTGATCTTGAACCGCGTGCCGTCCGGCAGCGGGGCGGACAGATGGACGGACACCTTGTGGGTGGCCCGGTTGTAGGAGAGGACCGCCTTGACCTTGAGCTTCCCGGCGGCCGCTGCCTTCGCGCCCGGCAGGATGGTCACCGAGGCCTTCACCGTCGACAGCTTGGCCGTGCTGGGCACCGTGGTGACCAGGGCGTGCGCCGCGTCGGCGGTGCGCGCCAGCGTCGAGGTGGACGCCTCCGAGGAGGTGGTCGACGTCGCCAGCTGCGCGGACGGGTTGTCGGCGGTGAAGACGGGGCCGACCCAGTAGTTCGCGGATCCGTAGGAGCCGTTGGGGAAGGCCACGTCACTGCCGTACCGGTACAGCCCGTTGTGGGCCGTGCTGATGTCGGCGGTCGCGGTCAGCGGGTAGGACTTGTGGGCCGAGGCGAAGTAGCCGCCGTCCACCGCGTAGTTGCCGTTCGGCGCGTGGTAGGAGACGACGTACGAGGTGTCGGCGGCGATCGCCACCGGGTTCGCGAACGTCATCGTCTGCCAGCCGGTGGCGGACTCGGCGGTGAAGGTGCCGGAGGCGAGGAGCGTGCCGTCGGCGGCCCAGAGGCTGCCCGTGTGGGTGCCGGTGTTGGTGGCGCCCTTGTAGAAGGTGACACCGGTGACCCAGCCGCTCGCCGAGGACTGGAACCTGGTGCCCAGTTCGAGGGAGTTGGGGTCGTCGGTGACCGCTGTCCTGGCCGGCACCGTGCTGCTGTTCCACAGGGTGCAGGGGCAGGTGACCGCGGGCGGTGTGGAACTGGTGGTGAACGACCAGGTCACCGGCGCCGTCATGGCGTTGCCCCACAGGTCCTCGGCCTGGACGGACGCGGTGTACGTGGTGTGCAGTTCCAGCTCCGTCGACGGAGTGAAGGTCGCCTTGTTCGACGCGGGGACCGTGACGGCGCCCGGCACGGTGTTGCCGTTCGGGTCCTTCAGGGTGAACGTGAGTGTGTCGGCGTCGATGGCGTGGTCGAAGACGGCCGACACCGGTGCGGTGATGGCCGCGCTGGTCGCCCCCGAGGTCGGGGACGTCGAGGTGACGGCGGGCGGGGTCGTACTGGCCGTCGAGGTGTCCAGCACCACGTCGACCCAGTAGTTGCTGCCCGAGGACGCCGAGGACGGGAAGGCGCTGGTCGAGCTGTAGCGGTAGACGCCGTTGCCGCCGTCGGTGCCGGACTGGAGCGCGGTGAGCGGGGCCAGTCCGGCGGCGCTGTTCGAGAAGTAGCCGCCGTCGTAGGAGTAGCCGCCGTTGGGGGCGAAGTACGAGGCGACGTAGGTGGTGTTGGCCTTGACGGTCACCGGGGTGGCGAAGTTCAGCTGCTGCCAGCCGGAGGCCGTCTCGTTGGTGAAGGTGCCGGTGGCCAGGCGGGTGCCGGAGGCGCTCCACAGGCTGCCGGTGTGGGTGCCGGTGTTGGCGGGTGACTTGTAGAAGCGGACGCCGGTGATGGAACCGGCCACCGTGGTGCGGATCTTGACGCCGAGCTCCAGCGGGCCGCCGTCACCCGCGTTGATGGTGCCGGGCACGGCCGTGGCGGGCCAGATGGTGCAGGGGCAGGCCTGCGGGCCGACGGTCACCGGGCGGGTGGTGACGGCGCCGATGTTGACGCTGTCGTCGACCGCGCGGACCTTGATGGACGCGGCGCCCGGGGCGGTCGGCGTCCAGCTGTAGGTCCAGGACGTCAGTCCGGTGGCCGCGTTCCAGGTGGTTCCGCCGTCGGTGGAAACCTCCACTCGGGCCACCACGCCGCCGCCGGAGTCTCCGGCGGTACCCGTGATGGTGACCGGCTTCAGTGCCGGGACGGTGACTCCGGAGGCCGGGCTCGTCACGGTGATGGCCGGGCCGGTGGTGTCGGTGGTGGCCGTCGCGGCCGTGAGGTTGCTCTGCAGGGTCAGCGGCTGGACGCCCATGTCGGCGAAGATGTTCACCGTCGCCTGCTGCATCCGGGCGTCCTCGGTGACCACCACGTCCTCGGGGTCGTACGTGGGGAGGTTGGTGAGGCCCCACGACCACTGCACGGTGCCCGCGCCGAAGACCAGGGCCCCGGAGTCCTGGTCACGGAACTCGACGAGATTGTGCGTCGCCGTGCCGTTGCCGTACATGTTGCCCCAGTCGAGGCGGTACTTGCCGTCGTTGATGTCCACTGTCGTGGACGACACGGCGATCGCTCCGGCGGGCCTGGTGCTGTTGACGAGGTCGCTGTCCCACTCGTAGCCGAGGGTGCCGGTCGGGAAGGTGGCGGTCTGGCTCGGCGTGAGGTTGGCGATGGAGGTGTTGCGCCAGATCCGGTTCTTGCCGTACGAGCCGGGGACCGTGATCGCGTCGGCCCGGTAGCCGTTGACCGTGAACATGGAGCCGGTGAGGATGTTCGGCGGCTGGTAGGCCTGGCCGTACTGGGTGCTGGTCGGGTCCATCCAGGTGCCGGTCCAGGTGCCGCTGGGGTCGGCGATGCCGTTGCCCTGCACCATCTTGGTCATCTTGTAGCAGACCAGGGTCCGGTTCGCGGTGTTGGTGCCGTCGTTGCTCGCGGCGAGGCGGGTCTTCCAGAAGACCTCGTTGCCGCTGAAGAAGGCCTGCCGTACGCCGGCCTTCCTGGCCGCCAGGACGTTGGAGTACTGGCTCTGCGTCCAGTACTCGTCATGGCCGGAGGACAGGTACACCTTGTGCTTCGGCAGCAGGGTCGCGCCGTTGGTCGACACGTCCACGCCGGACAGGTAGCTGACGTCGTAGCCGTTGCGCTCCAGCCAGGACAGCATCATGAACTCGGAGCCGTAGATGCCGTTGTCGCCGCCGATGTCCAGCGGCCGGTTGTAGCTGACCTCGTAGGCGCGGCCGTCCGGCGCGGGGCCGCCGCCGCCGTAGAGGTCCTGGCCGCCGTAGTCGTTGTAGGCCTGCCAGGTCTGGTCGCTGGTCTGCACGACGATGTCGGAGGTGCTGGAGTCCTTGCGCACGACGAAGGGGTACGGCATCAGGCCGTCGCCGTCGTTCTGCGTCAGGTTGGCGATGTACAGGCCGGACACGGCGTCGCTGGGCACCGTCCAGTTCACCGTGACGGGCCAGTTGCCGCAGTCGACCAGGCCGGTGCTGCTCCTGGTGGTGCAACTGGCGGGGTTGTTGTTGTAGTTGGCCGGGTAGGTCACCGCCGCCTGGGCCGCGGTCGACACCATGCGCGCGCCGTCGCCGCCGTACCAGCCCAGGCGGTAGATCTCCACGTGGTACGGGACCGGCGACTGGATCTTGAACTGGACGGTGTCGCCCGCCTGGACGCTCTCCTTGGTGGTGAAGCCCTTGATGTCACCGTAGGAGTTGGGCGAATACCAGTCGGACATGGGGCTGCCCGGCTTGGAGTTCTCGCAGACGACCGGGTTCGAGCCGGCTCCGCACGGATCGGAGGCCGCCTGTGCGGGCAGGGCCTGCGGGAGCACCGCCCATATCAATGCTGCTACGACGGCGAGGCGCCCGCCCCGGATCCGTCTGCTCCATCTGTTCATGTGTACCTCTCAGCGGTGCTGTGCAGGGCCCGACCCTGAATGTCGGGGGTGGAGCGTGATTCGTGAATGTGGGGGCCGATCAGCTGTGGAGCGCCCTGGCGAGCGTCTCCACGACGCGCTGCTGCTGATCGGGGCTTATTTGGGGGAAGAGCGGCAGGGACAGGATCCGGTCCGCCGCCTTCTCGGCGTGGGGGAAGTCGCCGGGTGCGTGGCCGAGATGCCGGTATGCCTCGGTGAGGTGGACGGGGGCGGGGTAGTGCACGCCCGCGCCGATGCCTTCGGCGTTGAGCTTGCCGACGATGTCGTCACGGTCCGCGCCGGCGACCTGTACGACGTAGAGGTGCCACACGTGGGCGTTGTCGGCGTCCGTCGTCGGGAGCACGACCCGTCCGGCGGACGCGAGTTCGGCGAGCAGTTCGTCGTAGCGGGCCGCCGCCGCCCGCCTGGCCGCGTTGCCGTCCGCCAGCCGCGCCAGTTTCGCCCGCAGGACGACGGCCTGCAGGCCGTCCAGCCGGCTGTTGAATCCGGGCACGTCGTGGCGGTACTTGGCGACGCCGCCGTGGTTGGCTATCGCGCGGATCAGTTCGGCCGACTCGTCGTCGTCGGTGAGCACGGCGCCCGCGTCGCCGTAGGCGCCGAGGTTCTTGCCCGGGTAGAAGCTGGTCGCCGCGATGCCGCCGCTGCCGGGGGTCCGGCCGTCGCGGGTGGCGCCCTGGCACTGGGCGGCGTCCTCGACGACCCTTACGTGGTCGGGGAGTTGGGCGGCCAGCTTCGTCACTTCGGCCATCTGTCCGTACAGATGCACCGGTACGACCGCCCGGGTGGCGGGGCCGACCGCGTCCAAGGCGGCCTCGGGGTCGAGGAGGTAGGTGTCGGGCAGGCAGTCCGCGAGGACGGGCCGTGCGCCGATCCGGGCCACGGCGCCCGCGGTGGCGATGAAGGTGTTGGCGGGTATGACGACCTCGTCACCGGGCCCGACCCCGCTCGCGCGCAGGGCGAGTTCGACGGCGTCGGTGCCGTTGGCGACGCCCACGCAGTGCGCGACGCCGCCGAATTCGGCGTACTCGCGCTCGAACGCCTTCACCTCGTCGCCGCCGATGAAAGCGGTGTTGGCCAGGACTCGTTCGAATCCGGCGCGCACCTCGTCGGCGACCTCCTGATGGGCCGCCTTGAGGTCCACCAACGGAATCTGGTTCATGCGACTGGTCCCCCCAGTTGCTGTGTCAACAGTTGCTGTGTCAACAGTTCGTCGAGCGCGGGCGCCGCCGCCTCGCGCAGCCGTCGGGCCGGGCTCCCCACCCAGACCTCGCCCGGCGGTACATCTTCGAGCACGGCGCTTCCCATCCCGATCAGCGACCAGGCGCCGACCACCGTGCCCTCCCTGACCAGGGCACCGGAGCCCACATAGGCGCCCCGCTCCAGCCGCGCTCCCCCGCCGAGCCGGACACCGGAGGCGATCGTGGCGAAGTCCTCGACCACGTCGTCATGGGTGAGGACGACGTGCGGCATCACCGCGACCTGCGCGCCCACCCGCACGGCGGCGGTCAGGACGCAGTGCGCGAGCAGCACCGAGCCCGGACCGACCTCCGAGGTCGCCGACACCGACGCCGTCGGGTGGATCACGGTGGCGTAGCGGTCCGCGGGCAGGGCCAGCCGGCGCACCAGCCGGGCGCGGGCCGCGTAGTCCCGGGGGTTGCCCACACAGATCACGACGCGCGCCTCGGGCAGCTCGTGGACCAGGTCGCAGCCGCCGAGTACGGGCACGCCGTCGACCTCGGTACCGTGCAGGCCGGCGTTGTCGTCGAGGTGCCCGAGCAGCTCGATGTCACCCGCGTCCCGTACGGCCTGTGCGGTCTCCCGGGCGAAGCCGCCCGCGCCGATGATCAGAAGTCCGCTCATCCACGGGCCTGTTCGCGCAATGCCGCGACGACGCGGTCCTGCTGTGCCTCGGTGAGCGTGTGGAACAGGGGCAGGATCAGCGAGTCGCGGCTGATCCGCTCGGTGACGGGCAGCGGGGCGCTCGGGTGGCCCGCGTAGGCGGGTTCGAGGTGCGAGGCCATGATTCCGCGCCGGGCGGAGACGCCGGCCTCGGCGAGCGCGGCGAGCAGGTCGTCCCGGCCGACCGGGAAGTCCTCGGCCAGCAGCACCCAGTACGACTGGAAGTTGCTCTGCCCATGCTCGGGGTCGCGTACGGGGGTGAGTCCGGGGACGTCCCGCAGCAACGCGTCGTAGCGGGACGCCAGTTCGCGGCGGCGGGCGATCATCGCGTCGAGCTTGCCGAGCTGGACCAGGCCGATCGCGGCCTGGACGTCCGTCATCCGGTAGTTGTAGCCGACCTCGAGGTAGCTCTCCAGGACCGGCTTGCTGCTCGAATGCCGTTCGGCCGCCGAGGCGTTCATGCCGTGCTCGCGCAACCGGCGCAGCCGCGCGGCCCATTCGGCGTCGTCGGTGGTGATCATGCCGCCCTCGCCGGTGGTGACGAGCTTGCGGGGGTGGAAGGACCAGGCGGCGATCAGCGCGCCCTGTCCGACGGGCTTGCCGCCGACGGTCGAGCCGATGGCGCAGGCCGCGTCCTCGACGAGGGGCAGGTCCCAGTCGGCGCAGGCGGCGCGCAGACTGTGCACATCGGCCGGGACGCCGCCCTGGTGGACGGCGAGGACGGCCTTGGTGCGCGGGGTGCGGACCGCGTCCACGGTGGCCGCGGTCAGGTTGCCGGTGGCGGGGTCGACGTCGGCGAACACCGGCTCGGCACCGACGTAACGCACCGCGTTGGCGGTGGCGATGAAGGACAGCGACGGCACCACGACCTCGTCGCCGGGGCCGAGTCCGAGCGCGACGAGTGCGAGGTGCAGGGCGGTGGTGCAGGAGCTGACGGCGATGCCGTGCTCGGCGCCCACCCGCTCGGCGAACGCCTTCTCGAAGGCGGCGACCCGGGGGCCCTGGGCGACCCACCCGGACAGCACCGCGTCGGAGGCGGCCTTGGCCTCCTCCTCCCCGAGCCAGGGGATCATCACCGGGATGCGGTCGGTGCTCACTTGGCCGCCTCCTCTGCGGCGGCGTCGGCGGCGCGCTCGGCACGCCACCACTCGACCAGGTCCCGGAGCCCCGTCCGCAGGTCGATCCGAGCGGTGAAGCCGAGCCGCTCGGCGGCCTGGCTGGTGTCCGCGAGCCGCCGGACCACGCCGTTCACCGCGCGGGCGGGCCCGTGCTCCGGCTCCAAACCGGAGGCACCCATGGCCTCGAGCAGGCCGTCGGCGAGTTCGCGCAGCGAGGTCTCCGTGCCGCTCGCGACGTTGAACACTTCGTCGGTGACGTCCGACTCGGCGGCCAGCACGTTCGCTCTGGCGATGTCCCGTACGTCGACGAAGTCCATGGTCTGTGTGCCGTCGCCGAGGATCAGCGGCGGCTCGCCCGCCTCGATGCGCTCCATCCAGCGGATGAGCACCTCGGTGTAGAGGCCGTGGATGTCCATCCGGGGCCCGTAGACGTTGAAGTAGCGCAGCGCCACGTAGTCCAGGCCGTACATGGCGTGGAAGCTGCGCAGCATGCCCTCGTTGAAGGCCTTGGCCGCGCCGTAGAACGTGTCGTTGTTGTACGCGTGGTGGCGCTCGGTCGTCGGGAAGGTCTCGGCCATGCCGTAGACGGACGCCGAGGACGAGGCGATCACCTTGCCCACTCCGGCCTCGGCGGCGGCCTCCAGGACGTTGAACGTGCCGTCGACCATGACCTCGTTGGCCAGCCGGGGTTCCTGCGCGCACTGGGTGATGCGGATCGCGGCGAGATGGAACACCAGCTCGGCGCCCTCGGTGACCTTCCGTACGGTGGCGGCGTCCCGGATGTCACCCTCGACGATCTCCACGACCCCGCTGGGCAGGGCCTTGGCGAGGTTGGCGCGGCGTCCCCGGACGAAGTTGTCCAGCACCACGATCTCGCGCGCGCCGCCCTCGGCGAGGAGGTCGACCAGGTTGGAGCCGATGGTGCCCGCTCCCCCGGTGACCAGGATCTTCTTGCCTCGTACGCTGCTCAACTGCCCTGCCCTCTCAGTGAATGGGTACGTCAACGTCCGGCACGCAGGCCGACGACCGCGCCCTTGAACTCCAGGCTCCGGGAGGCCGCCTCGAGAATGTCCAGCACCCGCAGGCCCGCCCGGCCGTCGGTCAGGGGTGCCCGGCGCTGTCTGATCGCGTCGCCGAACTCGTCGACCATGCTGCGCAGCGCTTCCTTCTCGCCGATGGCGGGCGCGACCATGTCTCCGGAGCGGTACGAGACGAGCATGTCGCGGCGCTCGTCGGCGCCGATCTCCTGGGGCGCGGACAGGTCCACGCCCCGGTCGAAGATCGCCACGCGCTGGGCGGGGTTGAGGTCGTCCCAGATCAGGGTGCGTTTGGCGCCGCCGACCATGGTGGTGCGGACCTTGGTGGGCGACAGCCAGTTGACGTGCACGTGGGCGATGGCCCCGGTGTTGAGCTGGAGCGTCAGATAGGCCACGCAGGCCTGTCCGGCGCCGATCGGGTCGGCCCCGTGGGCGGCGACGGCGACCGGCTCGACGTTGTCGGGGAGGATGAAGTCCAGGATCGACAGGTCGTGCGGGGCGAGGTCCCACATGACGTCGATGTCCTTCTGGACCAGCCCCAGGTTGATCCGCACCGAGTCCACGAAGTGGATGTCGCCGAGTTCCCCGGAGCGGACCAGCTCGCGGATGCGGCCCACGGCGGGTGTGTAGCAGTAGGTGTGGTCGCACATCAGGGTGAGCCCGCGCTCCTCCGCCTCGGTGACCAGGCGCATCCCGTCGGCGTAGGTGGCCGCGAGCGGCTTCTCCACGAGGACGTGCTTTCCGGCGCGCAGGGCGGCCAGGGCGATGTCGAGGTGGGTGCCGGCGGGTGTGGCGACGGCGACGGCGTGCACCGACGGGTCGGCGAGCACGGCCGCGTAGTCCGCGGTGGCCTGGACGGTCGAGTAACCGCCGAGGACCCGCTGGGCGCGGTCCACGTCGAGGTCGCACAGCCAGCGCAGCCGGAACTGCTCGCTGGCCTGGAAGTTGCGGACGAGATTGGGACCCCAGTAGCCCGCCCCGACGACCGCGACCCCCAACGGCTCGCCTGTCTGCGTCACTTGGTTCCTCTTCCCTCGGTCCATCAGTAGGCCCCCGTTCCGCGCACCACGGCGGACCCGGTGCGCGCCAGAATCTCCAGGTCGAGTCCCATCGACCAGTTGTCCACGTATCCGAGATCGAGCCGGACCGCCTCGTCCCAGGGCAGGTCCGAGCGGCCGCTGACCTGCCACAGGCCGGTGAGGCCGGGCTTGACGAGCAGTCGGCGCTTGACCTCCGCCGGGTACTCCTCGACCTCCTCCGGCAGCGGCGGGCGGGGTCCGACGAGCGACATGTGCCCGCTGAGCACGTTGATCAGCTGGGGCAGTTCGTCGATCGACGTACGGCGCAGCACCGAGCCGACCCGGGTGATCCGGGGGTCTTCCTTCACCTTGAACAGCAGGCCGTCGCTGTTCTCGTTGAGGTGCTCCAGTTCGGCCCGCAGGGACTCCGAATCCGGCCGCATGGTACGGAACTTGAACATGGTGAAGTGGTCGCCGTAGCGGCCCACCCGCTGCTGCCTGAACAGCGTCGGCCCCTTGCTGTCCAGCCGGACGATCAGGGCGATCAGCAGCAGGGGCAGCGCGAGGAGCGCCAGGAGCACCGCCGCGAGCGACCGGTCCAGGATCTCCTTGGGCAGCCGGGAGAACCGGGTGAGATTGGGCGCCTGAATACGCACCAGCGGCACCCCGTTGGTGGGGCGCACCGCCAGCCGGGACGCCGACACGTCGGTGAGTACGGGGGCCAGCAGGAAGTCGACTCCCTGTACGGCGGCCGTCCAGGACATCCGGCGCAGGACGGAGGCGTCGGAGTCGGGGAACGGCAGGACGATCACGGTGCCGATGCCCATGACCCGGACCACGTCGTCCATGTCGCCCACGCCGCCGAGGACGGGGAGCCCCAACTTGTGGATCTCCGCCCGGTTCTTCGGGTCGCTCAGGCACACGCCGGCGACGTGCAGTTCCTGTGCGCCGCCGCGCCGCAGTACGGTGACCAGCTCCACGATCGCGTGAGCGGGCCCGACCAGGAGTGTCGCGCTGCGGTCACGGCCGCGTGCCCATCTTCGGTGGAGGCGGCGGCGGAGCGCGTAGCGGCCCGGCAGGGCGATCACGACAGCGGGCACCGTGGCCATGACCATGTCGTGGAGGAGCCCCTCGTCGTGCGCGAGGAGGTAGTGCACACCGGCGGCCAGCGCCGGCAGCGCGAGCGCGCCGCGGAGCACCCTTCGGTACTCCTCGGTTCCCAGCCCGAGGGCGGTGCGGTCGTAGGAGCGATGGACGAGCATGGCCAGGATCCAGGCCGGGGGCAGCACCAGGGCCACCGCCCAGCGGCCGTAGGCCGCGTGGATCAAGAAGGCCGCGACAACGGCTGCGAAACCGTCCGCGACCAGTAGGGCGAATCGATACTTCTGATCCCAATGTCTTCGGCGAGCTTCCGGCCTTCTGCGTCCCACGACCAGTTGCTCATGCGTGACCTCAATGGCCATGCTCCCCCCACCACATGCGCGGCTACCCCCCGATCGAAGTGCCCTCCACACAGCGACACTGGAAAGCAAGGGAGCTGCAGCGGTTCCCCAACCGCCTCACGCCCCCCAGCATGTATTTTCGTACAAGTTCAAATCCGTGCAAAATGCCGCACCGTGACATGTAGTCAAGGACAAGTTCCCCACCCAAACCGGTCCGGCGGCACTCAATCTAGACCACGAAACGCAGCGACGGGAACGGTTGAACGAAACACACATCGCATTAGTGACACTGACGGCATACTGCCCACGTGACGAGCATCGTGATTCCGGCCCACAACGAGGGGCAAGTCATCGGCAGACTCCTCGATTCGCTGCTGGCCGGCCCGGCCGAGGACGACACCGACATCGTGGTCGTGTGCAACGGTTGCACCGACGACACCGCCCGTGTCGCGGCGGCCCGCGGACCGCGCGTCCGAGTGGTCGACATACCCACGCCCTCGAAGCACGCCGCGCTGCGGGCGGGAGACGACCACGCGCGCGGCTTCCCGCGCGTCTACGTGGACGCCGACGTCGTGATCACGGGCGCAGACGTCCGGGCCCTCACCGAGCCCCTGGACGACGATAGTTCGGACATTCTCGCCACCGCCCCCGAGCGGCGGATCCCGCTGGCGGGCTGTGCCTGGCGGGTGCGCGCCTACTACCGGGTGTGGCAGCAGCTCCCCGCCGTGCGCGCCGGTCTCTTCGGCCGGGGTGTCATCGCGGTCTCCAAGGCCGGGCACGCCCGGATCGCCGCGCTCCCGCCGCTGATGGCGGACGACCTGGCGGCGTCCCTGGCGTTCGCCGCGCACGAGCGGCTCGTGGTCGACGGGGCCAGTGTCGTGGTCCACCCGCCGCGTACCTGGCCGGACTTGATGAAACGGCGGGTGCGGGCCGCGGTCTCGACGGCCCAGGTCGAACAGCACCAGGCGCCGCAGGAGGCCTCGGCGCGTACGAGCACGGCGGATCTGAAAGCCCTGGTCCGCAGGGATCCGAAGCTCGTCGTCAGTGTCGTAGTCTTCCTCGCGGCAGCGGTCGCCGCCCGGCGGAGGTCCGCCAAGGCGATCCGGGCCCAGGACTTCGGCACCTGGCTACGGGACGAGAGCAGCCGGCAGAACTGATCGCACCGCACCTGGAGTTCAACTCGATCATGTATCTCACCGACCGTTCCGCCCCCGCGCAGGCGGACACCGAACAGGGCCGAAGACGCGGACCGGGGCACCGGGTCGCCCCGGTCGTGCTCGTGCTGGGCTCGGTCAGCCTGATAACCGACATCTCCTCGGAGATGGTCACCGCCGTTCTGCCGCTCTACCTCGTCTCCACGCTCGGTTTCACCCCGCTGGTCTTCGGCACCCTCGACGGCGTCTACAACGGCGTCAGCGCGCTGGTCCAGCTCACCGGCGGTCATCTCGCCGACCGGGTGCGCAACCACAAGCTGATGGCCGGGCTCGGGTACGGCCTGTCCGCGCTGTGCAAGCCGCTGCTCCTGCTCGTGAGCAGCGTCGGCGCACTCGGCACCGTGCTCGCCCTGGACCGCACCGGCAAGGGCCTGCGCACCGCCCCGCGCGACGCGATGATCTCGCTGTCCACCCCGTCCGAGAAACAGGGCCGCGCCTTCGGCGTGCACCGGGCGATGGACACCACCGGCGCGATGCTCGGCCCGCTGGCCGCCTTCTTCATCCTGCGCGCGGCGACCGACGGCTACGACGCCGTGTTCGGCGTCAGCGCGTGCGTCGCGGTCCTCGGTGTGCTCGTGCTGGTGCTGTTCGTCCCCGGCAGGCGGCGAGACGCCCGGTCGGCCGACGCGGATGCGGATGCGGATGCGGATGCGGATACGGTCGCGGGCAAGCCGCCCGTGAACGTACGTGAAGCGCTGGCGCTGTTGCGGCTGCCACGGCTGCGGGCGCTCGCCGGCTGCGCCGCGCTGCTCGGCCTGACGACGGTCAGCGACGCCTTCGTCTATCTGCTCCTGCAGAGGCGCGCCGGCATCGGCGACGAGTGGTTCCCGTTGCTGCCGCTGGGCACCGCCGCGGTGTTCCTGCTGCTGGCCGTGCCCCTCGGCGCGCTGGCCGACCGGATCGGGCGGCGCACGGTGTTCCTCGCCGGGCACGTCAGTCTGCTGACCGGCTACGCCCTCCTGCTGTGGGCCCCGGCCACCCCCGCCCTGCCCTTCCTCGTGCTCGCCCTGCACGGCCTGTTCTACGCGGCCACCGACGGCGTGCTTCCCGCCGCCCTGGCCGACATCGTGCCCGAGCAACTGCGCGCCAGCGGCCTCGCCATCGTCGGGACCAGCCAGGCACTGGCCCGGTTCTGCTGCTCGCTGGCCTTCGGCGCCGCCTGGACCGTGTGGGGCGACGGTCCGGCGCTGGCCGGGTCGGCGATCGGTCTGCTGTGCTGCGCGGTCGTCGCGGGCGTGGTGCTGCGGCCGGCGGGCGAAACCCGATGACCACGACCACCGTCACGAAGTCCCAGGAATCCACATGACATCGCTGCGCAGCCGCCTGCTCATACTCGTCACCGGGGTGCTGATCCTCGCGGGCGTGGCAACCGGCGTGGTCCTGAACGCCGCCGACCGCGCGGACCGGGCGAACCGGTCCCAGCCGGGCGGCCCCGCCGTCAGCACGGGCAAGCTGACGCTCGACCAGAAGAGCCGCCTGGCCTTCGTCAACGCGGCCTCGGGGCCGCACCGCACCGCGGTCGCCTCGGTCCCGTCCACCGACCCCGGGGCGGGCCGGACCGCGTCCGACCTGAAGTGCGCCCGGTTCTACGCGGCGGCCGGCACGGGCGTCTGCCTCCAGTCCGTCCCCGGTGTGCTCAAGCAGAGCAACCGCGCCCTGCTCCTGGACGCGAACCTCCGCACCGTGCGCACCTATCCGCTGGCGGGCACCCCCAGCCGGGCCCGGGTCTCACCCAGTGGCCGCTTCGTCGCCTGGACCGTCTTCGTCTCCGGCGAGTCCTACGCGTCCGCGTTCTTCTCCACCCGGACGTCGATCCTGGACACCCGCACGATGAAGCTGACGCCCAGCCTGGAGACGTTCTCCGTCGTCCTGGACGGCAGGTCCTACCGCGCCTCGGACATCAACTTCTGGGGCGTCACCTTCGCCACCGACGACGACACCTTCTACGCCACCCTCAACACCGGCAACAAGACGTACCTGGTCCGCGGTTCGCTTTCCGAGCGCAAGGTCACCACCCTGACCGAGAACGTGGAGTGCCCCTCGCTCTCCCCGGACGGGACGCGCGTCGCCTTCAAGAAGCGGGTCCTGTCCCGTACCGCCCTCTGGCACGAGTACGTCCTCGACCTCGGCACCCTGAAGGAGACGGCGCTCGCCGAACGCCACAGCGTCGACGACCAGGCCACCTGGCTCGACAACGACACCGTCGCCTACGCCCTCCCCGCCGACGGCAAGGTCGGCAGCAGCGACCTGTGGACCGTGCCCGCCGACGGCACGGGCAGCCCACGCCTGCTGATCCCGGGGGCTTCCTCACCCGCCCCGCTGTAGAGGCGGGGCACGCGACGGTTCCCGCCTTCCTTCGGGACGGCGGGAACTGTCGGACCAGGTCAGGACAGAGCCGCGGGTCAGGCGGCAGGTGCTCCGGTGAGGGTCTCCACGCGGCCCGTGTCGAGCGAGTAGTAGGCGCTGACCACGGTCAGGTCGCCCTTCTTCACCAGGGGCGCGAGCGAGGCGTTGGACCGCAGGTCGGCGGCGGTCAGATTGGCGTGGGCACGGATCATCGCGTCGACGGGGTCGGCGTGCTTGACCTTGGCTATCTGCTTGTAGGCCGGGCGCAGGGCTTCCACGATCGACTGCAGGTTGCCCGGCAGTTCCGTCCCGTCCTTGAGCGCCTTGTACGCCGCCTTGATCGCGCCGCAGTTCTGGTGCCCGAGTACGACGATGAGCGGGGACCCCGCGGTGACGGGCCCGTACTCGATGGAGCCGACGACCACCGGCTGCACGACCTGCCCGCCGGTGCGTATCACGAACAGGTCGCCTATGCCGGTGTCGAAGACCAGCTCCGGCGGTACGCGGGAGTCGATGCAGGAGACGATCACGCCGTACGGCTTCTGCTCGGGGGCGACGGCCGCGCGCCGGGCGGGGTCCTGGTCGGGGTGCTGCAACTGCCCGCTCACCCAGCGCTTGTTGCCCTCCAGCAGTCTCGCGTATGCCGTCCGGGCGGAGTCGGGCCGGGGCGCGGCGTTCGCGGAGGGGCTGGGCGAAGCCGCGGCGGCGTGCGCCGCGTTCGCCGCGTCGGAGCCGTTCGTCTTCGACGAACAGCCGGTGAGCACGGCCGCGGTGGCCGCCGCGAGTCCTCCGGTGAGAACGGCCCTGCGCTGCGGTCGCACAGCGTTACCCATGAGTCTGCCCCTTACATCCCAGGTGGAGTTGGTGATTCCACCCTCACTGGGGAGCGGTTAGGGGCCGTCCAACGTTCATGCAGCGCAAGGGAAGCGCTCGTCCAAATCACACCGTGCGACCGCGCGGAGCCGCTTTCGGACCGGCCGGAGGGTACCGGATACAGTGCGCGACACGGCAGCCCGGTACGAGAGGGGAAGCGTGACCGACACCAGTGACACCCGACCCGCCGACAGCGAGGCGCGGGCTCCGCGGCAGAGCCGACTGCTCCGCCTGATGCGCTACCTCCCCCTGATCGCCCCCGTCCTGCTGTGGGCCGTGCCCTGCTGGGTGCTCCTGCACACCGGCCAGCACTGGCCGCTGCCCGTCACCCTGGCGGGCACCGCCCTGTTCCTCCTCGGCTTCACAGCCATGCCGCTCGCGATGGCGCGCGGCCACGGCCGGCGTCAGCAGGACTGGGCCGCGATCATCGGTGACACCCTGCTGGGCAGCAGCTGGGTCCTGTTCACCTGGTCGGTTCTGCTCGGTGTCCTGTTGCGGCTCGCGCTGACCGTGGCCGGCGTCGGTGAGGATCAGGACCGGGCCCGGATCGTCACCTGGGCCGTCCTCGGCACCACCGCCGTACTCCTCACCTGGGGGTACGCCGAAGCCCGCCGCGTGCCACGGGTGCGCCGGCTCGACGTACAACTCCCGCGCCTGGGCGCCGGATTGGACGGCACCCGGGTCGTCCTCATCACCGACACCCACTACGGCCCGCTCGACCGCGCCCGCTGGTCGGCGCGGGTGTGCGAGACGGTGAACTCCCTGGAGGCCGACCTGGTGTGCCACACCGGCGACATCGCGGACGGCACCGCCGAACGCCGCCGCGCCCAGGCCGTCCCCCTCGGTACCGTGCGAGCCACCCATGCCCGGGTTTACGTCACCGGCAACCACGAGTACTACAGCGAGGCCCAGGGCTGGGTCGACCTGATGGACGAGCTGGGCTGGGAGCCGCTGCGCAACCGTCATCTGCTCCTCGAACGCGGCGGCGACACCCTCGTGGTCGCCGGCGTGGACGACGTCACCGCCGAATCCTCCGGCCTGGCAGGCCATCGCGCCCACCTCGCCGGAGCCCTGGACGGCGCCGACGCCGACCTCCCCGTCCTGCTCCTGGCACACCAGCCCAAGTTCGTCGACCGGGCGGCGGCAGCCGGCATCGACCTCCAGCTCTCCGGTCACACCCACGGCGGCCAGATCTGGCCCTTCCACCACCTGGTCCGCCTCGACCAGCCCGCCCTCGCCGGCCTCAGCCGTCACGGCACCCGCACCCTCCTCTACACCAGCCGGGGCACCGGATTCTGGGGCCCGCCGTTCCGTGTCTTCGCCCCCAGCGAGATCACCCTGCTCGTGCTCCGCTCCCCGCACCCGTCCACCTCGCCGTAGCACCGTGTCCGGAACGCGACACAGCCGGTGGCAACCACGGGTGCCGGGCACGAAGGTGTTCCCATGGCGCTGCGCTATCGGACCAACTCTCCGGAGTTCGACTTCCCGCCCTACTCCGGTCTGCCGCCGGTCCGTTACGTGCTCGCGTCGACCCCCCGGTGCGGCAGCAACATGCTGGCCCGCGCCCTGTGGCACACCGGGCTCGCCGGTTTCGCCGAGGACTACTTCGCCGACGCCTTCGTCCTGGACTACTTCGAGCGCTGGGGATTCGACTCCGGCGATCCACAGGAGTTGGCGACGGGCTATGTGCGGCGGCTGATGAGGTGCCGGACCAGCCCCAACGGCGTGTTCGGGCTGCGGATCCACGCGGGACACCTCGGGAGCCTGGAGATCGACCCGTACGACATCCTCCAGGCACCCCGGTACATCTGGATCCAACGGCGGGACCGATTGCGGCAGGCGGTCTCGTACACCATGGCTGAGCAGACCGGTGTCTGGATCCTGGACGGGACCCTTCTGCCGGAGGGGAGTGCGCGCGCCGCCCCCCGGTACAGCTACGCGGAGATCCGCCGTTATCTGCGGCTGCTCGACCGCGACGCGTCGGTCTGGGAGGACTACTTCCGCAGGCGCGGCGTCGTCCCGCATGTCGTCGTCTACGAGGACCTGGTCGCGGACTACGAGACACGCCTGCTGAGCTGCCTCGACTTCCTCGGTGTCGGCGCGCCCGAGTCGGTGCCGGCGCCGGGGATCAGACGGCAGGCCGACGAGTTGACGCAGCGGTGGGTCGAGAGGTTCCTACGGGATCGTCGTGCTGAGCGGCCAGCGTCGTAGGCGGTACGGGGTCCACCACAGATGGCGCCCGGCGCGATGGAGCAGGTTTTCGCGCAGGTAGCGCTCCAGGGCCCGCTCGGTCGACGCCGACGCGACCGCCGGGACGCCGTCCAGCAGTCCCTGGAACGCGGTGCTCCGGGGAGCCTGGACGACCAGGCGCCGGAAGGAGCCCCAGCGGTGGTCGCGGATCTCCAGGAAACCCGGGCCCCGGCGGTAGCCGCACTTCGCGATGTGGAACGAGCCGCGCCACGCGGTGACCACGCGTTCGTCGCTCTCCTCTCCCGTGGAGCCTAGGAGGACATTTGCCGGTGGGTACAGATGGCTCAGCGCCCGCCACTGGGCCGGGTCCGGCATGCGCACCGTCCAGTCCACCGCGATGCCGTGGCTGGTGAGTTCCCGGACGAGGAGGAGGACGGCGACCGCGGACGCGCCGTCCGGATCGGTGAGGTCCACGGGCTCGTGCACCTGGACGAACTGGACGCCGTCGGAGGCGAGCCGTTCGACGGCGTCCACCGGGTCGCCCGGCGGCCCTTCGAGGGTGCCGCAGCGGATGCCCGGCAGGAGCATGGCCCCCGGATCGCGGTCCTTCCACAGAGTCAGCTCCGGCTTCATCGGGTGTATCCCCCTGTCGGGGCCGCGAGGGCGGGGACGAGCGGCGTGTCGTCCCCGTGCAGCCCGTCCCCGTGCAGTCCGGCGCCGTCGAGCCGCAGCAGGTCCTGGTTGGCCACGGCGGGCGCGACCTGGACGTACTGGCCGCCCTCGGCGAAGACCAGGCCGAGGGCACGCCAGCGCGCCAGCAACCCGGTGAGGCGCTCCGCTGTCACCTCGCCGGTCGGCTCCCCCGCCTCCGCGCACCGGGCGGCGGCCTTGCGCAGCAGCGCCGCCGGGCTGTGCGGTGTGTCGAGCAGCCGGAACACCGTCACTTCGAGCGGATCGGTGAGGTCGAGGAGCCGCCAGAAGAAACCCGGCCGGGTGTCGACCAGGACGATGTGTCCGCCGAGGTCGCAGTGGGTCAGTCGGCTGCGCGGGTACGCCCGCGTCCAACTGGCGACGGCTGTGCGCAGCCGGTTCAGGCAGTCGTCGGCGATGCCCTGGTTCGGTGAGTCGAAGATGTAGACCAGGTCGGCCAGTTCGTCCTCCGGGAGGTCGTAGATGTGGTGGTAGTGCGAGGCGGGGCTCAGTTCGCCGAAGCCCAGTTCCGGCCGGTCGAAGTAGGGGCTGAACCGCTCGACCTTCAGACGGGTCGAGTTGGCCGGTGGTCCGAGGTGGTGCAGCGCGGGCAGCTGGTCGATGATCTCGTCGTAGTCCGCTTCGGTCTCCCCGGGGAAGCCGTAGAGGTAGTTCCAGCTGAGGTTGACTCCGGTGGTCTCCGCGTCCCGCAGCAGCCGTACGTTCTGGCAGCCGGTCACCCCCTTGTCCATCAGTTTCAGCACCCGGGTGCTGAGGTTCTCCACGCCGGGCTGTACGTAGCTGACGCCGGCCGCGGACAGGGTCGCGAGCTGCTCGCGCCGCAGGTTCGACTTGATCTCGTAGCACAGCCGCAGGTCGTACCCGGACTCCTGGAGGAGCGGGGCCATCGAGTTGAGGTAGGCCATGTCGAGGATGTTGTCGGTGACCCACACGTCGAGTACGCGGTGGCGCTCGACCAGGCCGAGGATCTCCTCCACGAACCGCCGTGGGTCCTTGCTGCGGAACTCCATGAACGAACCGTTGAGGCCGCAGAAGGTGCAGTGGTGCTTCTCGCCCCACCAGCAGCCGCGCGAGCCCTCCACCACCAGCCGCGGCTCCACCCAGCCGCCCGCGGTGGACCGCGCGTGCCGCTCGAAGTAGTCGCCGTAGTCCGGGGTGACCAGCGCTCCCGGCGGCAGCGGGGCGGCGTCCATGGGATGGGCCACGGACCGGCCCTGCGAATCGCGGCGGCACAGGCCGGGGATGGCGGCAAGGTCGTCGGCGTCACCGTCGCGGAGCGCGGCGAGCAGCCTCGGGAACGCGATCTCGCCCTCGCCGCGCACCACGAAGTCGACCTGGGGGAAGTTGCGGTGCAGCGCGGCGCCCTGCGGTCCGTCGCAGTTCGCGCCGCCGAAGACGGTGATGGTGCCGGGCGCCAGTTCCTTGACCACGCGGGCCGCGGCGAGGGTGGCCGCGTTCTGCGCGAACGTGGTGGTGAAGCCGACCACGTCCGGTGCCGTGGCGGCGATCTTGGCGGCTGTCTCCCGGACGAACAACGGCGCGAGTTCGTGCAGTTCACGCGCCTTGGCCAGCATGCGCTCCGGCATCTTCCCGTCGAAGTGCTCGGTGAACTCCGCCATCCGCCACCGGGGTCGGCCATTGAGCGCGGCCGAGAAGATCCACTCGCTCTGTCCGGAGAAATAGGAGTTCGCGCAGAATTCGTACTCCTCGAAGCCGTACTCCGTACGAGCGGCCACCCAGTCGGCGAAGTCGAGGTTGGCGTGCACCACCTCGACGTCCGCGGCTCCGTCGGGGAAGACGTCGAGGATCCGGCGTTTGAGAATGCCGAGCGCGAGGGACGGCGCGTCGAGCGACGACCACGGCATGTCCACCAACACGATGTGCAAGGCGGTTCCTCTCCCCGTCACCACAGTCCGCGGCGTGCCAGCGCGCGCCGCGCGGTCTCGCGCCGGGCCGTCGGTTCGGCCTCGAAGGCCGCCGCCACCCGCCCGGACACCACGCCGTGAGCCAGTCCGGCGGCGGACGTGGTGAAGTACGCGTATTCCACTGCTTCCACGTTCGTGGCGAGGTCCGTGTCCCCCGCGCCGTGCTGCTCCCCCGGGATGGTCCCCCAGGTGGCGACGGACGCCGGCGCGTACGCGCGCAGGGCGGCGTGGCCCCGGTCGGTGCGGACGATTCCCTCCGCCTCGATCACGAACGACAGCGGCTGCTCGCACGTCAGCGCGGTGAACAGGGCGATCATCAGCTCATGGGTCACGGTGTCGCGCAACGCCCCTGCCCCGACGCCGTCCAGCAGGTAGGACGCGAACGCTTCCTCCGAGGACATCCCAGGGGTGGTGTACGGGATCAGCCGGAACCGCGAGAACTGCGGTGAGCCGAGGAAGCCGGTGAGCAGGCCGGCCTCCGTGGCACCGGCGTCCTGGAGCAACCGCAGACTGCGCGGAAACGTGGTCGCGAGGCTGCCTCCGCTGCCGGGCCGCCACACCTGGGAGCGCAACCGGCGTGCGGTGGTGTCCAGTTCGGCCAGGTCGACGGAGGCCAGGCACTCCAGCTCGCCGGGATCCGCCGCCACGGCCTCGGCGCCCTCAGCGGCGAGCCGGGCCCGCAGGTCCGCGTCCAGCAGTAGCCGCAGGAGCAGGTCGGTCAGCCCCTCGCCGTCCAGCGACGCGCCCGGCTCCACCGTGCTCACGCCACCTCCCCGCGCTGCCAGGCGGCGACCAGGTCGCGCAGCCGCGCGTAGTTGTGCCGGGACTTCTCGACCAGCTGTCCGTCCTCGCGGTACATCGGGTCCTCGTAGGTCACCCCGAGGAGGTTCGGGCAGCGCGGCAGCAGGTACGCGGTGAGGTCCACCTGCTCGTCCAGCAGGACGCCGTGGTGCAGGTCGCGGAACTTGCCTCCCACGATCTGGCAGCCCGAAAGGTGCAGTTCCCGGCACCGGCTGAGAGGCAGCGCCTCGATCCCGTCGTACATGCTGCTGCCGGTACGTCCCCTCAGCCACTGGTAGCTGAGCAGATGGCCGACATCGAGCGTCACCCAGACGTCGGCGTCCTGTGCCAGCCGGGCGAAGTACTGGAAGGCGTCCATGTGCCCGAGGACGAACGAGCCGCCCTCGGTGAAGCCGGGGAACTCGACATGCAGCGGCGGATCGAGCAGCCGGGCCGCCTCCGCGACGTTCCGGGTGGCGATCTCCAGCCCCGGTTCGGTCAGCGGCGGCGGAAGCGGATAGGGCATCGGTATGCCGCGCAGGCTCCAGATGCCCAGGTCCTCGACCACCCAGGAGAAGCCGTAGCGGGCGGCCAGTTCGTTGGTGAACTCGGCGGCCGGGCGACGGTCGTAGGGCTCGGGCGTGCCCATGTTCAGCTCGGTCTGGTGGAAGGCGCGGGCCGACCCGGCGGGCGACGCCTCGAAGAAGCGGTCGTACGCGCGCACGTAGTCGGCCGGCCGTACGCGGGCACGCGAGCGCGGCTGGAACGCGAGGGCCGAGTAGGCGAAGTCGCCGCCGTGTCGGCGCAGGAAGGCGCGGACCCGGTCGGTGATGTCTCCGCCGCCGTCGTCGCTCTCCACGAATCCGATCCCGCGCCTGCCGAGGCGTCCGCCGCCCCACGGCATGTCCAGCAGTACCCCCAGGCCCATTCGACGCGGGGATCCGGTGACGGTGGCGGTTCCGGCGCCGCCGGGTGCGGTGCGCGACGGTTGCGTCATGTCGAACTCCTGGCTGAGGGGACCGGTTCGGCCGCACGGGCCGGGTCGGGAGTGCCCGCCGCCGCGTCGGCCAGCTGGGCCAGCAGTCGGCCGCCACGGTCGGTGCGGGCCGTGAGCAGGCCGTCGGCGCGCTGTTCCACGTCGCCTCGCGGAAGCGCGTAGAACCGCTCGCGGACGACATCGGCGAGGGTGAGGCGGTCCGCCGTACGGTCGTCGGCGTGCTCGGGCACGGCGCGTACCCATGTGTACGGGCGCAGGGCGGCGACGGCGGGCACGCGATGGCCGTTCGGGGTGGGGCGTGAGGGTGTCGAGCCGTTCGTACGGCCCGGTTTGACGGTGCGGAAGATCCGCACCAGCCGGTCCAGTGCCTCGGTGCGCGTCGGGCCGCCGGGGACCGCGAGCGGGTGGCCGACCCGGCCGGCCAGGTAGCTGAGCTCGGGGTTGCCCGCGAGGCGGTCCGAGGTGTCGAGGGCGAGGCCGTAGTCCTCCGGCCCGGCCACGAGTCTGCTGCCGGGCTCGGCCACCATCAGTTCCAGCGCGTCGATGCCGATCCGCCGCTCGTTGTCGACGAGGAAGCGCAGGGAGGCCTCGAACTCGTCCGGAGTCTCGTCCAGGACCTGGCCCATCACGGTGAACCGGACGGTGATGCCCGCCGCGGCGAGGTTGTCGAGGATCCGCTGGTAGTCGGCCGCGCGCACGCCCCGCTCCATCCGGTCCAGCAGACGCTGCGAGGTGCCCTCGTAGCCGACCGAGATCATCGCGCAGCCGACCGCGGCGAGGTCGTGGCAGAACGCCGGGTTGGTCAGGACGGCCTCCAGCCGGCTGCGGACGCCGAACCGGACCCGTATGCCACGGTCGCGTGTCGCGCGCATGGCCTTCAGGATGAGCCGCAGGTTGGTGTTCTCGTCCGCGACCGACACGTACCGGGTGCCCGTGGCGCGGACCACGGCCTCCACGGCGTCGGCGATCTGGGTCGCGGTGCCCTGCTGGTACCCGCCCTGCGGAAGCGATCGGTTGCCGTACGAGCAGAACGCGCAGCGCCCCCAGTAGCAGCCGACGCACGAGACGATCGCGAGTTCCAGGGCGTCGTTGAGGTAGGAGCGGAACGGCAGTCCGGTGAAGTCGGGTGGGCCGAGGTCTCGGAAGCGCAGGGTGACCGCGGGACCCGTGCGCGACCCGGCATCGGACCGTGGCAGCCAGGTCATGCCGGGCACGGTTTCGAGCGGAACCGTCCCGTCGAGCGCGTCCAGCCAGCGTTCGAGCGGCTCCTCCCCGGCGGTCGTGCAGAGGGCGTCGACCGTGTCCCGCACTCCGGACAGCCGGACGAGGCTGTCGTGACGGAGCATCACCTGCTGGCCGCCCAGGCAGATCAGGGTGTCCGGCGCCAGCCGTCGGACCCAGGCGGCGATCAGCAGCGCGGGCGCGAGCTGGCTGAAGAACGCCACGGACAGGCCGACCACCCGGGGGCGATGCCGGCCGAGCAGGCCGGTCACCAGGCGGTGCAGCGATTCGACCGGTACGCCGGACGCGACGGGCGGCTCGTCCGCGGCGCGGCGTACGGCGTCGTCGAGCCGTCCGAGGTCGTCCCAGGTCCGGGTCAGGAAGGTGTCGCGGACCAGCAGTTCGAGGCCCAGGGTGGCGAGCCGGACCGCGCGGTCGGGGCCCAGCTCGCCGGCTGACTCCTTGTGCAGGACGTGGGCACGCAGTTCGCCGATGTGCGCGGCGAAGACGTCGGCCACCGCTCGGCGATACCAGTCGCTCACGGCCGTACCGTCGTCACCCGTGTCCTGGGCGCGGACCGCGTCGTCCAACAGCGCGGGACGACGCAGCAGTTCGTGGAGCACAGCGATGTTCAGGTCGGCCTGGTGAACCTGCCGGCCGCGGCGCCGCAGGTGGCCGGTCAGGTACGGCAGGCTCAGATACGGGAAGAACCTGGCCTCGGTCTGCGGCGGAAAGATCAACAGGACGTCGGTGCGGGAACGTCCCGCCGACCGGCTGGACGGCACGACCTGCCTCCTCGTCTCAACCGGTCTCGTCCGTCGGAGAGTTGCCGTCGGCCGTTGCTACCGGGCGTCCTACTCGGGGATGTCCTCCGTGCTCTCCGCCGCGATGTAGGTGTACGTGTGGTAGGCCGCGCCGAGCTTCAGCTCACTGGAATCGATCACCTGGAGTTCTTCCAGTTCACCGAATTCCTCGTCGACGAGTTTCTCAGGAGATGCAGCAGTCATGATTTCCTCCCCTTCGCAAACGTGCTGGGAATGTGCCGCTTGCCGTGTGCGGCGCCCAATGCTAGCCAGACCGCACGTGCGACAACAGCCCAAACGTCGTCGTTTGGAATGGACCGCATTATCCCAGGTCAACGGCTCATGAGGACTCCGCAGAACCGGATTGCGCAGCAACGGCGTCAAATGACCATGACTCATAATCGCCTCTGCCGCCGCGCGCTTTGGGAAGATCGAAGGTCGAGGTCAACGCCGTTGTGCTGCTGGAGGGCTGTTTGTACCGCCATGTAGATGCGGCCGTGGTCCGGGCGGCGGTCCGGCATCCCGACCAGCCGATGGTCTGGCCGGACCTGACCGGCCCGTCCGCGCACCGGGAGTCGTGGCGGGCATGGCTTCAACAGACGTGGCAGGCAACCGACTTCGCCACCGCGGTCGAGTTCTCCAGCCCGGACCTGGCGAGACGGGTGCGTCAGATATGCGACGGCGAGCCGGTGCCGGACCTCGCCGTGCGGCGCGCGGTGGTTTCGGTGGTGCGTTACCTGCTGCGCGCCCGCTCGCGTGCCACTCCGTTCGGCCTGTTCGCCGGTGTCGCGGCCGCCCGCACAGGGGCCGCTCCCCTGCTGCGTGCGGGCACCGGACACCGGGCGGTCACCAGACCGGAGGCGGCATGGACCGCGGCTCTGGTCGACCGGCTGGAGGAACATCCCGTGCTCCGGCCCCAGTTGACGCTGCGGGCTTCCAGCCTCGCGTTCGAGCGCGACGGACGCCTGACGATCGAGCACCGCGCAAGCAGTGCGAACGACGGTGGCCCGGTGCACGTGGGGATACGCGCGACCGGACCGGTCCGCATGGCCATGGACATCGCACAGGCGCCGGTCGTGTGGACGGTCCTCGCCGAAGCGCTCTCCGGCGGCTTCCCTGCCGCTTCGCCCACGGCGATCGAGAACCTGCTCGCGAACCTGGTACGGCAGCGATTCCTGATCACCAGTCTGCGTCCCGCGGTGACGGCCTCCGATCCCGTCGCCACCCTGCTCGGACAGATACAGCACCTGCCCGCCGCCGAAGCCGACGAGTTGCGTGAGGTCGCGGCGGCACTGACACGGCACGACGACGCCACCGTCACCCCCACAGGCGCCCGCGCCGAACGCGCACGCGTGACGGCCGCGATGACACGGCTCTGTTCCACCGCAAAACCCGCGCTCGCCCTCGACCTGCGGTTGGACTGGGACCTGGTGATCCCGGAGGCGGTGGCCGAGGAGGCGGCTTCGGCCGCCGAGGTGCTCACGCGCCTGGCGCCCCGGGCGGCGCTGAGCCCTGGATGGGCTGCCTGGCACGGCCGCTTCCTCGAGCGCTACGGCCCGGGAGCGGTGGTACCCGTCCTGAACGCCATCGACCTCCTCGGCTACCCGTCCGGCTACCTCGGGTCCGCATCCGCGTCCACAGCCGCCTCGGCGGGCCCGACACTGACCGCCCGCGACAGCCGGCTGCTGAGGCTCGCGTACACCGCCGCGACGCGGCGCCGCCACCACGTCCGGCTCGATGACGCCGCGATCGAGCAACTGGCGGTGGTGGATCCCGGCGGGCCCGTGCAGCCGAGCGCCGAGGTGACCGCGCGGATCCACGCCGCGAGCATGTCCGCCCTGGGACAAGGGGAGTTCACGCTGCACATCGTCGGGGTGGCCCGTGCGGCCGGTACGGCCACCGGGCGCTTCCTCCACCTGTTCGACGCCGAGGACCGCCGCCGGATGACCGACGTGTACGCCGGTCTGCCCGGCGTGCAGCAGGACGCGCTGATCGCGCAGATCAGTGCCACCCCGCTGTACATGCGCTCGGTGAACGTCGCGCACGCCCCGCAGATGGCGGGGCTGGTGATCCCTCTCGGCGAACACCACGGCCCGGACACGGACCAGGTGCCCGTGACGGACCTGGCGGTGACCGCCGATGCCGAGCGGTTGCACCTGGTCTCGGTCTCCCGGCGCCGTCCGGTGCACACGATGCTGCCGAACGCGGTGGAGCTGACCCAGCGCACCCATCCGCTGGCCCGTTTCCTGATCGAGGCACCGGTGGCGCTGGCCGTCCCGTGCACCGGGTTCTCGTGGGGAGCTGCCGTGGCCGGCCTGCCGTTCCTCCCCGCGCTGCACCACGGGCGCACCGTGCTGTCGCCGGCCCGCTGGACGCTCGGCGTCGACGATCTTCCCGGCGTGCGGACGCCGTGGCCGCAGTGGGACGAGGCCCTGGCCGAATGGCGTCGTGACGTTCTTCTGCCCCGGTACGTGTACCTGGGCGACGGAGACCGGC
This sequence comes from Streptomyces sp. NPDC047042, assembly GCF_040644035.1. Lineage (NCBI taxonomy): Bacteria > Bacillati > Actinomycetota > Actinomycetes > Kitasatosporales > Streptomycetaceae > Streptomyces > Streptomyces sp. NPDC047042. The sequence goes on along the minus strand of NZ_JBEYVP010000009.1, from coordinate 261,558 downwards.
GCATGAACCTGGACCTGGCGGAGCCCTCGCACCGGGTCCTGCTCCGTACCGACGTGGAGCGCGACGGCAGGGCGCTGCTGCGTGCCGCGCCGAATCCCGGGGATCTGGGCTGGACCGGCGGGCGCGCCCACGAGATCGTCATACCTCTGGCCGCTGCGGGCCCGACCCGCGCGCCTGTCCGCGCATCGGGCGACGTCGTCGGTCCGGAGTACGGCAGCTTGCCCGGCTGCGGCAACCTGCTCTGCATCGGCTTGCACGGGCACCGCGACCGTCAGGACGCGCTCCTGACCCGTCATCTGCCGTCGTTTCTCGGGGAGTTGGGAGAGCCCCGCTGGTGGTTCGTCCGTCACCGCGATCCCGAGGACCACCTACGTCTGTGTCTGACCTGCGCGCCCGGTTCACTCGGCACGACTGTCGAGCGGGTCGGCGAGTGGACCCGGCGGCTGCGGCACGCGGGCCTGATCACGCACGCGAGCCTCGATACCCACTACCCGCAGACCACGCGCTTCGGCGGCCCGGCTGCGCTGGAAGCGGCCGAGGAGTACTTCGCCGCCGACGCGGCGGCCGTCCTCGCCCAACTGACCGCGCAGGCCGGGCGGGACGCTCCCAACGTCCGTGCGGTGACCGCCGCGAGCATGGTGGACATCGCCGTCGGCCTGCTCGGCGACGACGCGAAGGCGATGCGCTGGCTGGTCGCACACACCCGCACGGACAGATGCGCCCCACCCCGAGCGGTCTACGACGAGACCATCGCCCTGACAGCCCCCTCCCCCAAGGCCTCAGGCACTCCGGTGCTGGACGCGCGCGTCACCGCGAGCTGGTCCGCACGCCGCGCCGCGCTGGCCGCCTACCGCGGCGCGATCGAGGGCGCCGGGACGATGCCCGTCCAGGACCTGCTCCCGGACCTGCTGCATCTCCACCACGTCCGCATGCGCGGACCGGGACCAACGAAGGAACGAGCGCACCTGCACCTGGCCAGAGCCGCGGCACTGAGCTGGACGGCACGGGCGAGGAGAACACCCTGACCACGACAGCCCGCCGACGCCACGCCGACCGGCTCCCCCGGACTCTGTAGCATCCGGCGCATGGACGTGGCGACGGGTGCACTGGCTCGAGGACTCGGGCTCGCGGAACGGGTGGTTCGCGGGGAGCTCGACAGTCGAGGGGGACCCGGTGTGGTCCGGCTGGCGGAGGAGAGCGGGCTGGACAAGGGGCAGGCTTCGCGGTTGCTGCGGGATCTGGTCGGCACCGGGACGCTCGCCCGGGACGGGCACGAGTTCCGGGCCGGGGCGGATCTGCTGGCCGTCGCGGCCGAGGCCGGACCGTGGGGCGTGGAGAGCCGGGCGCTGCTGCGGGAGTTGGTGGTCCGCTTCGGGGCGTGTGCGTACGTCGACGTGCTCTGCGGGGCGATGGTGCTCTCGGTGCGGGCGGAGCTGGCCGCCTGGGCCGAGTTCTCCTGGGCGCGGGCGGGGCGGCTGACGCCGGTCTGGTGCACGGGGGCGGGGCGGGCGCTGCTCTTCGACCACTCGCGCGAGGAGGTCGCGCGGCTCCTCGGCGGCGAGGACTTCATCGGGGCGGGCGGCCCGTACGCGCCGCGGACCGTGGACGAGTTGCTGGCGCGGGTCACCGCGGACGCGGGGCGCGGGGTCGCGGTGTGCGAGAGCGAGTACGACGAGGACGTGCTGGAGGTGGCGGCGCCGGTACGGGATCCGCACGGGGACGTCGTGGCGGCGGTCAGCGCGGTCGTACCGCACGCGGCGGCCAGGGACGACCGGGAAGAGCTCGTCGCCGCGATCGGTGACGCGGCGGCGCGACTGGCCTCCCTGCTCGGCTGAATCGACGGGTGCTCAGTCCCCCGTCCGTCTTCGCTCAGTTCCCGTCCGTCTTCCCGTCTCTCTTCCCGTCCGCCTCCTCGTCCGTCGACCTCAGTGCGGCGGTCAGCCAGTCGCTCCAGCGGACCACCGAGTCCGCGCAGGCCGCCGTCGCCGGCTCCAGGCGGCGGCGGGGGCCGACGACCTGTACGGCGGCGACGATCTCCCCGCGGAAGTCCCTGACCGGGGCGGCGAGCGAGTACAGGCCGGGCTCGGCCTCCTGGTCGACGACCGAGTAGCCGCGCTTGCGGGCAGCGTCCAGCCGGGCCATGAAGTCGTCCAGGTCGGCCGGGGTGTTGGGGCCGTGCCGGACGAAGGCGGTGCGGGCGAGGACGGCCGCGACCTCGGTGTCGTCGGCGTCGAACAGCAGGGCCTGACCGGCGTCGCTGCAGTAGGCGGGATAGGCGCGGCCCACCCAGGACACGAACGAGGACAGCGCCGACGGCATCGACTCGAGGATCGTCACCGAACTGGCGCCCCGCAGGACTCCCAGGTAGGCGCACTCCCCCGTGTCGGCGGCGACGCCCTCCAGCGCGGTGCGGCCGTCCCGGCGCAGTCGTGCCTCGGTGATCTGCTGGGCCCGCGCGTACAGCTCCCAGGCCACGGAGTAGCGCAGCGAGGCCGGATCACGGCGCAGGAAGCGGGCGGTCTCCAGGCTGCGCAGTATGCGGGAGACCTGACTGCGTTCGCGGCCCAGGAGTGCGGCGACCTCGCCGACGGTGTGGCCGCGGGGATCCTGCGACGGGTGCTGGGCGAAGAGTCGGAGCACGGCCAGGCCGCGTTTGAGGCTGCTGTCGGTGGTCATCGCGGGCCGAGCATAGCGCCAGGCCGCGGTGCCGTCCCGCGCCATCGTTGCGCGAACATTGCAGGTTCATTGCAGGGTGCGTGCATCATGAGCAACTGGATTTGCCTATTACGCATTCAGGGTTAGTCTCCAGCAATCCCTCGCACATCAGGCTCATCTGGAGTACGCCTTGTCCGCTCTGCGCCCGCTCATCCTTCTCGGCTCCGCGACGCTTCTTCTGGCGGGCTGCGCCGACCCCTCCGAGCCGACCGCCGGCTCCGCCGGCACCCCGTCCGGCGCCGCCACCTCCGCCGCCGCCCCGATCGCGGAGAACGCCGCGCTCGCCGCCAAGGTCCCGGCCGCGCTGAAAGCGAGCGGCATCAAGATCGCCAGCGACGTCAGCTACCCGCCGATGGACTTCTTCGACTCCGACAACAAGACGGTCATCGGCGCCGAGGCCGACCTCGACAAGGCCATCGGCACGGTCCTCGGCGTCAAGGTCACCATCGAGAACGTGCCCTTCGACTCGATCCTGCCCGGCCTGCAGTCGGGCAAGTACCAGCTCGGCGTCTCGTCCTTCACGGACACCGCCGAGCGGGAGAAGGTCGTCGACTTCGTCACCTATTTCGACGCGGGCACGTCCCTGCTGGTCCCGTCGGGCAACCCCAAGGCGCTCAAGCCCGAGGGCGACTCGCTGTGCGGCCGTACCGTCGCCGTGGCGAAGGGGTCCACCCAGGCGCTGGAGGACCTGCCGGCCCGCGCGAAGACCTGCAAGACGCCGATCAAGGCCAGCACCTTCCCGGACGGCACCGGTGTGAACCTCGCCGTCACCAGCGGCCGCGCCGACGCCGCCCTGGCCGACTCGCCGGTGGCCGCCTACGCCGCCAAGCAGTCCGGCGGCAAGCTGGAAGTGGCCGGCGACTCCTACGGCAACGCGCCCTTCGGTATCGCCGTACCGAAGAACAGCGAGCTGACCGAGCTGCTCAAGTCGGCCCTGGAGGACCTCAAGGCGAGCGGCGGTTACCAGCAGGTCCTCGCCAAGTGGGGCCTCGAGTCCGGCGCCCTGGACAAGTTCGAGATCAACGCGGCCTCATGAGCGAGGAGCTGCCGGTCTACCGGCGCCGCCGGCCGGGCCAGTGGGTGCTGACCTTCGTGGTCGTGCTCCTGGCCGCGGCCCTGGTCCAGTCGCTGATCACCAACCCGCGCTTCGGCTGGGACACGGTCGGCGCCTGGCTGTTCAGCCGGACCGTGATGACCGGTCTGCTGACCACCCTGGAACTCACCGCCGCCGCCATGGCGATCGGGCTCGTACTGGGCATCGTGGTGGCGCTCATGCGGCTGTCGGAGAACCCTGTCGCGCGGACCGTCAGCTGGGCGTACATCTGGCTCTTCCGGGGCACCCCGCTCCTGGTCCAGCTGTTGTTCTGGGGGTTCATCTCCGCGCTGTACCCGACGCTGTCGCTGCACCTGCCCTTCCTGCCGGCGATCGGCGACGTCCCCGCGAACTCCGTCATCACGACCTTCGCCGCGGCCCTGCTGGGCCTCGGCCTCAACGAGGCCGCCTATCTCGCCGAGATCATCCGGGCCGGCATCGTCTCGGTCGACCACGGGCAGACGGAGGCGGCGGACGCGCTCGGCCTGTCCCGGGCCAGGACCCTGCGCCGGATCGTCCTGCCCCAGGCGATGCGGGTGATCATCCCGCCGGTCGGCAACGAGACCATCTCCATGCTCAAGACGACCTCCCTGGTGAGTGTGCTGGCCTACGCGGAACTGCTCTACTCCGTGCAGATCGTGTACTCCCGCACCTACCAGACGATCCCTCTGCTGATCGTCGCCAGCATCTGGTACCTGGCCGTCACGACGCTGCTGAACGTCGGCCAGCACTACCTCGAACGTCACTTCGCGAAGGGCAGCAGCCGATGATGATCGAGGCCACCGGCGTCCGCAAGTCCTTCGCCGGGCAGGAGGTGCTGCGCGGAATCGACCTCTCCGTACCGCGCGGGACAGTCACCTGTGTGATCGGGCCCTCCGGATCGGGAAAGTCCACCTTCCTGCGGTGCGTGAACCGTCTGGAGCGGCCCGACGGCGGCCGGATCCTGGTGGACGGCGAACCGATCGGGTACGAGCCGTACCGGGACGGGCTGCGCGAGCTGCGCCGCCGTGACCTGGCCCGGCAGCGTCGTCACATCGGCATGGTCTTCCAGCGCTTCCATCTCTTCCCGCATCTGACGGCCCTCGCCAACGTCGTCGAGGGACCGGTGGGCGCGGGCCGCCCCCGTGCCGAGGTCACCGGCGAGGCGCTGGCACTCCTGGACCGGGTCGGTCTGGCCGACCGGCGCGACGCCTACCCCGCTCAGCTCTCCGGCGGCCAGCAGCAACGGGTCGCCATCGCCCGCGCGTTGGCGATGCGGCCGAAGCTCATGCTGTTCGACGAGCCGACCTCCGCCCTCGACCCGGAACTGGTCGGCGAGGTGCTGGACGTCATGCGCGGCCTCGCCGCCGACGGCATGACGATGCTCGTCGTCACCCACGAGCTGGGCTTCGCCCGCGAGGTCGCCGACGAGGTCGTCTTCTTCGACGACGGCCGGATCCTGGAGTCAGGACCGCCCACCCGCATCCTGACCGCCCCCGACCACCCCCGGACCCGCGACTTCGTGGCGAGGGTGCTGTGACGACCTTTCGCGACGCCCTGTCCGCCGGTCCCCTCGTCCTGGACGGCGGCATGTCCAACGAGCTGGAGGCCCAGGGCCACGACCTGAGCGGCGGCGCCCTCTGGTCCGCCCGCCTGCTCCGCGACGACCCCGACGCGATCGCGGCCGTCCACCGGGCCTACTTCGCGGCGGGCGCCCAGGTCGCCATCACGGCCGGCTACCAGGCCACGTACGACGGTTTCGCCCGGCTGGGCATCTCCCGCACCGAGACCACCGCGCTGCTGCGCCGCAGCGTTTCCCTGGCCCGCGAGGCCGCCGAGGCCGCCGAGGCCCAGGGAGACGGCAGGCGCTGGGTCGCGGCGTCCGTGGGTCCCTACGGGGCGATGCTGGCCGACGGCTCGGAATACCGGGGCGACTACGGCCTCACCGTGGCCGAGCTGACCCGTTTCCACCGCCCCCGGCTGGAGGCGCTGGCCGAGGCGGGCCCCGACGTCTTCGCCGTCGAGACCATCCCCGACCTGCGGGAGGCCGAGGCCGTGCTGATCGCCTTGGACGGCCTGGGCATCCCGGCCTGGCTCTCGTACAGCATCCGTGGGACGACCACCAGCGCGGGCCAGCCGCTGACGGAGGCCTTCGCCCTGGCCCGGAGCAGCGACGCCGTCATCGCCACGGGGGTGAACTGCGCCCCCGCCGCCGACGCGACCGCCGCGCTGGACCTGGTCACCGGAGTGCCCGGCGTCGTCTATCCGAACGGCGGCGGCGTCTGGGACGCCGGAACCCGCGGCTGGCTCGGCGCCCGGGACGAGATCGCGGACCTGGCTCCCTCCTGGCTCCGCGCCGGCGCGTCCCTCGTCGGCGGGTGTTGCCGGGTCGGCCCCGCCGAGATCAAGGAGCTGGCGGGCCGCCTCCACGCCGCGCCGACCGGCCGCTGAGGGCAATCCAAGCCCGGCGGACACTCCGTGTGCCCCGCAGCCGACCCGGCGCGCCGGAAACCAGCGACCCCCGCTCACCCCCTCCCCGTACACGCACCACTCGCAAGGAACACCATCCATGTCCCAGCCCGCCCCCCTCCCGGTGATCGACCTCTCCGCCCCCGACCGTGACGCGCTCCACCGGGCCGCCCGTGACGTCGGCTTCTTCCAGCTGGTCGGTCACGGCATCACCGCCGCCGAACAGGCCCGGCTGCTCGGTACCGCCCGCGACTTCTTCGCCCTGCCCGAGGGTGACCGGCTCGCGGTGGACAACCTCAACTCGCCCCACTTCCGCGGCTACACGCGGATCGGCAACGAGCACACCCAGGGCCGCCGCGACTGGCGCGACCAGCTCGACATCAGCAACGAGCTGCCCGCTCACGTGCCGGCCCCGGGCGAGCCGCCCTACTGGTGGCTGGAGGGGCCGAACCAGTGGCCCGAGGCCCTGCCCGTACTCCGTGAGGTCTCGCTGGACTGGATGGCCCGGCTCAGCACGGTCGCCCACCGGTTGCTGCACGAGCTGCTCGCGGCCGTCGGCGGCCCCGAGGACTTCTACGACCACGCCTTCTCCGGGCACCCGCGCAACCACCTGAAGCTGGTCCGCTACCCGGGACGCGCACCGGAGGGGGACGAGCAGGGCGTGGGCGTGCACAAGGACTACGGCTTCCTGACCCTGCTGCTGACGGACGAGGTGCCCGGACTGCAGGTGGAGACGCCGGACGGGCAGGGCTTCATCGACGTGCCGTATCTGCCGGGGGCGTTCGTGGTGAACCTCGGCGAGCTGCTGGAGGTCGCGACGAACGGCTATCTGAAGGCGACGAACCACCGTGTGGTCTCTCCTCCGGGCTCCCGCGAGCGTTTCTCCGCGCCGTTCTTCTACAACCCCCGGCTCGACGCCCGGATCGCCCCGCTCCCCTTCCCCGGCGCGTCGGACGCGACAGGCATGACGGAGGACCCGGACAACCCGCTGTTCGCGGAGTTCGGCTGGAACGAACTCAAGGGCTGGGTCCGCGCCCACCCCGCGGTGGTGCGGAAGCATCACCCGGAGCTGACCATCGCATGACGGTCGGCGCAGCCGGGGCAGCCCTGCACGCGTCAGATCTCGCGACCGGCCTGGTGCCCCTGGACGATGGCGATCTCGATGTCCCGCGGCTGATAGCAGTCACCGATCGCCTGAACGTCCGGGTGCTGCTTCGACAGTTGTCGGTAGAGCGAGTCGTCGGCGATGCCCCCGGCGGCTACGACGACGGTGTCGATGCCTTCGATGCTGTCGGGCTCCCAGGTGACGACATTGAACGTGGTGACCGAGCCCTCTTCGATCTCGTGGATCGAGGTGTGGGTCCGTAGCTCGACTCGTGGGCTGTTCATGAGCGCTTCGAGCAGATGGTGGCGCGCGGGCGACGGCATTTCGGGGGCCACGGTCTCCATACCGGTCACGAACCTGACGTTGTGCCGCTTGGCGGCGAGGAAGTCGGCTGTGGTGGCCCCTTCTGCCCGGCCGCCGACGTCGAACAGGAGCACGTTCCTGCCGGCCACGGTGTCGTCGGCGAGGACTTCTCGCGCGGTGTGCACGTGCGGGAGGTCCGCGCCGGTCACCTCCGGAACGAAGGGGGTGGACCCGGTGGCGACGAGGATGACGTCGGGAGACTCGGCCAGGACGGTCCCCGCGTCAGCCTCCACGCCGAGTCGGACATCCACCCCGAGCTTCGGCAGCTGGCGTTCGAACCAGAGGATGACCTCCTCGAAGTTGCCGCGTTTCGGTGTCGTCACGACGAGATTGACCTGGCCGCCCACGCGCTGGTCGCGTTCGAAGAGGACCACGTCGTGTCCCCGCATGGCGGCGGTGCGGGCCGCCTCCATACCGGCCGGCCCGGCGCCGACGATGACGACCCGCTTCGGTTCGTCGACCGGCTCCAGCTCTCCCCACGCCTGCTCCCGTCCGGTGACGGGGTTGTAGATGCACCCGACGCCAAGCCCTTTGTCGACATGGCCGACGCAGGACTGGGTGCAGGCGATGCAGATGCGGATGTCGTCGGTGCGGCCTTCCCTCGCCTTGTTCGGGAAGTGGGGATCGGCGATGAGGGTCTTCGCCATGCCGACGATGTCGAGCTTTCCGTCGGCGATGCTCTGCTCCGCGAAGGCCGGAGAGTCCTGGCGACCCGCTCCGATGATCGGCAGTTCGATGCCGGCGTCCTTCATGGCCTCGGACAGATGGATGAAGGCCCCGGTCTCGAAGTAGTGGCTGGGCCAGTGTGCGCGGCCGCTTCGGGGGACGGAGGTGATGGCCTGCCAGACGCTGATGTAGTCGACGAGTTGCTCCGCTTCGAGGATCTTCGCCAGCTCGACGTGCTCCGGCAGACTCATGCTGTAGTCCACACCGTCGTCGTAGAGCCGGACGCCGAGAATCCGGTCCCTGCCGATGGCTTCGCGCGTCACCTCGAGCACTTCGTTGAGGAACGTCATCCGTTCACGCAGGTCGTCGCCGCCGTACTTGTCGTCGCGGCGGTTGCCGTGCGGATGCAGGAAGTTGGCGAACAGGTAGTCCATGCCGATGGACAGCTCGATCCCGTCGAAGTCGCAGCGACGCATACGGTCCGCGGCGGCGCCGAACGACTCGACGATCCCTTCCACTTCGCCGGTCGACAGCTCGTGGGGCATGAACAGCGGCACCGAATAGTCGGGGGTCGGGACCGGCGACGGGGCGACGATGTCGCGGCGAAGGAATCCCGCGTGATCCATCAGCCGACGTCCACGGTGACCGAGCTGCGCGATGAGGGGGACGTCGAACTCGTGGCACCCCTGCGCCATCTTGCTGAACGCGTCCATGGTCGCGTCGCTGTAGGTGGCCAGCGAGAGTGACGCGTCACCGTCATAGACGGGAACCGTGTGTCCGGTGACGATGGCGCCGGCGCCGCCCTTGGCTCGTTCGCGTACGTAGTAGGCGTACGCGTCGGTCGGGGTGCCGTCCCCCAGTTGGAAGTGGGCGGCGTGACCGGTGTTCATGATCCGGTTTTTCAGGGTGTATGGACCTACCTGAATCGGGTTGAAGAGGTTCGGGAAGTCCGTCATGTCAGAGTCCTGGGTCCTGTGCTCGAGGAGGAGGGGGCGTGTGCTGCTGGACCGGCTAACCAAGGCTGGCCGCTCCCATCTCGCGGGACTCGAGGTTGAGTTCGCCGTCGCTCGGGGCGTACCGCTGCGCCTTCTCGGCCGGCAGTCGCGTCGCGATCGCCAGGTAGTAGACGGCGAGACTGAAAGCGACCATGACCGCGGTGTCCCAGTAGGGGAACGACAGGTAGCCCAGTCCGCTGGGGTGGGAGGCCTGGCCGAAGGTGCCCAGGTAGCTGATGGCCGCTGTCCCCAGGATCCAGACCCACACCCACCAGGAAGAGCGGAAGTCGAGGTCGGGTCGGTCCTCGGCCTGCTGGAAGGCACGGTTGACGAAGAACACCGTGTAGCCGATGCCGATGGCGACGAAGACCTTCCAGTCCGTTTCCCAACCGGTCCAGTACACGAGCAGGTTGGCCGCGGCAAAGCCCAGCGGCGCCCAGAGACCCGCCGGTCTGAGTCTGAACGGACGGGCCGCGTCGGGGAATGAGCGCCGGAGCGACCCGAGCGCGATGGGAACGCCTGCCCACAGCATGGCCGTCGCGGAAGTGAGGAATCCAAGGAGGGACTGCCAGCTCGGGAACGGCAGCAGACACAGCAGGCCGACCACGAAACTGATGATCACGCCGATGACGGGGACGCCACGCTTGTCGACGCGGGTGACGAGTTCGGGAATGTAGCCGTTCCGCCCCATCCCGTAGGTGACTCGCGCGGTCGAGGTGACGTACGCGATTCCGTTGCCGGACGGGGAGACGACGGAGTCGATGTAGACGATCGCGGCGATGAGGCCCAGGCCGAGGGACGTGGCCAGTGCCGCGAACGGACCAGTGGTGACGTCGACGCTGGTTCCTTCCCAGCCGTGCGCCAGTTTCGCGGGCGAGAGCGCGCCGATGTACGCGACCTGAAGTCCGATGTAGAGGATCGAGCAGACAACCAGGGATCCGAGGAGCGCGAACGGGATGTTCCGGCCGGGGTTCTTGGTCTCGGCGCCGAGCTGAACTGCCTGCTCGAAGCCGGTGTAGGCGAAGACGATGCCGCCGATGGCGACAGCGGCCAGCACGCCATGGAAGCCGTACGGCGCGAAGCCGTGCGAGTGGAAGTTCGACGGCTGGAAGCGGGCGAACAGGATGGCCACGATGACCAGCGCGATGGTGCCGATCTTCCACCAGGTGATCGCGTTGTGAACTCGGCCCAGGGCCTTGATCGCGAAGAGATTGAGCACGACGAAGATCGCCAGCAGTGAGATGGCGACGACATAGCCGAGCGGGGTCAGGGTCCCGTCGACGTCGAACAGGTTCAGGTGCGTGTAACCCTCGGCGTAGCTGAGGACTCCCTGAACCTCGATGGGAGCGGTCGCCGCTCCGTAGATCCAGGCCATCCAGCCGATACCGAATCCGGCGAGTGTCCCGTGGGAGTAGTGGACGAACCGGGCCGATCCTCCGGCCACGGAGAACATCGCACCCAGTTCAGCGTGGTTGAAGGCGATGAGTACGAGAATCGCGATCGCGACGAACCAAGCGATCAGCGCCGCTGGGCCGGCAATCGCGGCGGCGTTCATCGCACTGAACAACCACCCCGTCCCGATGATCGAGTTGATCGTGATCTGAAGGATGTTCATGCGGGACAGTTGGCGCTTGAGGCCACGGTCGTCGGCTGCGTCGGTACTCGCACTCACGCTGTCTCCTGGTCGCTCGTGGTGAGGTGGTGGGGCTGAGGTGGCTCGCGATCCCGGTACGCGACGGGTCGGGCAGCGATCGCGCACGGTGGGCACAGGACAATTCGATGCGGTTCTTCACGCGCTTCGCGGACATCGAGTCCCCGGCCCTCGATCAGCGTGGGGCCAAGTGACGCACGTCCCGCTCTCCAGGTAAAGCGGGGAAAGGTGGATGGAACCGTTAAGAAATGCTTCTCATTCCGCCGGGCGAAACTGAAAGAGCCCCGCCAGGTCTTCCTGGCGGGGCTTTCGTGATCACCTAACGGTTGGTGATGCTGGGCCTGTTGTGCTCGTAGGCCTGTCGGAGTGCGCCGCGCACGGCGACGAGTGCGGGGTTGCGGTGTGAGCCGGCCCGGCAGGTCGTGACAATCTGCCGTACGTGCGAGGCGGCCATCTGGCGCAGGTGGAACCGCGGTTCGCGGTCGAACCAGGTGAGGTCCGGCAGGAACGCCGCCGCGTGGCCGCTCGCGACGAGCTGCGTCTGCACCAGTACGTCAGGGGTTTCGTGGGCCACCCTCGGCTCGAAGCCGGCTTGGCGGCAGGTGGCCATGGCCCAGTCCCGCCCGGGGCTGCCCGCTGGTTCGAGAACCCAGGGACTGCCGGCAAGGTCGATTAGCGTCACCTCGCTCGGTTCGCGTCCGTCGGGCGGTCGCAAGAACGCGACGCGGATGGGATCTTCCGCCACCACGTCGAAGTTCATCTCGCTCGAGCGGCTGGTCGGATAGTCGACGTAGTTCTCGCCGCAGACCAGATCGAACTCGCGCGCCAGCAGACCGGGCAGGGCGACTTCGGGCTCCGCCTGAGTGAGCTGAACACGCAGTTCGGGGTGGTCCCCCGCCAGCGAGGTCAGCATCGCGGGCACGAGTGCGAGCGCGGCGGTCTGGATCGTGGCGAGCCTGATCGTGCCCACGACGGTGTCCAACGACGCGAGGATGTCTGTTTCGGCACGCTCCAGCTGCTCCAGCACGGTGGCTGTGTGGGCGACGAGGATGTGCGCCTGCTCGGTGAGTCTGATGCGCCGGCCGTCCGGCTCGAAAAGCCTCGTCCCGATCTCTTCCTCGAGCACGGCGAGCTGTTGGGAGACGGCTGACGGGCTGTAGGCCAGCGCGGCGGCGACCGAGGTGACGGTGCCGCGTTGCGCCAGCTCTCGAAGCAACCGCATGCGGTGGAGATCGAACTTCACGGCCGGAACCTACCATGAAGAAAATCTGAAAGATATCGGGCGAATTTCCGCGCTATTCATGAATCAACTGTCGCGGCATCCTGTGTTGCACCGCGCGGCCTGGAGCGTCGCGCCCGCGATCAGTGCTCGTCGAACAGGACCCTGCGAACGGAGAAGAGCGCTATGCCGCTGGTGGATGTGACGTGGTACGAGGGGCGCTCGCCCGAACAGAAGGCAGAGCTCGCACGGGCGATCTGCGAGGCCTTCGTGGAGATCGGCAACGCGCGTCCGGACACGGTCCACGTGATCTTCCGGGACATGGAACCCACCCAGTGGTTCAAGTCGGCAGGACTGTTGAAGGAAGAGCGATGACCATGCGGATACGCAAGATCCTGACCGTCCGGGAGGAAACCCGGTCCGAGGGCGGACAGAGCGCGGACCCGCCTCTCGTCAAGGCGGCCGCGATCGCCGTGCTGAGCAATCCCTACGCCGGCCGGCCCTACTCCGACGACCTCACGGCGATCACCGACGACAACTACGAGCTCGGGCACTTGTTGGCCTCCACCGCTGCCCAGACCCTCGGACTCGAGGTCGAGGGCTACGGCAAGGCATCCCTCGTGGGCGTCAACGGTGAGATCGAGCACGGTGTCGCACACAAGATCGGCGAGTTCGGCAGGGGCGTCCGCGACGCGGTGGGCGGCGAGGCGTGGATCTCCTCGGTCAGCAAGCGCTGCGGCCCCGGGGTACAGATCGACGTCCCCCTTGCCCACAAGGACGAGGTCTGGGTCCGCTCGCACTACGACGCCTTCACCCTGTTCGTCCCCGACGCACCGCTCGCGGACGAGGTGGCCGTCATCGTGGCCGTCTCCTCCCGCGGCCGGCTCAACGACCGCGTCGGCGGCATGACGGTCGAGGACGTCAAGAACCGGGAGACGTCGTGAGCACCCTCGACATCATCAATCTCGCCGGCGCCGTCAGCGGCCGGCTCGGCGACCCGCTCATGGCGATCGAATCGGTCCGCTGCGTCGACGGGAGGATCGCGGCGCTCGGCGGCGACGGTGAAGCCGGTGACGCCGACGCCACCCTCGACGCCAATGGCGCGATCCTCGCCCCGGGCCTCATCGACACCCATGTGCACGTCACCTTCGGCGACTGGACTCCCCGACAGCAGACCGTCGGCTGGATCGAGAGCTATATGCACGGCGGCACGACCCTGATGATGTCGGCCTCCGAGATCCACGTCCCCGGGCGTCCCAGCGACCGCGCCGGCCTCAAGGGCCTCGCGATCGCGGCCCAGCGGTCCTGGGAGAACATCCGTCCGGGCGGCGTCAAGGTGCTCGGCGGTTCGGTCATCATCAGCCCCTCCCTGAGGGAAGAGGACTTCGCCGAACTCGCCGCCGAACGCGTCGGCCTGGCGAAGGTGGGATTCGGTGCCTTCGAGAGCCAGTCGGAGGCGGCCCCGCTGGTACGCGCGGCCCAGGCCGCCGGGTTCATCGTCATGAACCACACGGGCGGCGCGTCCGTTCCCGGGTCCGCGGCCGTCTCGCTCGACGACGTCATCACGCTCGGCTGCGACATCGTCGGCCATGCGAACGGCGGCACGACGTCCCTTCCCGACGAGCACCTCAAGGCCGTGTTCGAGGCTCCCGGAGCTCTCCAACTGGTTCAGGCCGGCAACCTGCGCTCCAGCCTGCTGATGCTCGAGATCGCCAAGGAGCGCGACGAGCTCGACCGCATCCTGATCGCCACCGACTCACCCACCGGCACCGGTGTGATGCCGCTCGGCATGATCAAGACGGTCGCCGAGTTCTCCTCCCTCGGCGGCCTCAGCGCCACGGACGCCCTCGCGCTCGCCACCGGGAACGGCGGCCGGGTGCTTCGCCGTGACGAGGGCATCATCGCGATCGGCCGCCCCGCCGACTTCGTACTCCTGCAGCCTCCCAGCGGAGGCGTCGCCACGGACGCGCTCTCCGCCATCGAACGCGGGGACATCCCCGGGATCGCCGGCGTCGTCATCGACGGCGAGGTCCGAGCGCTGCGTTCCCGTAACTCCCCCGCCCCCGCCCGGCTCGCGACCCAACGGTCCTGACTCCTCCCGATGCGCAAAGGACACGCCGTGGACCTGAAGACCCTCCGTACGACCGACCAGCGGTGGGAGATCGCCCTCCTGAGCGGCCCCAACACCAGCAGCCAACTCCAGCCCGCCGACGAGTTCGAGCGTGAGCTGCGGACGTGGAGCGACAGCCTCGGAATCGCGGTTCGGCACTTCCGGTCCAACCACGAGGGCAAGCTGCTGGAGTACGTCCACGCGAACGCCGGCCAGGTCCACGGGTTCCTCGTGAACCCCGGCGGCCTGGTGCGCGTCGGCGAGTCCCTGCGGCACGTCCTCAAGGACGCCAAGAAGCCCGCCGTCGAGCTGCACCTCAGCCAGGAGGAGCTCCGAGGCGAGTCGATCTTCGCCCCCAGCGTCACCGGCATCTTCGCCGGGCCCGGCCGACACGCGGTCCTGGGAGCGCTGGTGGCCCTCTCCCTCGCGCTCGACGACCTCGACTTCCTCAACCCCGAGGGAACGAGCGAGATCAACCGCTCGCACGGCAACCCACGCTCTCTCTACGGCTGATCCGGAGGCTTCAGATGACCAACACAGACACTGCGGGCGCCGCGGACACCACAGGCACCACAGGCACCACAGGCACCGACGACGGCAGGCGCCTCCGTTTCGCGCTGCTCAACGGCCTGAACATGACCAATCTCGGTCGGCGCGACCGGAACATCTACGGGAGCATCGCCTCCCTCCAGGCGCTCGAGGACCTGGTCACCGAAGTCGGCGACACAGTCGGCGCCGACGTGACCGCCTTCCACTCCAACCACGAGGGCGACCTCGTCGACTTCCTCGAGGCCAACCCGGACATGGACGGCTACATCATCAACCCGGGCGGCCTCTGGGCGTTCGGCGACCCGACGCGCATCGCCCTGGAGGAGACCGGCAGGCCGTTCGTCGAGGTGCACTTCGCCAACATCTTCGCAACCGGGCACCTCTCCACGTTCACCCGGTCCTGCGACGCAACCGTCATGGGTCTGCGCCACCACGGCTACATAGGAGCGGTCGTCGCACTGGCCGCATCGGTCCGCGCGTCTGCCGGGAAGCCATGACAACGAGGACGGGGATGTCCGGGCCCGACATCGGCAGCTACAGGCGGCCCGACACCCTTTCCGAACTCCTGACCCTGCTGAACCGCCGCCCGGCGTCAGTGCTCGCCGGCGGCACCGACCTCGTCGTGATGCGCGCGGACGGCATGGTCGACCGCGCCCACGACATCGTCGACATCAAGGGCGTCTCCGAACTGCGAGGAATCAGTCTCGACACCGACGGCACGCTCACCATCGGCGCCGCCACCTCCTTGCGCGAGCTGGCCGAGACGTCCGTCGTACCGCCCAACGCGATCACCGACGGAGCCGCGCTTGTCGGCGGCTGGCAGACCCGCGCACGCGGAACGATCGGGGGCAACATCTGCCGGGCCTCACCGGCGGGCGACACCCTCCCCGGGGTCCTGGCGACAGGCGCTCAGCTGGAGCTCGCCTCCACCACCGGGACACGACTGGTGCCAGGACACGACTTCTTCACCGGGCCGGGCCGGACGGTCCGCGCACCCGACGAGCTGCTGACACGGATCATCGTTCCCGCGTCCCGTGGTGCCTCCGCGTATCTGCGCTTCACCTACCGTCTCGCGATGGACCTGGCCGTCGTCGGCGTGGCAGCCCATCTGGAGATCGAGAACGGACGCTGCGTCGCCGCCCGCATTGCGCTCGGCGCCGCCGCGGCCACCCCTGTGACGGCTCCCGACGCCGCCGACGCGCTCGTCGGGACCGAGCTGGACGAACCCTCCATCGAAGCCGCAGCCCAACTCGTGCTCAACACCGCCACCCCCATCGACGACGGCCGAGGCTCACGTGCCCACCGGCGCACCGTGCTACCAGTGCTCGCCAAGCGCGCGATCGGCATCGCGCTCCAGCGTGCGCGAGAAGGACACCGACGATGACCACACCCATGACCCTGCGGGTCAACGGCTCGGACCATGACATCGAGGTCGCGCCCGACACGTTGCTCCTGGACGCCCTCCGGTACGAGTGCGGTCTCACCGGCACGAAGCTCGGATGCGGCACCGGCGACTGCGGTGCGTGCACCGTCACCGTCGACGGAGAAGCGGTCAACAGCTGCCTCGTGTACGTGCTGGAATGCGAAGGACACTCGGTGGAGACGGTCGAAGGGGTCACCGCGAGCGGGATCGGCGCGGTCGTCGCCGAGGAGTTCGTGAAGGCCGACGCCGTCCAGTGCGGCTTCTGCAGCCCCGGAATCGTCATGTCGACCTGCGCGCTGCTCGCCAGGACCGAACCAGGAGCGGCCACCGACGAGGACATCAAGGAAGCGCTCGCCGGCAATCTGTGCCGCTGCACGGGCTACCTGCCGATCCTCGAGGCCGTCCGCCGAGCGAGCAGGACATCGCGATGAGCCCAGCAGAGTACGGCCGCTACCAGAACGTCGGTACCCAGCTCGTCCGCCGCGACGCGGCCGATCGCCTCACCGGCCACACCACCTACACCGAGGACATCCGCCTGCCTGGAATGCTCTACGGCGTCCTCGTGCAGTCGCCCGTCGCGGCCGGCCGGCTCCGCGGCATCGACGTCGACAGGGCCCTGGCACTCGACGGCGTCGTCAAGGTACTGACGGCTGAGGACGTGACGGACCGCCGCTACGGGAACTACGTCAAGGACCAGCCGATCTTCGCGCGTGACCGGGTCAGGTTCGTCGGCGAACCCGTAGCGATGGTCGCGGCCACGTCCCTGGCCATCGCCCGTCGGGCGGCGGGCCTGGTCGAGGTCGACATCGAGGCGAGCACACCCGTCGTCGACCTCCGCGAGGCACTGACGAGCGCCGACGCGCTGGTGCACGACCGGGACACGAACGTCATCGAGGACGTCCACATCTCGCGAGGTGACGTCGACGCCGTCTTCGACACGGCATACGCGGTGGTCCACACCGAGGTCGAGTCGCACCGGGCTCACCAGGCCTACCTGGAACCACGAGCCGTGACCGCCGCGCCCGCCCCCGGCGGGTTCTCGCTGATCATGAGCACCCAACAGCCGTTCGGGGTACGCGCCCAGCTCGCCGAGCTGTTCGACCTCCCCACCGGCGCGATCGAGGTGAGGGTGCCCGCCATCGGCGGCGGCTTCGGCGGCAAGCTGCACCTGCTGTTCGCACCCCAGGCAGCCGCGATGACCCTGGCCACCGGTCGTCCCGTCCAGATCGTCTGCTCCCGCGCGGAGGACATGGCGACCGGCAACCCGCGCGAGAACTCGATCGTGCGGATGTCCAGCGCGGTCGACGAGTCGGGCCGCATCCTGGCCCGCAGGTGCGACGTCGTGCTCGACGCCGGCGCGTACGCGATGGACACCCCGGTGCTGACCTCGATGGCCGCGTTCTACTCGACGGGCCCCTACCGCATCGACGCCCTCGACATCCGGGGGCGTGCCGTCTACACCAACACCTGCCCGACCGGCTCGTTCCGCGGCCCGTCGGGCCCGCAGATGGTCTATGCCGCCGAGGCCCAGATCGAGGACATCGCCCAGCGGCTCGGGCTGGACCCCGCAGAGGTCCGGCGACGCAACTTCATCGGCGAAGGCGACCGCGGCCCCACGGGCGAGCTCATCACCCTCCGCGGGACGACCGACGAGTGCATGCGGGTCGTCGAGAGCCGCCTCCAGCGATGGCGGCAGGCCGACGTCGCGCCGGGCGATCACCGGCGACGCGGCTACGGGCTCGCCTGCGCATGGTGGTCCACCCTCGGCACGCCGTCGGCCGCGACCGTCGAACTGCACGAGGACGGCACCGCGACGCTCTCCTCGGGCGGAACCGAGATCGGGACCGGCGCCATCTCAACCGCCCTGCCGAGCATGGTCGCCGAAGAACTCGGACTGCGGCCCGACAGTGTCGTGCTGAAGTCCGGCAGCACCCGGGAATCCCCCTACGACTCGGGCTCCCGCGGCAGCCGCACCATGTTCGCCACCGGCAACGCCACGGTCCTCGCCGCTCGCGCCGTCGCCGAGCAGATCAGGAACGAAGCGGCACGACTGCTCGAGGTCGACCCGGCGGACCTGGTGCTCCGCGATGGGCGTGTCGAGGTCAAGGGCGCACCGGAGACCGGCATGACCATCGCCGAGGTGTCCGCGTCCGCTCATCTGCATTCCGGCCCGGTGGTCGCGACCGGTCGGTATCGAGCAGAACTCGCCCCCGTCGAAGGCTCCGATCTGCAGGGCGCCCGATTCCTCAGACTGGGTGAGCCCACCTTCCACTGCCACGGCGTGGAGATCGCCCTGGACGAGGAGACCGGACGCGTCGACGTCCTCAACTTCATCGCCGTCCATGACGTCGGCAGGGTCGTCAACCCCGTCGGCGCACGTGGACAGGTCGAGGGTGGCGTTGTGCAGGGCATCGGCTACGCCCTGACGGAGAACCTCCGGACAAGCGACGCAGGCGTCATCGTCAACGGCAACCTCCACGACTACCGGCTTCCGACCATCGCCGACGTACCGCCGAACATCGAGACCGTCTTCATCGAGACCAACCACTCACGCACCGGACCGTTCGGGGCGAAGGGCCTGGGTGAGCCGCCGGTGATCCTCCCGGCGGCGGCCATCGGCTCGGCTCTCCGTGACCTGCTGGGCGTACAGCCGTACCAGCTGCCCCTGGACGCGGACCGAGTGGTCCTCACGATGGCCGAGCGGGACTCTCGTCCGGCGCCGGGGCCGCCGCCGTCGACAACGCGCGCACCGGGAGCGGGGGTCGAGGGGTGAAGTGGTTCCGAAGTCTGGTGCGCTTCCTCAGCGACGCCTTCGACGGCGTCACCAAGGCATGGAGCCAGGACGCGCCCGAATCGCCCCCGAAGCCGCCGTCGCCGCCGGTCACGCCCCCCTGGTGAAACGCGCGCCGGCCCCTCCGGCTGCCCGTCTCAATCACATTCAGCCCAGGAAGCCAAGTCGCACCTGACGGTTCGCGTTGTCGACGTTCGTGTCCACCAGGCACACCGACTGCCAGGTCCCCAGCTCCAGCCGCCCGCCCACCACCGGCAGCGTGGCGTGCGGCGGTACGAGGGCCGGGAGCACGTGGTCGCGGCCGTGGCCCGGGGTGCCGTGGCGGTGCTGCCAGCGGTCGTCGGCGGGGAGCAGGGTGTGCAGCGCGGCGAGGAGGTCGTCGTCGCTGCCCGCGCCCGTTTCGATGACGGCGATTCCGGCGGTGGCGTGCGGGACGAAGACATTGAGAAGCCCGTCGCGCCCGTCCGCCACCTCCCTCAGGAAGGTCTCGCAGTCATGGGTGAGGTCGACGACCGTCTCCCGGGTGCCGGAGGCGATGTTCAGTACGCGGGTGGTGAAGGCGTTGGACATGTGACCCATCATCACCCGGCGGACGGGAGCCACACCCGATCCCGCTTCCATCCCTTGACATGACAGGCCCACCAGGTGAGACGCCATTGACCGCGACGCGCCACCTGGCTACTTTCAGCGGCATGTTGCGTTCAGCCATGCTCACCACGCGCGGTCACATCGACCTGCTGCGGGTGGCCTCCGCCGCGTGTCGCCGCGGCTGCTGACGCCCTTTTCCTCTCCCCTCCAGCCCGCCTGGGCACCGCCCAACCCGCACGTCCGGGATCTGCCCTGATCCAGCTCGGACGTGGCGGCGCCGAGGCACACCCCCTCTCCGGTCGCTCTCCTCCTCGTGGAGCACTCATGAGCATCAGCCATGCCCCACCCGGTTCCCCCGCACCCGACATATCCGGTAAATCACCGTCCGGCGACATCGGGCGCGCCGCTCCGGACCTCGAGCCCATCGTCCCCACCTCCACACGCCGCACCCGCGTCCCACGCTGGCTGCGCCGCACCTCGGGCCCCCTTCTGCTCCTGGCCCTCTGGCAACTCCTCAGCAGTACCGGCGTGTTGACCTCCGGCATCCTCGCCTCGCCCGGGCGGATCGCCGAGGTCGGCAGTGATCTGATCGCCGACGGTTCGCTGGGCAACGCGATGGGCACCTCGCTCCAACGCGTCGCGCTGGGACTGCTCTTCGGCACCGTCATCGGCACCGGGCTCGCCCTGGTCTCGGGGCTGTTCCGGGTCGGCGAGGATCTCGTCGACGCCCCGGTCCAGATGCTGCGGACCGTGCCGTTCGTCGGTCTGATCCCGCTGTTCATCATCTGGTTCGGCATCGGCGAGGCCCCGAAGGTCGCGATCATCACCCTCGGCGTGACCTTCCCGCTCTACCTCAACGTCTACGCCGGAATCCGCGGTGTGGACGCCCAGTTGATCGAGGCCGGGGAGTCTCTGGGGCTGTCCCGGTGGGGGCTCGTCCGCCATGTGGTGCTGCCGGGCGCGCTGCCCGGGGCGATGACCGGGCTGCGCTACTCGCTCGGCATCGCCTGGCTCGCGCTGGTCTTCGCCGAGCAGATCAACGCGGACTCCGGTATCGGCTTCCTCATGGTGCAGGCGCGGGACTTCCTGCGGACCGACGTGATCGTGGTCTGCCTCATCGTCTACGCGTTCCTCGGCCTGCTGGCCGACTTCGTCGTCCGCTCCCTCGAAAGGCTGCTGCTGCAATGGCGACCCACGTTCACCGGACGGTGACCTCGCCGGCCGTACGGGTCGACGGGCTGACCCGGTCCTTCGACGGCCGCGTCGTCATCGACAACCTGCAACTCGACGTCCGGCCGGGCGAGTTCGTGGCCCTGCTTGGCCGCAGCGGCTGCGGGAAGTCCACGCTGCTGCGCATCCTCGCCGGTCTCGACCGCGACATCGCGGGCACCGTCCTCGTACCGCGCCGCAAGGCCGTCGCCTTTCAGGCGCCCCGGCTGATGCCGTGGAAGAAGGTGTGGCGCAACGTCCTGCTCGGGCTGCCCGGCAAGCCCGGACGCGAGGTCGCCGAGCAGGCCCTCACCGAGGTCGGCCTCAGTCACCGTTCCGACGCCTGGCCCAAGACCCTGTCCGGCGGTGAGGCCCAACGCGCCTCACTGGCAAGGGCGTTGGTGCGCGAGCCGGACCTCCTGCTGCTCGACGAGCCGTTCGGCGCCCTGGACGCGCTCACCCGTATCAAGGCGCAGCGGCTGGTCGGTGAGCTCTGGCAACGCCGGGGCTGCGCCGTCCTGTTGGTGACGCACGACGTCGAGGAGGCGGTACTGCTCGCCGACCGCGTGCTCGTGATGGACGAGGGCGTCATCGCGTACGAGACGACGGTCGACCTGGACCGTCCGCGCGACATCACGGACCCCCGGTTCGCCGAGTTGCGCGCCCAGCTCCTTGAACGCCTGGGCGTCGACACCGCCGCCGAAGCCGCCTGAACTTCCGCGCTCCCACCTCCCCTTGGGGTTCGCCCCAGCCGAACAGAACGATCGGAACGAACGACACCATGCGACGACACCTCGTCCCCGCCGCACTGCTCCTCCCCCTCGCCCTCCTCGCCTCCGCCTGCGGCGGCAGCTCTGCCGCCTCCTCGCTCGGCTCCGGCAGTGACACCGACGGCAAGGGTTCCCTCACGCTCAACGTCGGTGACCAGAAGGGCGGTTCGGAGGCCGTTCTGCGGGCGGCCGGGGAACTCAAGAACCTGGACTACAAGATCAAGTGGTCCACCTTCACCTCCGGCCCGCCACTCCTCGAAGCCGTCAACGCCAAGGCCGTCGACATCGGCAGCGTCGGCAACACCCCGCCGGTCTTCGCGGCCGGCGCCGGTTCCCACATCACGGTGGTGGGCGCCCTGCGCGGCGGGTCCCAGGGCGAGGCCATCCTCGTCCCCAAGGACTCGAAGCTCAGGAAGGCCGCCGACCTGAAGGGCAAGTCCGTTGCCGTGGCGCAGGGTTCGTCCGCGCACTACCAGTTGATCGCGTCCCTCAAGCAGGCTGGGCTCACCCTCGACGACATCAAGGTCAAGTACCTCCAGCCGGCCGACGCGCTGGCCGCGTACACCAGCGGCAGTGTCGACGCGTGGGCGGTGTGGGACCCGTACACCTCGCAGATACTCAAGGGCGGGCAGGGGCGCGTCCTGGCCGACGGCGTGGGGGTGGTCAACGGGCTCAACTTCCAGGTGGCGGCGCCCTCCGCGCTGGCGGACAGCAAGAAGGCCGCTGCCGTCAAGGACTTCGTGGAGCGGCTGCGGCGGGCCCAGGACTGGGTGTACGCGCACCCGGAAGCATGGGCCAAGGTGTGGGCGAAGGACACCGGGCTGCCGTACGACGTGGCGCTCGCCTCGGTGAACCGCTCCAACGCGACCCGTATCCCGGTGGCGATCGACGACGCGCTGGTCGCGTCCGAGCAGCAGATCGCGGACACCTTCACCAGCCTCAAGCTCATCCCGAACAAGGTCGACTTCGCCAAGTACGTGGACCGGCGGTTCAACGACGACCTGCCTCCGTCCACCACCGCCCCGCGCCCCAGCAAGGAGTCATGAGCGGGGACGGCTGGATGCCGGGGACCGGCGGGCGGGAAGATCCTCGCCCCTCCCCCGGTTAGTAGAAGCGTGAACAACACCGGGGTACGCGAGGGCGTACAAGAAGTCGATGTCGTCGTCATAGGCGCAGGTCAGGCCGGTCTGTCCAGCGCCTATCACCTGCAGCGCACCGGTTTCGTGCCGGAGCGTGACTTCGTCGTGCTCGATCACGCCCCGCGTCCCGGTGGCGCCTGGCAGTTCCGCTGGCCGTCGCTCACGTACGGCAAGGTGCACGGGATGCACGCGCTGCCCGGCATGGAACTGACGGACGCCGACCCGGCCCGGCCCTCCTCCGAGGTCATCGGCGAGTACTTCGACACCTACGAGCGCACCTTCGATCTGCGGGTGCGGCGGCCGGTGGAGGTACGTGCCGTGCGCGAGGGCGACGGAGACGGGCGGTTGCTCGTCGAGACCTCGGACGGCGCCTGGTCGGCACGTGCGCTGATCAACGCCACCGGCACCTGGGACCGGCCGTTCTGGCCACGCTATCCGGGCCAGGAGACCTTCCGGGGGCGCCAGTTGCACACCGCGCAGTACCCGGGGCCCGAGGATTTCGCCGGGCAGCGGGTCGTCGTGGTGGGCGGCGGGGCCTCCGGTACCCAGCATCTGATGGAGATCGCGCCGTACGCCGCCTCGACCACCTGGGTGACCCGGCGTCCGCCGGTCTTCCGGGAGGGGCCCTTCACCGAGGAGTTCGGGCGGGAGGCCGTCGCCCTCGTCGAGGAGCGGGTCCGGCAGGGACTGCCGCCCAAGAGCGTCGTGTCGGTCACCGGCCTGCCCCTCAACGAGGCGATCCGGCAGGCCCTCGCCGACGGCGTGCTCGACCGGCGGCCCATGTTCGACCGGATCACCCCGGACGGGGTCCAGTGGGCCGACGGACAGCGCGTCGAAGCCGACGTGATCCTCTGGGCGACGGGATTCCGGGCCGCGATCGACCATCTGGCGCCGCTCAGACTGCGTGAGCCCGGCGGTGGCATCCGCGTCGAGGGGACGCGCGCGGTCACCGATCCGCGCGTCCATCTGGTCGGCTACGGTCCCTCGGCGAGCACCATCGGCGCCAACCGGGCCGGGCGGGCGGCCGTACGGGACATCAGACGGCTGCTCGAGCAGGAGCCGGCCGCTGTCTGACGTCCCGTACCGCGGTGCCGCCCGTCGGGTCATGTGGCGGGCTGCCCGCTCTGCTGCCCACGGACCGGGCTCTTCCGGTTCTGATCGCTCTTCTCGCTCTTCTGGTTCTTCTGGTTCTTCTGGTTCTGGTTGAACTCGGCGACATTGCGCTGGTGTTCGGCGTAGTCGGCCGTGAAACGGGTGTCTCCGGGCTTGACGGTGACGAAGTACAGCCAGTCGCCCGGTGTCGGGTTGATGGCGGCCCGCATCGCCTCGTCACCGGGGTTGGCGATCGGCGTGGGCGGCAGGCCCATGCGCAGGTAGGAGTTGTACGGGCTGTTCAGGCGGGTGTCGCCGGCCGTCGTTCGCAGCGTGGACCTGTTCAGCGCGTAGTTGATCGTGGAGTCCATCTGGAGCGGCATCCCGCGCTCGAGCCGGTTGAAGACGACCCGGGCCACCTTCCCCATGTCCTGCTTGCCGGCGGCCTCGGCCTGGACGATGCTCGCGATGGTGACGGCCTGATAGACGTTCATGGCGTTGCGCTGCGCCCCCGCGGTGACCGGCGGACCGCCGAACCGCTGGTTGGCGGTGTCGACCATGACCGACAGCAGGGATTCCGGGGTGGTCTTCTCCTTCAGCGGATAGGTCGCCGGGAAGAGATACCCCTCGGGGTTGCCCTCGGCGTCGCTCGGAAGTCTCAGCCGGGCCTTGGCGAGCGACTTCTTGGTGGTCCCGGCCGGCAGGGCGAGGGCCTTGTCGACCGCCTCGTACACCTGGATGGAGCGCCAGCCCTCCGGGATGAGGAGGGAGGTCGGCCGGGGGTCCCCTTCGCTGTCGACGCTCAGCAGCGGCACCGCCACGGCGGTGGCCGCGACGACGGCTCCGGTCGCGATGAGGACGGCCCGGCCACGGCGCGTCAGGCGAATCGTGCTCCGTGACGGAGTGTTCATCTGCATGCGGGCACGGTAACCCGCAGAACGTCATAAACCCGACATATCTTCATCTTGTTCGACCAGATACGTCACCCGGTCGGCTCCAGTTGGGCATCCCGGCGGACGAGGGCCGCGTAGCGCCCGTCCTGGCGCAGGAGTTCCTCGTGCGTGCCCCTCTCGGCCACCCGCCCGGAATCCAGGACCACGATCTGGTCGGCGCCCCGGATGGTGGACAGCCGGTGCGCGATGGTAAGCGTGGTGCGGTCGGCCGACAGTGCGTCGATGGCCTCCTGGACGGCGTGTTCGGTGCCGGTGTCCAGGGCGCTGGTCGCCTCGTCGAGGATGAGGACGGGCGGGTCGCGCAGGATCGTACGGGCGATGGCGAGGCGCTGCTTCTCGCCGCCGGAGAAGCGGTGGCCGCGTTCGCCGACGACGGTCTCGTAGCCGTCGGGCAGGGACGAGATGTGGTCGTGGATCTGGGCCGCGCGAGCCGCCGCGTGCAGTTCCTCGTCGGTGGCGTCCGGTTTGGCGAAGCGCAGGTTGTCGGCGACCGTGGCGTGGAAGAGGTACGTCTCCTGGGAGACGACGCCGACCGCGCGGGCGAGCGTGTCGAAGTCGAGGTCGCGGACGTCGACGCCGTCGATGGTGACCCGGCCGCCCGTCACGTCGTACAGCCGGGGCACGAGGTGGCCGAGCGTGGACTTGCCGGCGCCGGTCGGACCGACGACCGCCAGACTGCCGCCCGCGGGGACGGTGATGTCGACGCCGTCGAGGATCGGGCGGCTCTTGTCGTCGTAGCGGAACTCCACGTCCTCGAGGCGGACTTCGCCCTTGACCGTGTCGAGGTGGACCGGGTTCTCCGGCTCGGTGATGTCGATGGGCAGGTCGAGGTACTCGAAGATGCGCTGGAAGAGCGCGAGCGAGGCCTGGATCTGGACGCCGGTGCTCAGCAGGCTGACGGCGGGCCGGAACAGGCCCTGCTGGAGCGAGACGAAGGCGACGAGCGTGCCGATGGAGACGGACGGGCCCCCGAACTGGAGGGCGAGGCCCGCGGCCCAGTAGATGACGGCCGGCATGGCGGACATGACGATGCCGATGACGGCCATCCGCCAGCGGCCGGCCATGCTGGAGCGCACTTCGAGATCGACCAGGCTCTCGGACTCCGCGGCGAAGGACCGGGTGAGCGAGTCGGCGCGGCCCATCGTGCGGCCGAGCAGGATCCCGCTCACCGACAGCGACTCGGTGACCGTGGCGGCCATCGCGGCCATCTGCTTCTGGCGCTGGGTGGTGATCCGCTTGCGTTCGTTGCCGACGCGCCGGCTGATCCAGACGAACACCGGCAGCAGGAGCAGCGAGACGATGGTCAGCCGCCAGTCGAGCGCGACCATCGCGACGATCGTGGCGACGACGCTGGTGAAGTTGGAGACAAGCGAGGTCGCGGTGGAGGTGACGGTGGCCTGCATTCCGCCGATGTCGTTGGCGATGCGGGACTGGACCTCGCCGGTGCGGGTGCGGGTGAAGAAGGCGAGCGACATCATCTGCAGACGGCCGTAGACGGCGGTGCGCAGGTCGTGCATGACGCGCTGGCCGACGGTCGTGGAGATCAGCGTCTGCAGCACGCCGAGGACACCGCCGAGGACTGCACTGACGATCATGCCGAGCGCGAGCAGGCTGAGCAGTCCGGTGCGGCCCTCGGGGATCGCGACGTCGAGGGTCTCCTTCAGCAGGAAGGGGGTGGCGACGGAGACGAGGGACGCCGCGGCCACCAGCAGGCCGACCACGGCGAGTCGGCCGCGGTAGGGGCGGAAGAGTTTCAGGATGCGGCGGGCCTGGTGCGGCTGGTCCGCCGAGTCGGCGGAGGGCGTCCAGACGGGTTGTTCGGGTTTCATGGGCTCCTTCGGGAGAACCGGTGATGATGATGACGACTGGCGGAGCTTAGCTCATTGTTACCTATGTTCACAATGAACTGCGTCCTGATATTGTTCCCGTATGAGTTCCCCCGACGCCGACGGTCCGCTCGCCGACCAGCTGCTGAGCCTGACCCGCCGTCTGCACCGCATCCACAAGCACCATCTGGAACAGCGCGGAGTCGGCATCACCCCTGCCCAGTCACGGCTGCTGCGCACCCTCTCGCGCCACCTCCAGCACCACGGTTCGCGGCCGCGGATGGCCGATCTGGCGGAGGCCCTGGAGGTGGTCCCCCGGGCGGTGACGACACTGGTGGACGCGCTGGAGACGAGCGGCAAGGTGCGCCGGGCGCCCGATCCCGACAACCGGCGGGTCATCCGGATCGAACTCACGGACGTCGGCCGCAAGGCGCTGGACGAGTTGCGCGGAGCGCGCCGCGCGGCGGCCGAGGAAGTCCTCGCGCCGCTGACGGACGAGCAGCGCACGGTACTGGGCGGGCTGCTGGACACGCTGATGGACGGCGCCGGCGCTCCGCCCGCTCGGCACTGCTGACAGAAAAACGGGCTGTGGGCCTCCACCGGTGTCTCACCGGTGGAGGCCCACAGCCCGTCCGAGCGGCGCGGGTCAGCCCGCGGGCTCCTTGGTGTCGGACGCCTGGGCCGGGACCGCCGACTCCAGCGGCTCCTTCACCACGGCCACCTTTGCGTCCGCGTCGCCCTCGGCGCCCTCGTCGTCGTCCTCTTCGGAGATCACGATCTCCCGGTCGAGGACCTTCTTCGCGCGCTCCAGGTCCAGCGCGCCCTCCCAGCGGGAGACGGCGAAGACGGCGACGCAGTTGCCGAGCAGGTTCGTGACGACGCGCATCGAGTCCATGATCCGGTCGACGCCCAGCAGCAGAGCGACCGCGCCGGCCGGGATGGCCCCGAGCGAGGAGGCGGTCGCGGACAGGGCGAGGAAGGCCGAACCGGGGATGCCCGCCATGCCCTTGCTGGTGAGCATGAGCACCAGGATGACGGTGATCTGCTGGCCGAGGCTGAGGTCCACGCCCACGGCCTGGGCGATGAACAGGGTGCCGATGGAGAGGTAGAGCGACGCGCCGTCGAGGTTGAAGGAGTACCCCGTGGGCAGCACCAGACCCACGGCGTCGTCGCGGGCACCGGCCTTGCGCAGCTTCAGCATCACGCGCGGCATCACGGACTCGGTGGAGGCGGTGCCGAGCGCGAGAAGCATCTCCTCACGGATGTAGCGCAGGAACTTCCAGAGGCTGAGGCCGGTGACCATCCTGAGAGCGACGGCGAGCAGCGCGATGAAGAGCGCGGCGGCCGCGTAGCAGAGGATGATCAGCTTGGCGTACGTCTCGATCACACCGAGCCCGTACTGACCGATCAGCACCGCCATCGCGCCGAACACCGCGATCGGGGCGAGTCGCATGATGAAGCCGACGACCGCGAAGATGATCTCCTGGGCCTGCTCGATGGCGGGCAGCACCTTCGGCACCTTGGTGTGGCCGAGGTGGAGCAGCGCGGCGCCCACCAGGCAGGCAAGGATCAGCACCTGGAGGAGTTCGTTCTCGGCGAAGGCGCCGACGAAACTGGTGGGGATCGCGTTGACGATGAACTCGGTCGTCGACGGCAGCGAGCCGCCGCCGGTCTTCGCGTCGATCGCCGAGGTGTCGAGCGTGGACGGGTCGACGTTCATGCCCGAGCCGGGCTGGACGACGTTGGCGGCGAGCAGCCCGATGACCAGGGCGAGCGTGCTCGCCACCTCGAACCAGATCAGGGCCTTGAGCCCGATCCGGCCGAACGCCTTGAGATCTCCGGCTTTGGCGATGCCGACGACGACCACACAGAACACGAGCGGCGAGATGATCGTCTTGATGAGCCGGGTGAAACCGTCGCCGAGCGGTTTGAGATCCGTGGCCACGTCGGGCCAGAGCTTGCCGACGACGATGCCGAGCACAAGCGCGACAGCGACCTGCGCGAACAGTGAAGTACGCAGTATGCGTGCGACGCGTCGCGGCAGGGACGGTACGGACTGCGGCACGAGCACTCCTCCAGGGGGGTTTCTGGGATGCGGAAAAGCGCTTCCGCGTCGCACACACTATTGAGGACCTGTTCGCGCCGTCTGCAACTTGCGTATGACGGCCGTGTAAATCATCGGCCGCCCCCACAGCGCGCTCACAGCGCTGTCAGCAGCGGCTCCGGTCCTCCGTGAGCACCCCCTGCACGGTTACCAGCGAACGGTCGTGGCATCCCGCCGAGCTGTGGAGTCGGTAGCGCTCGCTCGTCGTCCCGACGGCGTGGCGCTGGTCGCGCGGCACATTCGCCGTATACGTCGCGTCGCCCGCGTAGGTGTCGTCGAGCCACGACCACGCCGTGCGCCGCCCGGCCGATGTCTCGGTGACGGCCGCCCGGTCGCCGAGCGTCAGCACGGTCCGCAGACGGTCGCCCGCGCCGAGCGTGGTCGTGCCGTCCATGGTGTACGTCCGCTGCGTGCGCGTCGTCCTGGCCGGTCCGCGTCCGTCGACGGTGACCTTCTCGGCGTCCGTCCAGGTGGCGGTGAGGCCGTCGGTGTTCTCGCCGTCGGTCCAGCGGTGCACGGAGGTGTTGGCGAGGGCGCGGCTGACGGTGGTGACGACCCTGCCGTGCGAGGTGTTCACATACCCGGCGACGGTCAGCCGGTGAGCGCCCTCGGTGTCGAGACGGTGCAGCTCGTCGGCCGAACCGGGTGTATACGTCGAGGAGTTGGCCAGGCCGCTCGCGTGGTGCGCGGTCAGGCCGCCGGTGACCCGGGCGCGCCCGGCGTCCTGCCAGACGAGGACGTTGACGGGGGTGCTCCAGCCGGCCTGCCCCTCCGGGACGCCGACGACGGACACCTGCACATCATGCGGGCGGCCGTCGTTGAGAACCCCGGCGAAGGGGGTCAGATCGTATTCGATGGGTTTGATGTCGAAGGCGCGCGGCCCCGGAACCACGTACCAGAGAAAGGGGTTGGACCAGCCGCCGGTCCAGACGGTCGGGAACGGGGCTGCGATTCCGGCCAGTTGTCCGTCGACCTTGATCTGCACCTCGCGGTAAGGGCCGTCCGTGGCCTTGCAGGAGTAGGGCGCGGCGTCGGGGACAGTGAGGTACCAGTACTCCTCGCAGCCGCCGCCCGAACCGGTCGCGTACACCTCGGCGACGATCCGTTCGCTGTTGCGCGGGGTGGTGAGGGTGCCGTCCTGGAGGGTGAGCACGCGGTCGGGGGTGTTCTTCGCGAGGGGTTTCCCCGCGTAGAACGTCAGGGTGACCTTGACGTCGAGAACGCCGGTGTAGGTGTCGTTGACAACGTTTCCGATGAGCATCTCGACGGGCTGGGGCCTGCTCAGGGTGTCGCTGTAACGCGTGACGTCCTTCTCCACGGACCAGGCGATGCCGTCCGGCGAGGGCTGCGGAGTGGAGGTACGGAGGACTTCGACGCCGCCGATGTGAAGGTAGCCGAGCCGGTCGTACTGACGGCCCTTGACCTTGCCGTCCATGCGCAGCACGACCTTGCTCCAGCTCGCGCCGCATCCGCCCGGAGGCGTGTACGTGCCCTCGTAGGGCGTGAAGTCCTTGAACTGGGCCTCGGCGACGGTGACTTCGCAGGACGGGGTGCCGACGGGCCTGGTGACGGGCGGGGCGGCGGTGACCGGGTCGTGCCAGTCGGTGCCGAACTCGGCGGGCACGTCGACCGTCCGGGCGGCCCCCGCTGCCGCTGCCGACTGGGCGGGTCCCGCCCCGAGGAGGGTGCTCGCCACGAGGGTCGCTCCGGCAAGCATGGACATGATGATCCGGCTTCTCATGGCCGGTGTTCTACGGGCAGTCGGCCCCGCACGGCAATGAGGCGATCAACCGCCAATCGGGCCGAATCCACGCCTCTTGCCGGAAAACCGTTTGCCTTCGGCCACGCTGTGACGCGAACCTTTCACGGCCCGTTGTAGGCCTCCCGGCCTCTGGTAACCCCCCACTGTCACCCCCGAAACCACCCCCTCATGCGAGATGCGAGCCACTGGGACGTCATGAAGATCCAAGACCTTCCGTACCCCGACCCTGGTGAGCCGGACGCGCGCTCGGGCCCCAGATTCCTGTACTGGCTCTTCCGCAACCAGCTCGGCGGTCAGATCACCTCTCTCGCCTGGGGACTGCTGCACTTCGTGGCCGTGTCCGGACTGCCGTTCGGCGTCGGGTTCGCCGTCCAGGCCGTCGTCGACCGCTCGGGCGGCCGGCTCGCCCTCGCGGGCGGGCTGATGGTGCTGTGCGGTGGGGCCATCGCACTCGGCGACAGCATGCTGCACCGGGCCGCGGTCACCAACTGGATCACGGCCGCCGCCCGCGTCCAGCAGCTCCTCGCCCGCAGGACCGCCCAGCTGGGCTCGGCCCTCACCCGACGGGTCGCGGCCGGTGAGATCGTCGCCGTCTCCACCGGGGACGTGGAGAAGATCGGCTGGTTCGTCGAGGCCCTCTCCCGGTTCACCGCCGCCGCCATGACCGTCGTCCTGGTCTGCGTCGGCCTGTACGTCTACCAGCCCGCCCTGGGCATCGTCGTCGCCGTGGGTGTCCCGGTCCTGGCGCTCGCCGTGCTGCCGCTGCTGCCCCGGGCCACCCGACGCGCCGACTTCCAGCGCGAGAAGGCGGGCCGTGCGACCGAACTGGCCTCGGACACCGTCGCGGGGCTGCGGGTACTGCGCGGCATCGGCGGCGAGGAACTCTTCCTCGACCGCTACCGCCGGGCCTCGCAGGAGGTGCGCCACGCGGCCGTGCGCAGCGCCCGTATGTGGGCACTGATCTCGGCGGTGCAGGTGCTGCTGCCGGGTCTGCTGATGATCGCGGTCGTCTGGCACGGTGTGCACCTGGCCAGGCAGGGCCGGATCACCGTCGGCGAACTGGTCACGGTGTACAGCGCGGTCATGCTGCTGACGTATCCGCTGCGGCACTTCGAGGAGATCGCCATGGCGTACTCCTTCTCCCGGCCCTCCGCGAAACGGGCCGCGCGGGTGCTGTCCTTGGAGCGCGCCACGGACACGGCGGGTTCACGCGAGGCCGTGGTGCCGACCGGTGATCTGTACGACCCCTCGACCGGGTTGCTGGCACCCGCCGGGCGCCTGACCGCCGTGGTGTGCGGCGATCCCGACGCGGCGGGTCTGCTGGCGGAGCGACTGGGCGGCCACCCCTCCGAGAAGGGCACCTCGGCCCTCCTCGGCGGCGTGCCGCTCGACGAACTGCCGCTCGCCAGTACCCGCACGGCCGTCCTCGTGCAGGACAAGGACCCGGTGCTGCTCTCCGGTTCGCTGCGCGAGCTCCTCGACGTGCCCGCCTCGGGTGCGGTGAGCGCCGCCGCGGCGCTGGCCGCCGCGCAGTGCGGGGATGTGCTGGAGGCGCTCGTGCAGGGGTCGCTCGACGCCGAGGACCCGCTGGACGCGCGGATCACCGAGCGCGGACGGTCCCTGTCGGGCGGGCAGCGCCAGCGACTGGCGCTGGCACGGTCGCTGATCACGGACCCCGAGGTGCTGGTGCTCGACGAACCGACGTCGGCCGTCGACTCGCACACCGAGGCCCGGATCGCGGACGGGGTGAGTGAGTTGCGCGCCGGCCGCACGACGGTCGTGTTCACCTCCTCACCGCTGCTCCTGGACCACGCGGACCGGGTGGTACTGGTCCACGAGGGCGAGGTCGCCGCGGTCGGTGTGCACCGCGAACTGGTGCACAAGGACCCGCGGTACCGGGCCGTGGTGACCCGCGAGACCGAGGACGAGACGGCCCTCGACCCCGATCTCGACGACCTCGGTGACATGGAAGAACTCGCAGAACTCAAGGAAATCGGAGAGACGGCATGATCGGCGTGGCGCCACCGGCGTACGATCCGGCGGCCCCGACCACGGCGAGCACCTTGCCGGTCGGCGCCTCCTCGACCGTTCGCGCCTACGTGGCCGAACTGTTCCGCAGGCACCGGCGTGCCTTCCTGCTCCTGGTCACCGTCAACACGGTCGCCGTGGTGGCCTCGATGGTCGGCCCGTACCTGTTGGGCGACCTCGTCGAGCGGGTCTCGGACGACGCCCGCGAACTCCATCTGGAGCTCACCGTCGGCCTGTTCGCCGCCGCGCTGGTCGTACAGGCCGTCTTCGTACGGCAGGTGCGGCTGCGCGGTGCGATGCTCGGCGAGCGGATGCTGGCCGACCTGCGCGAGGACTTCCTCGTCCGGGCGGTCGGGCTGCCGCCGGGTGTCCTGGAGCGGGCCGGCACAGGTGATCTGCTCTCCCGCATCACGACCGACATCGACCGGCTCGCCAACGCGATGCGTGAGGCGGTTCCGCAGCTCGCCATCGGCGTGGTGTGGGCCGCGCTGCTGCTCGGCGGGCTCGTCGTCACGGCACCGCCGCTCGCGCCGGCCGTGCTCCTCGCGGTGCCGCTGCTGGTGGTCGGCTGCCGCTGGTACTTCCGGCGCGCTCCCTCCGCCTACCGCTCGGAGGCCGCCGGGTACGCGGCCGTCGCCGCCGTGCTCGCGGAGACCGTGGACGCCGGGCGGACCATCGAGGCCCACCGTCTGGGCGACCGCCGGATCGAACTGTCGGACCGGCGGGTCAGGGAGTGGACGGCCTGGGAGCGCTACACGCTGTGGCTGCGGTGCGTGCTCTTCCCGGTCATCAACGCCACCCATGTCACGGTGCTCTGTTCGGTGCTGATGGTCGGCGGGGTCTTCGTGCTCCAGGACTGGATCGACGTGGGCCAGCTGACCACGAGCGCGCTGCTGGCCCAGATGCTCGTCGACCCGGTGGGGATCATCCTGCGCTGGTACGACGAGCTCCAGGTCGCCCAGGTGTCGCTGGCCCGGCTCGTCGGGGTCCGGGACATCGAGCCGGCGGCGGGTGACCCCTCGCTGGTCCCGGACGGGCGGGACGTGCACGCGGACCGGGTGCACTTCGGCTACCGGGAGGGCGTGGACGTGCTGCGCAAGGTGTCCCTGGAGGTCGCACCGGGCACCCGGCTGGCCCTGGTGGGCCCCTCGGGCGCGGGCAAGTCCACCCTGGGCAGGCTGCTCGCCGGGATCTACGCGCCCCGCACCGGCCACATCACCCTGGGCGGCGCCGAGCTGTCGCAGATGCCGGCCGAGGAGGTTCGCTCGCACGTGGCGCTGGTCAACCAGGAACACCACGTCTTCGTCGGCTCCCTGCGCGACAACCTGCTGCTGGCCCGTACGGACGCCGGGGACGCCGAACTGTGGGCGGCGCTGGGCGCGGTCGACGCGGATGGCTGGGCCCGCGCGCTGGACGAGGGGCTGGACACCGAGGTCGGCTCGGGCGGGTTCGCGCTCACCCCGGCACAGGCCCAGCAGATCGCCCTGGCCCGGCTGGTCCTGGCGGACCCGCACACGCTGGTCCTGGACGAGGCGACGTCGCTCCTCGATCCCCGGGCGGCCCGCCACCTGGAACGGTCCCTCGCCCGGGTCCTGGACGGCCGTACGGTCGTCGCCATCGCCCACCGGTTGCACACGGCGCATGACGCGGACGTCATCGCCGTCGTGGAGAACGGCCGGATCAGTGAGCTCGGCAGCCATGGCGAGCTGGTCGCGGCGGACGGGGCGTACGCGGCGCTGTGGCGGTCGTGGCACGGGTGACACAGCGGTGATCGGACAGCGGGGCGGGGCCTGGTCGGCCTCGTCCCGTTGCGCGGTCCCGTCGGCGGGTGGAACGCTGGAGGCGGCTGCCCGCTCCTGTGGGCGGCGCCGGGGTCGGTCCGCACCCACCTGGAGGTACCCGTGGACAGTGACGAGGGATGGGGAGACGACGTCTACCAGCCCGACGGATCCGAGGTCCAGGACGACGCGGGCCTCCTGGACGCCGAGGACACCCTGGTCACCGACGGGGTCGACGACCCTCTC
Source organism: Streptomyces sp. NPDC047042 (assembly GCF_040644035.1). Lineage (NCBI taxonomy): Bacteria > Bacillati > Actinomycetota > Actinomycetes > Kitasatosporales > Streptomycetaceae > Streptomyces > Streptomyces sp. NPDC047042. The sequence continues at coordinate 226,935 of NZ_JBEYVP010000009.1, read as the reverse complement.
GACCGTGGCTGGTCCCCTCCGGACCGGCCCTGGGCAGTCGAACGCACCGGTGTGACGGCGGCGGAGCGCAGACAGGGCGAGACCCTGGACCAACGCCTCGCCGAGGAGCTGCCGGACATCTCGGCATCGGACGGCGACGGCATCGGCGACTGCGCGGGCACGGACGGCGAGCCGCTGGACAACGAGGTGGGCGCCGCCCGCTCCGGCCGACTGGTAGCTCCCAACGAGGGCGCGCACGAGGACGAGGAGAGCGGGCTGATCGCCACCGACGTGGGCATCGACGGCGCCGCGGCCTCCGCGGAGGAGGCCGCGATGCACATCGTCGACGAGGACGCCCTGTCCGGCTGACCGTCCGCCTGAAGCAAAGGCCTCTCGGGGCCGACGGTTCGACCAAGGAGTACGCGCATGCAGCAGGACAAGCAGCCGGCCTACCAACCGGTCGTCTTTCGGGACCGGGCCGCCGGATACGCCTTCCTGACCCGGTCCACCGCGACGAGCGAGCAGACCATCGAGTGGGACGACGGCGAGACCTACCCGGTCGTGGATGTGGAGATCTCCTCGGAGAGCCACCCGTTCTACACCGGCAAGGCCCGGACGGTGGACACCGAGGGCCGCGTCGCCGCCTTCGAACGGCGCTACGGCGGTGGGGACGTCCAGGGCTGAGCCGGCCGCAGCCGAGACGGCCGTCCCGGCAGTCGGCGTCAGATGAAGTTGAGCGCCGCCGCGCAGCCCACTCCCCCGAGCAGCATGAACGCCGGCATGAGCACCTTCAGCTCGACCCAGCTGCCGGCCCGGAATCGCAGGGCCTTCGGCGGACCGACCGGGTACCAGCGCTTGCGGCCGATCGGGATGGGCCACAGCACCGGGCAGCCGGACACCGTCAACGCGTCCCCGATGTCGTGTACCAGCGCGCCCAGCACGATCGGCAGCCCGAGCCACAGATACTGCTGCCCCGGGTCGGTGAACAGCCAGTCCGAGCCGTTGCCCGGCTTGTCCAGCACACCCGCCAGGATCCAGGCACTGGTCGCGGCGAGCAGCCAGACCAGGATGTCGGCGCTGGAGCCGCGGGTCGCCCGCCACAGCAGGCCTTCGATGGCGAGCACGATGTGCACGAAAAGGAGTGCCAGGACGGCCCAGCGGCCGCCGGTGATCGCGAGGGCGGAGGCGCCCGCACCGATCAGGACCGCCCACAGCCAGGTGTGGGTCAGTGTCCGGTGCCCGCCCGACCGGCGCGGGTCGCCCTGCTTCTTCGTCGCCTTGTAGACGGCGTAGGACAGCTTGTCGACGATCTCGCACAGTCCGCGAGAGATCGGTCCGAAGGCACGCGAGATCGTCGCCGCCTTGTGGTCGAGGTCCGGAGCGAGTGCGGCACCGGCGCAGATCAGGGCACCGACCAGGACGACCGGCCAGGGCATCGGCTTGCCCGCCGCGGCCGCGGCGGCTCCGACCCCGAGCCAGGCAGCGGCCCCCGAGAGTGAGTGTGCTGGTCCCATCATGGCCGTTTCCCGCCCTATTCCTCGTACGCCGCTGTCCAGTTGACCGGGTGCGCTGACGCTCCGTCGGCGACACAGCGTAGCGGCCGTGATCTTCGGACGGGCATCCGATTCCCCCTTCACCTGGGATCGCAGGCAAGATGGGGGCGTGACCCTCATCGATCAGCTGCCGCAGACCGCAGACCCCGACGCCCTCTACGAAGCCTTCGAGTCGTGGGCCCAGGAGCGCGGTCTCACGCTCTACCCGCACCAGGAGGAGGCGCTGATCGAGGCCGTCTCCGGCGCGAACGTGATCGTGTCCACGCCCACCGGCTCCGGCAAGAGCATGATCGCGGCGGGTGCGCACTTCGCCGCGCTGGCCCGTGACGAGGTCACCTTCTACACGGCGCCGATCAAGGCGCTGGTCTCCGAGAAGTTCTTCGAGCTGTGCAAGATCTTCGGCACGGAGAACGTCGGCATGCTGACCGGCGACGCGTCCGTCAACTCCGATGCCCCCGTCATCTGCTGCACGGCCGAGGTGCTGGCGTCCATCGCGCTGCGCGACGGCAAGCAGGCGGATGTCGGCCAGGTGGTGATGGACGAGTTCCACTTCTACGCCGAGGCCGACCGCGGCTGGGCCTGGCAGATCCCCATCCTGGAGCTGCCGCAGGCGCAGTTCATCCTGATGTCGGCGACGCTGGGCGACGTCTCGATGTTCGAGAAGGACCTCACCCGCCGCACCGGCCGCCCCACCTCGGTGGTCCGCTCGGCGACCCGCCCGGTCCCCCTGTCGTACGAGTACAAGCTCACGCCCATGACCGAGACGCTGACGGAGCTGCTGGAGACCAGGCAGGCGCCCGTCTACATCGTGCACTTCACCCAGGCACAGGCGGTGGAGCGGGCGCAGGCGCTGATGAGCATCAACATGTGCACGCGCGAGGAGAAGGACAAGATCGCCGATCTGATCGGCAACTTCCGCTTCACCACCAAGTTCGGCCAGAACCTGTCCCGTTACGTCCGGCACGGCATCGGCGTGCACCATGCCGGCATGCTTCCCAAGTACCGGCGGCTGGTCGAGAAGCTGGCCCAGGCGGGCCTGTTGAAGGTCATCTGCGGCACGGACACCCTCGGCGTCGGCGTCAACGTGCCCATCCGCACGGTCCTGTTCACGGCCCTGACGAAGTACGACGGCAATCGCGTACGGACCCTGCGCGCGCGGGAGTTCCACCAGATCGCCGGCCGGGCGGGCCGCGCGGGCTTCGACACGGCGGGCTTCGTCGTCGCGCAGGCGCCCGAGCACGTCATCGAGAACGAGAAGTCGCTCGCCAAGGCGGGCGACGACCCGAAGAAGCGCCGCAAGGTGGTTCGAAAGAAGGCACCCGAGGGTTTTGTCGGCTGGTCGGACACCACCTTCGAGAAGCTCATCGCCTCCGATCCGGAGCCGCTGACCTCCCGCTTCCGGGTGACCCACACGATGCTGCTGTCGGTGATCGCGCGCCCCGGCAACGCCTTCGACGCCATGCGGCACCTGCTGGAGGACAACCACGAGCCGCGCAAGCAGCAGTTGCGGCACATCCGGCGCGCGATCGCCATCTACCGCTCGCTCCTTGACGGCGGTGTCGTCGAGAAGCTGGACGAGCCGGACGCGACCGGACGCATCGTGCGTCTGACCGTGGACCTGCAGCAGGACTTCGCCCTGAACCAGCCCCTGTCCACCTTCGCGCTGGCCGCGTTCGAGCTCCTGGACCCGGAGTCCCCGTCGTACGCGCTGGACATGGTGTCGGTGGTCGAGTCCACGCTGGACGACCCGCGCCAGATTCTCGCGGCCCAGCAGAACAAGGCGCGCGGGGAGGCCGTCGCGTTGATGAAGGCGGACGGCGTCGAGTACGAGGAGCGCATGGAGCGCCTCCAGGACGTGTCGTACCCGAAGCCGTTGGAGGAACTGCTTTCCCACGCCTACAACACGTACCGCAAGAGCCACCCGTGGGTCGGCGATCATCCTCTGTCCCCCAAGTCCGTCATCCGTGACATGTACGAACGCGCCATGTCCTTCACCGAGTTGGTGTCCCACTACGAGCTGGCCCGCACCGAGGGCATCGTGCTGCGGTATCTCGCCGGCGCCTTCAAGGCCCTCGACCACACCGTCCCCGACGACCTCAAGTCCGAGGACCTGGAGGATCTGATCGCCTGGCTGGGCGAGATGGTGCGCCAGGTCGACTCCAGCCTCCTCGACGAGTGGGAGCAGCTCGCCAATCCGGAGGTGGTGACCGCCGAGGAGGCCCAGGAGAAGGCCGACCAGGTCAAGCCGGTCACGGCCAACGCGCGTGCCTTCCGGGTCCTCGTCCGCAACGCCATGTTCCGCCGCGTCGAGCTGGCCGCGCTCGACCAGGTGAACGAGCTGGGTGAGCTGGACGCGGAGGCCGGCTGGGACGCGGACGCGTGGGGCGAGGCAATGGACAAGTACTGGGACGAGTACGAGGACCTCGGCACCGGCCCCGACGCCCGCGGCCCCCGGCTGCTGATCATCGAGGAGGAGCCACAGAACAGGCTGTGGCGCGTCCGGCAGATCTTCGCCGACCCGAACGGGGACCACGACTGGGGCATCAGCGCGGAGGTCGACCTCGTGGCCTCCGACGCGGAGGGCCGTGCAGTGGTCAAGGTCACCGACGTCGGGCAGCTGTGAGCACAGGAGAATCACACCCATGACGAACGCAGCCGAGAGACTCGTCGACCTGCTGGACCTGGAGCAGATCGAGGTCAACATCTTCCGGGGCCGAAGCCCCGAGGAATCCCTCCAGCGGGTCTTCGGCGGGCAGGTCGCCGGCCAGGCGCTGGTCGCCGCCGGTCGCACCACGGACGGCGAGCGTCCGGTGCACTCGCTGCACGCGTACTTCCTGCGCCCGGGCCGCCCGGGCGTGCCGATCGTGTACCAGGTCGAACGGGTCCGGGACGGCCGGTCGTTCACGACCCGGCGGGTCACGGCCGTGCAGCAGGGCCGCACGATCTTCAATCTCACCGCCTCCTTTCACAAGCCAGAGGAAGGCAGCTTCGAACATCAGCTGCCGCCGGCCCGGAAGGTCCCCGATCCGGAGTCCCTCCCGAACGTCACCCAGGAGATCAAGGAGCATCTCGGCACGCTGCCCGAGCACTTCGAGCGTATGGCGCGCCGTCAGCCCTTCGACATCCGCTATGTGGACCGATTGCTCTGGACCACCGAGGAGGTCCAGCAGTTGGAGCCGCGCAGCGCGGTGTGGATGCGCACGGTCGGCCCGCTGGGGGACGACCCGCTCGTCCACACCTGTGCGCTGACGTACGCCAGCGACATGACGCTGCTTGACGCCGTCCGGCTCCCCGTGGAGCCCCTGTTCGGCCCGCGGACCTTCGACATGGCCTCGTTGGACCACGCCATGTGGTTTCACCGTCCGTTCCGCGCCGACGAGTGGTTCCTGTACGACCAGGAGTCGCCCATCGCCACGGGCGGGCGCGGTCTGGCCCGCGGCCGGATCTACGACGTCGAGGGCAGGCTGCTCGTCTCCGTCGTCCAGGAGGGGCTGTTCCGGAAGCTGCCCTGAAAAGTCCTGCGGTTCAGACTCGCGCGGCGCGCCTGCGGTCCCGCGCGGGTCGTGTCTTTCTGGCACGCAGTCGGCTCAGCAGGCCGCGGGTTCGCTCGGGTGCCTCATGTCGCTCGCGTGTCCCGGGTTGCTCGCCTTCGGGTTGCGCGGATGTCTTGAGGCGGCTCTCCTGCTGCGGGGGCGCGGCTACGGCGTTCTCCGGTTCGAGGCCTTGGTAGCAGGGCGGGGCCTGTTCCGACCTGGGGCGCGGAGCGGCCTGGTGGTCGCGGGCCTCGGCGAGGGTTTTGGTCAGGTCCGCCCGGAGCCAGCCGATCTCGTCCGGGTCGTCCGCCGTCATGATCCGTTCGGCCAGTCGTGCGGCAGGCGAGCCCGGGACGCCGTGGGCCGGCCGCTGCGGCCAAAAGCGGTTCAAGTGGGCACGTTCGTAAGGGTCTTTGACGATGTCCGCGACCTGGGAGGGTTCGAGGAAGGATGCCACGACCGCTGCTCGCGCCCATGGATCGTCGGTCGGCCGGAGCAGAAATCCCAGTTGTCGTCCTCGCCAGTTGCGGGGCCTGAGGTCAAGTCCTGCCTCGAGTTGGTCCCGCAACCTCGGAGGCGTACGGCCGGTCAACAGAGGAACGGTCTCCTTGGCTGCCGCGAACTGCCGTAGTTCGTCGGCGAGATACAGCCAGACCACCGCCCGGTAGCGGTTGAGATAGAAGTTCACCGGCGTCACGAGTCCCAGCCGCGCGAGGCGCGTGAACCGGGTGGGAGCCACATCCATGAGCTTCGCGCCCTCCGCCGTGCCTACCGCTCGGACGCGTTCGCGCAGGGTTTCGGGGAATCGTCGGTCGTGGCGCAGCCGGTCGATCTCGTCGCGGCCGACGCGTCGGCCGCCGCCTCCTTCGTCCGGAACGGTCCGGACACACCCGAGATGTACTGCCAGTTCGAACTCGCGGCGTTTCAGACCCAGTTCGCGTGCGGCACGGCTCATCGCGAGAGGCGGATTGGGAGTGCCCGGTGTCCCGGGAGACCTGGGGTTGGGCAGCGTGCTGGTGGCCGGTGCGACGACGGCGGTCCGGGTGGGTTGGGTGATGCCGGTGGCGGACATGGTCGGTCTCCCCCGTGGAGTGGATGGGCCCGCGCCGTGTGCGCCGGCCTCGGGAAAAACCGTAGCCGGTTCGGCGCCCGGCGGTTCAGGCCTGTGGATAACTTCCGCCGGGGCACCATTTCCGCAGGTCAGGAGTCCGAGGTAGGAATGTGCTCGGGCTGCCTGGCATCCACGTCGAGGTGTTCGCCGACCCGGTTGACGAGCAGTGTCATCTCGTAGGCGATCTGGCCGATATCGGCCTCCGCGGCCCCGAGCACGCACAGACAGCTGCCGGTGCCGGCCGCCGTGACGAACAGCACCGCGTCGTCGAACTCGATCATCGTCTGGCGTACCCTGCCCGCGCCGAAGTGGCGTCCCGAGCCTTTCGCCAGGCTGTGCAGGCCCGAGGACACGGCGGCGAGATGCTCGGCATCCTCACGTCGGAGTCCTGTGCTGGCGCCTGTCACCAGTCCGTCGTTCGACAGGACCAGGGCGTGTCGTATGTGTTCGACACGCTCGGTCAGATCGTCCAGCAGCCAGCCAAGTCCTTGGTTCTGAGCCATGTTTGTGATCTCCCCGTGCGGCAGGTCCTCCAAGCCGAAGGATCCGGTCAGTCAGCCTTCCCCACGGCCGCCCGCGGAGCAAGGAGGACAGGTTCATGGCGCGGAAGACGTCTTGTCGCTCAGCCGGGTACGTCGCGCATCAGCTCACCGAGTCGAGCAGTCGGGCGGTGTGCATCCGCCCGGCGTACTCGACCAGCCGGATCAGCACCTCCTTGCCCGAGTCCCGGTCGCGGGCATCGCAGAGCACCACCGGCGTGCCCGGGTCGAGATCGAGGGCCCGTGACACGTCCGGGGCTCCGTAGGAACGGGCGCCGGCGAAGCAGTTGACGGCCACTACGAACGGGATGTGCCGGTGCTCGAAGTAGTCCACCGCGGGGAAGCAGTCCTCCAGCCGCCGCGTGTCCGCGAGGACGACGGCGCCGAGGGCACCCTGGGACAGCTCGTCCCACAGGAACCAGAAACGGTCCTGGCCCGGCGTCCCGAACAGGTACAGGGAGAGACCCGAGCGGATGGTGATACGGCCGAAGTCCATGGCGACCGTCGTCGTGACCTTCTGGTCCACACCGTCGGTGTCGTCCACCAACTGCCCTGCCTCGCTCAGCAGTTCCTCGGTGCGCAGCGGCCTGATCTCACTGACCGCGCCCACCAGGGTGGTCTTGCCCACGCCGAATCCGCCGGCGACCAGAATCTTCAACGCCAGAGCCGACATTTCGTCGTCCGTGTCGTCGGAGTGCTCGGAGACCATCGATCACTTCTCTCTAGGGTGCCGGACAACTCGGCGTGGTCCGGGTGGTTGTGCGTCTCTCGTCACAGCGCCCTCAGCCCTTCGATCACCTCTCGCAGAATGCGTTCGTCGGGCAGCTGCGCTGGCGGTACCGGCCGGCTGACGGTGACGCATCCCAGCTCCAGAAGGTCACCGAGCAACACCCGCACGACCCCTACGGGAAGGTCCGCGCCCGCCGAGAGTTCGGCGACGGACTGCGTCTCCGTGCGGCAGAGGTCGATCAGGGCCCGGTGCTCGGGTCCGAGCGCGGTGTCGTCGTCCATGGCGGGCGCGCCCGTGTCCAGCGTGACGAGCGCGATCAGGTCGAAGCGCACCCCTGTGGGGCCGGGTCTGGTGCGTCCGCCCGTCATGGCGTACGGGCGGACGAGGGGCCCGGCCTCGTTGTCGTACCACTGGCTGCCCGGCTCCTGCGGGGTACCTGTCATGTCCTCGGTCATCTGCGCGGACCGCCCTCTCGCCTCATCCGGCGGCGGGCGGGCGCGCCGCTGCTCGCGGCGCCGTGCGGAGATGCTCGCCCACTCGCTTCACCAGCCGTGCCATCTCGTAAGCCACGAGACCTATGTCGGCGGTCACGGCGGTGAGCAGGGCGAGGCAGGAGCCGTCGCCTGCGGCGGCGACGAACAGGAAGCCGTCGTCCATCTCCACCATGGTCTGGCGCACGCCACCGGCGCCGAAGTGCCGGCCGGCGCCCTTGGCCAGGCTGTGGAAGCCGGAGGCGACGGCGGCGAGGTGCTCCGCGTCCTCACGCTGGAGATCGGTGGAGGCCCCCACCGCGAGTCCGTCGTTGGACAGCACCACGGCGTGTCGCACCTCGCTGACGCGCAGGACCAGGTCGTCCAGCAGCCAGTCGAGTTCGCCGGACCGCCGCTCGGCCCTCGTGCTCGGGTCCTTGATCATGAGCGGTCTCCTTCGCTGCTGTCTCTGCCGGTCTTGGCGCCCGGTCCGGCTCCGCGGCCGGGTGACCTGCCGCCGCCGCGCACCCAGCCGTCGTGGTAGGCCGCCATGCGGTCCCGTACGGCCTCGGGGGTGCGCTTGTCCTCGCTGCGGGAGCCCGGCGGGCGGGTCGGCTCCTCGGGGCGCTGTTCGCGCAGTTGGGGGGCGAGGTGCGCCTGCCTGACGCGTCGCGGGAGGTCGTCGGACTCCCCGTCGTCGCCGGCGTCGTCGGGCGGACGGTGCAGCCGCAGGGAGGTCACTCCCGGCGGCGGGTTTTCGTAGGCGGTCTCCGCCGATGCCTGCGCGGGGGCGACCAGCGCGGGGCGGTCCGCCGGTGCCTGGACCGGTGCTTGGACCGGTTCCTGGGGCGGGGCGGCGGCAGCGGGCACGCGCGCGTATTCGCGTTCGACGGCTCGCTCCCGGTCCACAGCGGCGCGGGGCGAACGGTCCGCCGCGCCGCTGTGCAGCAGTGCCTTGGGCAACAGCACGACCGCGGTGGTGCCGCCGTAGGGCGAAGTCCGCAGGTGCACCTTGATGTCGTGGCGGGCGGCGAGCCTGCTGACCACGAAGAGGCCGAGCCGGTCGCTGTCGAACAGGTCGAGGGCCTCGGACTGTTCGATGCGGCGGTTGGCTTCGGCCAGGGTCTCCTTGCCCATCCCGAGTCCCCGGTCCTCGACCTCCACGGCGTAGCCGTTGCCGACCGGCTCACCGGTGATGCGCACCCTGGTGTGCGGGGGTGAGAACTGGGCCGCGTTCTCGACGATCTCCGCCAGGAGGTGTGTGAGGTCGGCGACCGCGGTGCCCTCGACCGATGCCTCGGGGAACTGACGTACCTCCACGCGCGCGTAGTCCTCGACTTCGGAGACGGCGGCCCGGACCACGTTCGTCAGGGAGACCGGCATGCGCCAGGCGCGGCCGGGTGCCGCTCCGGAAAGGATGATCAGGCTCTCCGCGTGCCGCCGCATGCGGGTGGTGAGGTGGTCGAGCCTGAACAGGTCGGAGAGTTCGTTCGGGTCGTCGGACCTGCGCTCCATGCTGTCGAGGAGGCTCAGTTGGCGGTGTACGAGGACCTGGCTGCGGCGCGCGAGGTTGACGAAGACACCGGAGATGCCGCTGGCCAGTTCCGCGCGTTCCACGGCGGCGCGCAGGGCGGCGCGGTGCACCGTGCCCAGTGCCTCCGCGACCTGTTCGGTCTCGTCCTCGGCGGGCGGTCCGGGAGGTGCCTCGGCCCGGATGTCGATCTCCTCTCCCGCCCGCAGCTTCAGCATGGCCTGCGGAAGCTTGTGGCGGGCGATCTCCAGAGCGCTGTTGCGTAGGCTCACCAGCTCGACGACGAGGCCGCGTCCAATGCGTACGGAGATCACCAGGGACGCGGCGACGGCGGCGAGGCCGAACAGCACGGCCGCGCCGGCCGGGGTGAGCAGGCCTCGGGTGAAGGGGTCGGCCCGGTCCGCGACGTCGTGGCCCGCGTCCGCCTCGATGGCCCGCATGCCGCCCTGCACGCGGGTGTGCGCCTTGGCCCAGGTGGATTCTGGCGCTGCGGTGATCGCCCTGACGCCCGGGCGCGTGGCGAGAACCCTGTCCTCAACGGCGGCCAGAGTGGCGTACCCGCTGTCCGCCGCGAGGTTTCGCCAGGTCACTCGTTCCGGGCCGCGCAGGTCCGAGGCGGTGGCTTCGAGGAGGGTTCGGCGGGTGTCGACGGCCCCGGTGAACAGCCTCAGCCGCTGTCCGTCGAGGCGCCCCGCGAGCCGCGCCCCGGCGAGTACCGCGTCCTCCTGGGCCAATGCCTCTCCCGCACGGGAGAATTCGAGCAGCACGCGCGCGTCGGAGCCCACTTCGGCGTCCTGGATGCCGGTGAGCGCGCCGCGCACGGCGAAGGCCGCCGAGATGGCGCTGGTGTACCGCGCGTACGTCTCGGACCACCCCGTACGGCGTTCGAGGACCGAGGCACGCAGAGTGCTCAGTTCTTCGACACCGACGACGAAGGTTTCCAGGCGGTCGGCCACTCCTGCGGGCAGCTCCTCGCCGTCGGCCACGGTGTTGCGGTCGCCGAGGCGCAGCTTCGCGACGGTCCGGTCGGTGCGCTCACCGAGAGCCTTGAGGTCTTCCGCCGGGACCGCGTTCGGACTGGTCGCCCGGCGTACGGCGGCCACGCGTTCGGCCTGGAGCGCGGCGACGGCGGCGGCGACCGGGGCACGCACCTGCGAGTCGACGCGCTGCAACTGCCGCAGCCGGGCGACGTCCTGGGCCGTGGTGACGGTGGCGTACGCCCACAGGGCGAGCAGCGAGACGACCGGCACCATCAGCAGGCAGACGATCTTGGCGCGGACGGTTCCCGGTCGTAGGCGCCAGCGTCCCGCGCGCGTGGGTATCTCGTCCGACAGGGCTCCGGGGAACTCTTCGGAGCCCTCGTCGGCAGGCGGGCCGGCGTGCGCGCGGCGTCCGCGCACCGGGGGCGAAGGCGCCGTCCCGGGGGCGGCTGGGGTTGTCCTACGGGGTGTACGCATGGCCTCCTCGCTCATGGTGGGTTCGGGGCGGGTCACGCGGGCCGCGCAGGGCCGTGCGTGCTCTGGTGGGCGGTGACGCTCTCAACGGGTCGCTGGGCGGACGCGGACGCCTCGCGTTCGCCGGCCGTCGGCGACAGCGCGACGAACGCGGAGGTCAGGAAGAGGTAGGACCCGAGGCCGACGGCGAGGGGGAAGATGAACTGCATCGCCGTGGCCCCGGGCAGCACCTCACCGGAGGGCGCGACGTCCACATTTACGGCGAACATCGCGGTGTAGTGCATGCTGCTGACGGCCGCCCCCATCACGAGTGAGGCGACCGTCACCGCGATGGGCGACTTGATGTTCAGCGCCGCCCACAGGGCAGCGGTGGCTGCGACGACGGCGATCACCACGGAGAGTGCGACGCGCACCGGGTCGTAGGTCACCTCGCCGTGCAGCCGTACCGCGGCCATGCCGAGGTAGTGCATGCTCGCCACGCCCAGCCCGGTGGTGAGCCCTCCGACGAACAGGGCGCGGGCGCGGTCGCGCCCGTAGCCGACGGCGAACACTCCGGCGGAGACGACGGCCACGGCGACGAGGAGGCTGAGAATGGTCAGCGGCACGTCGTAGCGGATGTCGGTGCCGCCGACACTGAAGCCGAGCATGGCCACGAAGTGCATGGTCCAGATGCCGGTGCCGAGCGCGGAGGCCGCGGTGAGGAGCCAGTTGCGGCGCGAGCGCCCGGCCGCGCCGAGCGCACGGACCGTGCAGCGCAGCCCGAGGGCGGCGCCTATGCAGGCCATCACATATGACAGTACGGGGGTCAGCCAGCCGAAGGCGGCGTGGTCCAGGTGTCCCATGACCACGGGACGCTAGTGGGGGCACGGTCGCACGAAGGGGGCGCATTTCGAAAGGTAGTGAAATATGGCAGGGAACTGCGCCTGAACGATCGCGTCCAGCTCGAACGTGTGCGCAGTGGGGTCCTTCTCGTCTGTGCGGGATCATGCGGATCATGAGCGACGACCGCACAGCCGACCACACACAGGTGCAGGACTTCTTCTCCGCCCGCGCCGCCGACTGGGACCGCCGGTTCCCCGACGACGGGCCCGCCTACGCCGCCACGGTTGCCGAACTGGGCCTGCGCGAGGGGGCCCGGGTGCTGGACGCGGGCTGCGGCACCGGGCGGGCCCTGACGCCGCTGCGGGCCGCCGTGGGGCCCTCCGGAGTGGTCCTGGGCGCGGATCTGACCCCGGCCATGCTGGAGGCCGCGGTACGCGCCGGACGGGGCGTCGACGGCCACCTGTTGCTGGCCGACGCGGCCGCCCTGCCTCTGCGGTCGGAGTGCCTCGACGCGGTGTTCGCGGCGGGGCTGATCGCGCACCTGCCGCATCCGGCCGCGAATCTTCGTGAACTCGCGCGCGTGGTACGCCCCGGCGGCACCCTGGCGCTGTTCCACCCGATCGGCAGGGCCGCGCTGGCTGCCCGTCAGGGCCGCCGGATCACCCCGGACGACCTGCGCGCGGAGGCTGTTCTCGGTCCGCTGCTGGCCGGTGCCGGATGGCACATGACGTCGTACGTGGACGAGGACCGACGGTTTCAGGCACTGGCCGTACGACTGCCGTGACCGGCGCGGTCATGGGCGTGCGGAACGCCGTACCGCATGGGCCCTCTTCTGCCGCCGGAGCTCCGACTCTACGTTGGAAAGCAGCAGATGAACGATCAACCGTGGCATCCACACAGGGGGAAGGGCGGTCGGCATGTTCGGCGGTATCCATAAATCGTTCACCAGATTTCTCCATTTCTGGCGCTCGGAAGAGGGCACGGGGCGGGAGAAGCGTCACCACAACCTTTTCGAGGCCGCCGCGGTGTATGTGTCGGCGTGCGCGGAGGACGACCAGGATCGGATGGACGAGGCCGTGGCCTGGGTGTCTCCGGAGGCGCTGTCGTTCGGGGTGAACGAACTGGCGTGCCGTGCTGTCATCGCGTGGGCCAGGGAGCGCGACGAGTCGCCGCGGACGGTGGCCCGGGAACTCCTCGGTCTGCCCGCGGCCTGAGCGAAGCGGGTACATCCGGTCGATTCCCTCCCTGTCCGGCAGAAAGCAGCAGCTCCGGGTGGGGTGGGACTCGTGACAACGGCCTTCCGCTCGGAATAGGGTGCGCGCCGACGGACGATCCGAAGGGGAGGCTGGGATGGCAGAGACGGACGAGGGGGCCGTCGCCACCGCGGACGACGCGCTGTATGTGCTCACGGCGGTGCTGCTGACGCCCGCGCAGTTCCCGAGCGTGCTGGGCGACGACTATCCGGAGGCATGTGCGGCGCTCGGCCTCGCGCCTTTCGTCGACGGTTACGGGCTCGTCCTCGGCCAGGACGGCGACGGCGCGCGGTGGACGGTGGTCATCGACGACGTCTCCCTGGTCGCGGTCGCGATCGCGTCGTGGGACTGCGGCATGGAGTACGAGCTGTCGCCGGAGGAACACACGGTTGTCGCGGCCCTGCCCGGCTGGCCGCTGGCCGTCGCCGTCGCGGCTCCCGATGTGCCCGCTCCGCACGACCCGGGCCCCGAACTCACCGACCTGCCGCCGCTCGCTCCCCCGGACACCACGGCGTGGGGCCCGGCGCAGCGGCGTCTGGGCGCGGACGAGATCGCACTCCAGTGGGCGATCTGGCGTGAGCAGCTCAGCGACGAGGACTTCAGCCCTCCGGGCGGCAGGCCGCCGACGCCCGCGAGCGAGCCGGTCCCGGTCGGCGACGACACCGATCACGCCCGGGGCACCGCAACCACCGCCGAGGACGGCGCGCCCCTGTCCGAGGACCGCGTGGCCCAGACAGCGGACGCCCCAAGTCAGACCGATGCCAAGGTGAACCGGCCCCGGGCCGGCATCCGGCGTGTTCTCGCGGAGGCACGCGCGTACGTGGAGACCCCTCCGCCCCTCGGCCGGGTCCGTTCCTCCTTCGCTCCGGGCGACGCGCGGACACTGCGCGCCGACGGTCCCGGCTGGTCGATGGTTGCCAGGACCGACGACATCGCCTTCGTGCTGCTCGACGAGGAGCCCGGAGAGGTGCTGCCGGTGGGCCGGGGCCCGGAGCTGCCCGGACTTCTCGAGGCACTCGACAAAATGGCGGTACGTCCGAACTGAGCCCCGCCGACGGACGCCGCCCGGATCGTGCTTCCGGCTGGCGAAAGGCACGACGCTGATGGCCCTTGCGAGCCGAGCGGGTCGTCAGGCCGAGGGGGATGCTCTCGACGCCGGACGGCGGCGCCTCAGCGGCCTATCTCCTTACGGGTGACGCGACGCAGCCTGCGCCGCTGAGCGGGGTCAAGCGTGAAATAGGCGGCGGCCGGAACTCCCAGCACTATCAGCAGCGCTGCCCACCAGGGCAGCCAGATCAACAGGATGAGCCCGGCTGCCACGCCCCCTGCGGCGATCTTCGCGTTCCTCGACATGAGTGTCGCCTCCTTCGCGGCCAGTGCCGCTCTCTGCTGTGAAAAACGGGCCCGCGCCTTTCACGGTTCCGGATCGCGACCCTGAGACGTCCCTGAGAAGCGACCCCTACTCGCCCCTGAGGGCTCTCCCACCAGCGTGACCTGGAATGCCGCTCGGCTCGCCAGGAAGGCGGCCACCATGCTGTACCCTCGGCGACTCGAACCCAGTAGTCAAATTTGAGGAATGCCATCGCTGTGCAGAGGATTCCTGCGGCAACAACGTCCGAGATCTCCGAACTGGCCGGCTGCCGTGCCGTGTTCCTGCCCGGTGATCCGGCCCGCGCCGGTCGGGTGGCGTTCTGGCGGCCCGGCGAGACCCCGCCCGCAGTGGCCGCCGGAACCGTCGACGACCTGACCGTGGTGGCGGCGACCGAATACGGCGTCGAGCGGACCCGGGTGCCCGCTGTGCTGCTTCCGGTGCGCGCGGCATTGCCGGTCCTCACGCGGGCGCGTGCCGCCGCGCAGGCCCATCGGGCGACGGCGTTCTGGGGTTCGGCTGCCGTGCTGGCCCTGCAACTGGTCGCGCGAGGGCTGCTGTTGCCCGGCCTCTCCGCGGGGAACCACGACGCCTGGCGGGCCGGTCCGCTGACGGCGCCGGACGTGGAGCGCGTCCGTGAACTCGCCGCCGCGATGCCCCCGGACGCACATGCCGTGCCGTTGGGGGGTCCGGAGGGGACGGAGCCACCGATGCTGCCCGACCCGGAGCGGCTGCTGCGCGCCTTCCTGGACGCGGTGGCCGACGCACTGCCCCGCTCCCCCGCCGCGTCACTCGCCGCGGGCGGAGCCGCCTACGCGGCGCGGGAACCCCAGCACATGCCCGAGCAGCGCGCGTGGGCCGCGGAGGTCGCCGCCGGGCACGACGCGGGCGTACGGATCTCGCTGCGCGTCGAGGTGCCGGGGCTGGATGCGTACGGGCCGGAGGAGAATGCCCCGAGGTTCAGGGCCGTGCTTCAGGTGCACAGTGTGAGTGAGCCCGGGCTTGTCGCGGACGCGGTCGACGTCTGGGCCGGGACCGGCGCTCCCGGCGGCTCCTTCGGCACGCGCGCGCGTATGGACGCCCTGCTCGCGCTGCGTCGCGCTGCTCGCGCCTGGCCGCCGCTCAGCCCCCTGCTGTCGGCGACCGTGCCGGACGCGGTCGAACTGGCCGCCGAAGAGGTCACCGAACTGCTCGGGGAAGGCGCCCGCGCCCTCTTCGCCGCCGGGGTCGAGGTGCACTGGCCCAAGGAACTGGCCCGCAAACTGACGGCCCGCGCGGTCGTCGGCCCACCCGATGACGACACCGGTGCCGGCACCGGGAGAACTTCTTCGGACACGCCGTCGTTCCTGTCCGCCGACGCACTGCTCACCTTCAACTGGTCGTTCGCACTGGGCGACCAGCAGCTCACGCGCGAGGAGCTGGACCGACTCGCCGAGGCGAACCGCCCTGTGGTGCGGCTGCGCGACCAGTGGGTCCTCGTCGACCCCCGGGAAGTCCGCCGCGCCCATGCCCAGCAGGACCGCAAGCTCACACCGGTCGACGCTCTCAGCGCCGCCCTGACGGGCTCCACGGAGGTCGACGGCCACCGGATTCAGGTACGGCCCACCGGGTGGCTGGCGAGCCTGCGGGACCGTATTTCGGACCCGGAGGCGCAGGACCCGGTCGGCCAGCCGGCGGCCCTCGCCGCCACGCTGCGCGACTACCAGCTGCGGGGCCTGAACTGGCTCGCCCGGATGACGTCACTCGGTCTCGGCTGCTGTCTGGCCGACGACATGGGCCTCGGCAAGACGATCACACTGATCGCGCTGCATCTGCACCGGCAGACCGAGGAGTCGGCAGCGGGGCCCACCCTCGTGGTCTGCCCGACCTCCCTGATGGGCAACTGGCAGCGCGAGATCGAGCGGTTCGCGCCCGGTACACCCGTGCGCCGCTTCCATGGGGCGCGGCGGAGTCTGGAGGCCCTGGCCGACGGAGAGTTCGTGCTCACCACGTACGGCACGATGCGGCTGGACGCGCGACAGCTGGCCGCGACCTCGTGGGGCATGGTGGTGGCGGACGAGGCACAGCACGTCAAGAACCCGTACTCCGAGACGGCCCGGGAGCTGCGTTCCATCGGCGCACGCGCGCGCGTGGCGCTCACCGGCACCCCGGTGGAGAACAACCTGTCAGAGCTGTGGGCGATTCTCGACTGGACGACGCCGGGGCTGCTGGGTCGGCTCGGCACCTTCCGCTCGCGCTACGCGCAGTCCGTCGAGGGCGGCCAGGACCCGGCCGCCGCGGAGCGTCTGGCCCGGCTCGTCCGCCCCTTCCTGTTGCGTCGGCACAAATCGGACCCCGGTATCGCCCCCGAGCTGCCGCCGAAGACGGAGACCGACCGCGCCGTGTCGCTCACCAAGGAGCAGACGGGGCTGTACGAGGCCGTGGTGCGGGAGACGCTGGCGGAGATCTCGGGCGCCGACAGCATGGCCCGGCGTGGACTGATCGTGAAGCTGCTGACCGGTCTGAAGCAGATCTGCAATCATCCGGCGCAGTTCCTCAAGGAGGACCAGCCGAAGATCGCGGGACGCTCCGGAAAACTGGAACTGCTGGACGAACTGCTCGACACCATCCTCTCCGAGGGGGCGAGCGTTCTGGTCTTCACCCAGTACGTGCGGATGGCTCGGCTCCTGGAACAGCATCTGGCGTCCCGCGGGGTACCCACCCAGTTTCTGCACGGCGGGACGCCCGTCGCGGAACGCGAGGCCATGGTGGAGCGTTTCCAGGAGGGCGAAGTACCCGTCTTCCTGCTCTCGTTGAAAGCCGCGGGCACCGGCCTGAACCTGACAAGGGCCGAACACGTCGTGCACTACGACCGCTGGTGGAATCCCGCCGTCGAGGCCCAGGCCACGGACCGCGCGTACCGCATCGGCCAGAACCGGTCCGTGCAGGTGCACCGGCTGATCGCCGAGGGCACGATCGAGGACCGCATCGCCGAGATGCTGACACGTAAGCGGGCACTGGCGGACGCGGTCCTCGGCTCCGGGGATGCGGCGCTGACGGAACTGACGGACACCGAACTGGCCGACCTGGTGCGACTGCGAGGGGAAGCGCGATGAACCGCAAAGACCGGGACCACTACGAACGAGGCCGGCAGCACAGCGGTGACGCCGGTGGCGGTCACGGCCACGACGGAGACGGAGACGTAGACGTAGACGTAGACGTACACGAACTGGGCACGTCCGGCGCCGATACGGAGCGCACCTTCGCCGCGCTGCCTCCGTCACGGGGGCGCGGTTTCGCGGAGACGTGGTGGGGGCGTGCCTGGCTGAAGTCGCTGGAGGACGCCGCGCTGGACTCCGAACAGGTGCGGGCGGGCCGGCGGCTCGCACGTGCGGGAGCCGTGGGCGCCGTGTCCGTGCGGCCGGGACGCATCACCGCCGTCGTCCAGGACAGGGATCGCACCGCGCATCGTTCCGACGTCCTGCTGCAGGAGCTGTCCGACGAACAGTGGGACCGTTTCGTGGACATGGCCGTCGAGCGGGCCGGCCACATCGCGGCTCTGCTGGACCGGGACATGCCCCCATACCTGGTGGAGGACTCCGCGGCCGCCGGAGTCGACCTCCTGCCCGGCATGGGTGATCTGGAGCCGGAGTGCGACTGCGGTGCCTGGGACCACTGCGGCCATACGGCGGCACTCTGCTACCAGGTCGCGCGGCTGCTGGACCAGGACCCCTTCGTTCTGCTGCTGATGCGCGGACGCGGCGAGCGTGCCCTGTTGGACGACATACAGAGCCGTGGCACCGCTCCCCCGGTCGGGTCCACTGAGCCGGAGGGCGTGGACGCGGCCGAGGCCTTCGCGTACGAAGCCCTCCTGCCTTCACCGCCCGCCCTGACCCGGCTGCCCGACGCACCCGGGACACCACCGGCTCTGGACACCGAGGTCCCGCCCGCGCCCGGGGTCGATCCGGACGCCCTGCAGTTCCTGGTCACGCGCACAGCCGTAGAGGCGCATCGGCTGCTCGCCGAGGCGCTCGAACCCGGCCATGAACAGCGCGCGCTCGAGGCCGAGCTGACAGTGGGCCAGGACGCGGTCCGGCTGGCGGCGAACGGCTGTTCGCAGACCGTCTCCGACCGGCTCGCCGAGGGATCGGGGCGCAGCCGGGAGCAGTTGGCGGCGGCCGTCCGTGCCTGGCGGCTCGGTGGTGCGGCCGCGTTGTCGGTCCTCGAGGAGGCGTGGACGGTCGAGGGCGAACGGCTCGCACGCGCGCGTGCCGCGCTCGACTCCGCCTGGGACGACGAGGAGCGGCCTGCGCTGCGGGCAATGGGCAACCGGTGGACGGTGGTCGGCGCGGACCGCCAGTTGCGCCTGGCGCAGGACGGCCGATGGTGGCCGTACCGGAAGCAGAGCGGCCGTTGGATACCTGCTGGAGAGGCGGCCCATGACCCGGCGACCGCGCTGGCGTCGATGGAGCACACGATCATGGAGCATCCTGCTTGAGGTCACCGGAGTCTCAGGTCAACGGCGCGGTGAGTTTGCGAGCGCCGGAGCCAAGGTCGGCGGCCAGGCTGCACGCGACCTTGTCGATGCCCACCCGGTAGCCCGCGGTGTCCGGATACTGCACCAGGCTGCCCGTCACGGTGTCGGCGGGCTGTCCGGCCGCCTGACGTTCCAGAGCAGGGCGGCACAGGGCGGTGGCGGCGTCCTTCAGAGCGGCGTCCGTCGCGTAACCGCCCTCGAGTTCGGCCACTTTCACCACTTCCGCGTCGTGTGGAGCGTCGCACGCGCGTTTGGCGGCCTGGCCGGGGTGGGTGGCATCGGTGTTGAAGCAGTCGCCCGTTCGCAGCATGTAGTACGGCACCGCGTCGCCCGCCAGCGGGATGAGCGATTCGAGGTCGCTCGGGAACTCGCTCGGCAGCTCCGTGGGGAACCCGGACGGGAGTTTGGTGGGGAGCCGGGACGGCAACGTGGGAAGTTTGGTGGGCAGTGCGGTCGGGATGCTGAACGACGGATCGGGGGTACGGCTCGAACCGGGGCTGCTCCCTGGCGGGTTCTTGTCCGGCGTGTCGTTGCCGCCGGACACCATGAGCACCACGGCGACGACGGCTCCGACCACGACGACCGCGGTGATCAGGATGAACAGAGGGTTCGGACGCCTGCCGGGTCCCCGGTGTCCGCCGGGGCCGTCCGACGGTTCGGGCGGCTCCGGCGGCGTCCAGCCGCCACCACCTTGCGTGGGCGGCCAGTTGCCTCCCGGCGGAGGGCCGTAGCCCCCGCTTCCGTAGCCTCCCCCCGCGGGCGGGCCGAAGCCTCCGGGATGTGGCCCGAAGCCACCGCCCGGAGGCGGATTGTTCCCCGGCGGCCCGGGCGGTGGGGGCGGTACGGGCGGCATGGCCATACCGTCAAGAGTCGCCGCGAACCGGTCGACACGCGACCCCCACGCGGAAGTTGATACGGACTCATGCCCTGGACCGCATGATTCCGGAGCAATCCGCCTGAAGGCCTGCCACAGGGAATCAACCGGAGCACAGTTGTATACAGCAGTTGATCGGGGACACCCGTCGGAGACGGGCGTCCCCGGGCACGCGACTCAGCCGCGCGCACCCAGCAGGTGGTCCATGGCGAGCTGGTCGAGCTGCTCGAAGGCCATCCCGCGCGCGGCCGCCCCGTCCACGTCGAACTCCTCGAAGGCCGAGCGGTCCGCGAGGAGGGCCTGGAGGCCGTCCGCCGCCGTCTGCTGGGCCAGCTCGTCCAGACGGGAGGCACGCAGGGCCGCCTGGACCTCGGGGTCGGCACGGAAGGCGGCCGAACGCTCCTTCAGGATGAGGTAGTTGCGCATGCAGCCGGCCGCCGAGGCCCACACACCGTCGAGGTCCTCGGTCCGCGGCGGCTTGAAGTCGAAGTGCTTCGGGCCCGCGTAACCGGCGCTCTCCAGGAGGTCGACCAGCCAGAAGGCGGACCGCAGGTCGCCGGCGCCGAAGCGCAGGTCCTGGTCGTACTTGATGCCGGACTGGCCGTTGAGGTCGATGTGGAAGAGCTTGCCCGCCCACAGGGCCTGGGCGATGCCGTGCGGGAAGTTCAGCCCGGCCATCTGCTCGTGCCCGACCTCGGGGTTGACGCCGTACAGCTCCGGGCGCTCCAGGCGCTCGATGAAGGCAAGGGCGTGACCGACCGTCGGCAGCAGGATGTCGCCGCGCGGCTCGTTCGGCTTGGGCTCGATCGCGAACTTCAGGTCGTAGCCCTGCGACACCACGTACTCGCCGAGGAGGTCGAAGGCCTCCTTCATCCGGTCCAGGGCGACGCGTACGTCCTTGGCGGCGCCGGACTCGGCGCCTTCCCGGCCGCCCCAGGCGACATAGGTCTCCGCGCCGAGTTCGACCGCGAGGTCGATGTTGCGGATCGTCTTGCGCAGCGCGTAGCGGCGCACGTCACGGTCGTTGGCGGTGAACGCGCCGTCCTTGAAGACGGGGTGCGTGAAGAGGTTGGTGGTGGCCATCGGGACGCGCATACCGGTCGCGTCGAGGGCCTGGCGGAAGCGCTTGATGTGCGACTCGCGCTCGGTGTCCGAGGACCCGAAGGGGATCAGGTCGTCGTCGTGGAAGGTCACTCCGTGGGCACCGAGCTCGGACAGGCGCTGCACCGTCTCGACCGGGTCGAGGGCCCGGCGGGTGGCGTCACCGAACGGGTCCCGTCCCTGCCAGCCGACGGTCCACAGGCCGAAGGTGAACCTGTCCTCGGGGGTGGGCTGGTAGTTCATGCCGCGGCTCCTTGCGTTTGCTCCGACTATTTCGTCATGGCGGTTTACAAATTAGTATGCGGAAGCATCTCTGGGAAGAGACAACCTGTCCCTGAGCAGAGACTGAGGGTGGGAACGGGTCCCCGCGACCCGGACAGACACCGGAAAACGCCAGGCCAGATCCCGCGGAGCCGCGGAAGAGGGAGAGCTCGATGTCAGCAGCCGAGGGTCCGCTCGTTGTCGGCGTGGACACGTCGACCCAGTCCACCAAGGTGCTGGTCGTCGACGCGGCCACCGGCCAGGTCGTGGCGAGCGGCCAGGCGTCGCACACCGTCACCACCGGGGCGGGCCGCGAGAGCGACCCGCGGCAGTGGTGGAACGCCCTGGGCGAGGCACTGAGCCAATGCGGTGACGCGGCACGCGAAGCCGCCGCCGTGTCGATCGGCGGCCAGCAGCATGGACTCGTCACCCTGGACGCCCACGGTGAGCCGGTCCGTCCGGCGCTGCTCTGGAACGATGTGCGCTCGGCGCCGCAGGCCCGCCGACTGGTCGAGGAACTGGGCGGCGCGAAGGCCTGGGCCGAACGCACCGGAAGCGTGCCCGGCGCCTCCTTCACGGTCACGAAGTGGGCCTGGCTGGCCGAGCACGAGCCGGAGGCGGTCCGCGCCGTCAAGGCCGTACGGCTCCCCCACGACTACCTCACCGAGCGCCTCACGGGCCAGGGGACCACCGACCGCGGCGACGCCTCCGGCACCGGCTGGTGGGCCTCCGGGACGGAGGCGTACGACACGGAGGTGCTCGCGCACGTGGGGCTCGACCCGGCGCTGCTGCCCGGGGTGGTCCGGCCGGGCGAGGTGGCCGGGACCGTCCGCGACAGCCACGACCTGCCCTTCTCCAAGGGCACCCTGGTCGCCGCGGGCACCGGGGACAACGCCGCCGCCGCGCTGGGGCTCGGGCTCCTCCCCGGCACGCCGGTACTGAGCCTCGGCACGTCCGGCACGGTGTACGCGGTCTCGACACACCGGCCGGCCGACCCGACCGGCACGGTCGCGGGCTTCGCGGACGCGCGCGGCGACTGGCTGCCGCTGGCCTGCACCCTCAACTGCACCCTCGCTGTCGACCGCGTCGCAGCGCTGCTCGGTCTGGACCGCGAGGCCGTCGAACCCGGTACGGGCGTCACCCTCCTGCCCTACCTGGACGGGGAGCGCACCCCGAATCTGCCCGGCGCCTCGGGCCTGCTGCACGGGCTGCGCCACGACACGACCGGGGGCCAGCTGCTCCAGGCCGCGTACGACGGGGCGGTGCACTCGCTGCTCGGCGCCCTCGATCTGGTGCTCGACGCGGACGCGGACCGCTCGGCGCCCCTGCTGCTGATCGGCGGCGGCGCACGCGGCAAGGCCTGGCAGGAGACCGTACGCCGCCTTTCCGGGCGGCCGGTCCAGGTGCCCGAGGCCAAGGAACTGGTCGCGCTCGGCGCCGCGGCGCAGGCGGCTGGGCTGCTGACCGGCGAGGACCCGGCCGCGGTCGCCCGCCGCTGGAACACGGCACGGGGGCCTGTCCTGGACGCGGTGGAGCGGGACCAGGCGACACTGGACCGGATCTCCGGGGTACTCTCCGACGCATCGCCGCTGCTGGAGCGGGGGACGGACGTCGGCTGACGACCCCGGCGACGGGCAGGATCCGACGGAGTCGAGCGGACATCCATCGAACGTTCGCCCGGCATCCGTGGACGGAGGTACGTACGGCCGTCCACGGATGTCGGCTCGAGGACACCCACGGAGGACTGACGGAGGCATGACCCCACCCCTGCACGAGGCCCGTCCGCCCGGCGCCGGCGCACGGCTGCCCGACACCCAGCAGGGCATGCGCCGCCGCAACCTGGCGCGGGTGATGCACACCGTCAGCGCCGAGGGGCCGCTGTCCCGTGCCGGGGTCGCCTCGCGCATCGGACTGACCCGGGCAGCGGTGTCGACGCTCGTGGACGAGCTGATCCGCTCAGGGCTGATCGAGGAACTGGGCCCCGAGCGACCCGGCCGGGTGGGGCGTCCCGGTTCGGCGCTCGCGGTGAGCGGGCGCGGTCCGGCGGGCATCGGCGCGGAGGTCGGTGTCGACCATCTCGCGGTCTGCGCGGTCGATCTACGGGGTGAGGTGCGGGCCCGCGCGGTGCGCCACGGCGCCAACCGAGGGCGCTCCCCCGAACCGGTGATCGAGGACCTGATCGGGCTGGTACGACAGGTGGTCACGGAGACAGAACGTGAAGGCCTCTGGCCGGCCGGCCTCGCGGTCGCCGTGCCCGGTCTCGTGGCCCGCGACGGACGCACCGTCGTCCGCGCCCCCAACCTCGACTGGCACGACGCGGATCTCGGCGCGCTGCTGCCGGTCGAGTTCCCGCTGACCGTGGACAACGAGGCCAACCTCGGCGCGCTGGCGGAACTCTGGCTCGGGGACGGGACCCCGTCCGACTTCCTGCATGTGTCCGCCGAGATCGGCATCGGCGCGGCGGTGGTCGTGGACGGCCGGCTGCTGCGCGGAACCCGGGGATTCGCGGGCGAGCTGGGGCATGTGCCGGTCCGTCCGGAGGGTCCGGAGTGCGCGTGCGGCGGGCGCGGGTGCCTGGAGCAGTACGCGGGTGAGGAGGCCGTGCTGCGGGCGGCGGGCGTCGAGCCCGGCGAGGACCGTGTCGGGCTGCTCGCGGAACGCGCCGCCCAGGGCGACACGGACGTACGGCGGGCCCTGGACGGGGCCGGCACGGCGCTCGGCATCGCGTTGACCGGGGCGGTCAATCTGCTGGACCCGGAGACGGTCGTCCTGGGCGGTGCGCTGTCCGGGCTCGCGCCGTGGCTGCTGCCGTCGCTGGAGGCGGAACTGGACCGGCGGACGGCCGGCCCCGCCTGCGCGGTGTCGGTGTCCCGGCTGGGCCCGGAGGGCCCGCTGCTGGGCGCCGCACACTCGGTGGTGCGGGCCGTTCTGGACGATCCGGGCGCGGTGGCGGGACGGGGCTGAACGGGCCCCGACCGGCTCCGCTCCGCCGCACCGCGAGCAACTTCACCCCTGGGGGTGACCGAGTTATCCACAATCGCTCGGTCATCCACCGAAATTCATGGGCCCTCCCTGCCCGGCCGCCCAGCCCCGTAGCGTGATCCACGTGACGCCCGGCCGTCGTGGCCACGACCGGTGCGAACCTCACCCATTCACCTTCCACGGAACGGAGTTGGCAGCGATGAGCGACTCACAGACAGAACGGACCAGACTCCTTCCCACCAGACGGCGGCTGTTGAGGAGCGCCGCGCTCGCCGCCGGCCCCTACGCCCTGCTCCCCGCTCCGCGGGTCGGCGCCCAGCCCCGCTCCCTCGACTACCCGCTCGCCACCTGGGAGCCCGCGACAACCGCCAACTACACGGCGTCCGGCCCTCCGCAGATCCGGGTCCCCGACCTCGTGGTCATCCATGTGACTCAGGCGTCCTACGCCAACACCCTGGCCGTCTTCCAGCACCCGCAGAAGAAGGTGTCCGCGCACTACGTCGTACGGTCCGGCGACGGGCATGTGGCGCAGTGCGTCCGGGAGCACGACGTCGCCTGGCACGCGGGCGACTGGAACCACAATCTGCGCGGCATCGGCATCGAACACGAAGGGTGGGTGGACCGACCCGGCTATTTCACGGACGCCCTGTACAAAGGGTCCGCACAGTTGACCGCGACGATCTGCGCGCGCTACGGCATACCGAGGGACCGCGGGCACATCATCGGCCACTACGAGGTGCCCGGCACAGACCACACCGATCCGGGTCCGAACTGGGACTGGACGCGCTACATACGTCTCGTCAACGCCGCCTGAACCGACCGGTGGTGCCGTCGTTCGGTCGACCGTGTCGAAACGGTTGTCCGTCCCGCTCCCCCGAGTGACGATGTCACCAGCCGCATCGCCTTCCGGGAGGCCCAGTTGACCGACCCATGGGTGGCCCTGGAACCGGGGGCCGATCCCGTCGAGCGGGATCGGGTGCTGCGTCACGCGCACGAGACGTTCACCGCGGCGGGGACGGTGACACGGCCAGTGCGTACCGTGGTGGCGGACTCCTGGATACGCTCCGCCCGCGCGGGGGTGGGGCCGGACGGCACGGCGAGCGTGGAGCTGGTGGACGGTGACCTGGGTGTCTACCGTGCCGAGCATCCGCTGGCCCGGGTGATGCCGTTGTTCCGTGAGCTCATGGGCACGTTCGCCGCGGACGACGAGCAGGTTCTCGCGGTGTGCGACGCGCAGGGCAGACTGCTGTGGGTCGAGGGGCATCCTTCGGCCGTGCGGCAGGCGGAGCGGATCAACTTCGTACCGGGAGCCCGCTGGGCGGAGTCCGCAGTGGGAACGAACGCGCCGGGTACGGCGGTTGCCGTGGACCGGCCCGTGCAGGTGTTCGCAGCCGAGCACTTCATCCGGCGGGTGCAGCCGTGGACGTGCGCGGCAGCCCCGGTGCACGATCCGCGCACGGGGCGGGTGCTCGGTGCCGTGGACATCACCGGCCGCAACAAGCTCGCGCATCCGCACAGCCTCGGGTTCGTACAGGCGGTGGCCCGGGCCGCCGAGTCGCAGCTGGCTCTGCTCGCCCCTGTCGGCCCCGCGCCGGACGCCCTCGAACTGGCCGCGCTGGGCCGAGACGAGGCTCATCTACTGTCCGCCGGGCGGGCGTTGCGGCTCAGCCGTCGGCACAGCGAACTCCTCGTGCTGCTCGCCCGCCACCCGGAAGGGCTGACCGGGGACGAGCTGCTGTGCGCGCTGTACGAGGACGAGTCGGTGACGCCGGTGACCCTGCGCGCCGAACTGGCCCGGCTGCGCCGCGTCCTGGCTCCCGGGTTGCTGGCGTCCCGCCCGTACCGACTGACGGTGCCGGTCGAGTCGGACATCGCCGTGGTGGAGCGTTCGATCGAGGCGGGCGCCGTCACGACGGCGGTGCGGGCGTATACGGGTCCGCTGCTGCCCGGTTCGCGGGCTCCGGCCGTGGCCCGACTGCGGCGGAGACTCGCCGACGGTCTGCGCAGCGCGCTCATCGCCCGCCGGGACCCGGACCTGCTGGCCGACTGGGCTCATGCGCCGTGGGGCGAGGACGACCTCGACGTATGGCGTGCGCTCGCGGCCGTCCGACCCACGGCGGCGGTACGGGCCCGCCTGAACGAGCTGGAGTCGGAACAGGCGGCGCCCCGGGGTTGGCCGCATGTGACTGTCCGGCGCTGACGGAGAGCGGGCGGGGCGAGGGCTTGGGGGCGCAGGTCCCGGGTGCCCACGGGTCCCGCGCTCGCCTGGGCTCCCGGTACCCGACAGCCCGTGTCCGACCTCCCGCGCAGGGAGGCCGACGCCCCGGAGGCGTAGGCGCCCAGGCCTCAGCGCGCCCCGAGGCTGACGCGCACCGTCGGCACGCCACAGCCCACGTCGCGGCGCTCCACATACCGTCACGCGCCCGTGCTCCAACCCTGACCCTGACCCCTACCCGGCCCCTGCCCCTCGCCCCCGCTTACTCGCCCCCGGGAATCTCCACGCAACCTGCCTGCAACCTCGCCGCTTCTAGCCTCGCGGCGAGAGCGGCCCAACGGCGGGCGGCTCTGCTGAAGGAGGCAGGCCAGCATGACCCGTTACGCGGCGCCCGGTACCGACGGCGCGATCGTCTCCTACCAGGCGCGCTACGACCACTTCATCGGCGGCGAGTACGTGCCGCCGGCCCGGGGCCAGTACTTCGAGAACCCGAGTCCGGTGAACGGGCAGCCGTTCACGGAGATCGCGCGGGGCACCGCCGAGGATGTGGAGCGCGCGCTCGACGCGGCGCACGCGGCGGCTCCGGCGTGGGGCCGCACGTCGGTGACCCAGCGGTCCGACATCCTGCTGAAGATCGCCGACCGGATGGAGGCGAACCTCGAAGCACTGGCGGTAGCCGAGAGCTGGGAGAACGGCAAGCCGGTACGCGAGACGCTCGCCGCCGACATCCCGCTCGCCATCGACCACTTCCGCTACTTCGCGGGGGCGATCCGGGCGCAGGAGGGGTCGCTCGGCGAACTCGACGACGACACAGTGGCGTACCACTTCCATGAGCCGCTCGGTGTGGTGGCCCAGATCATCCCGTGGAACTTCCCCATCCTGATGGCGGTCTGGAAACTGGCGCCCGCTCTCGCGGCGGGCAACGCGGTGGTGATCAAGCCCGCCGAGCAGACACCGGCGTCCATCCACTACTGGATGAGCCTGATCTCGGACCTGGTGCCGGCCGGTGTCGTGAACATCGTGAACGGCTTCGGGGTGGAGGCCGGAAAGCCGCTCGCGTCCAGTGCGCGGGTCGCGAAAGTGGCGTTCACGGGTGAGACCACGACGGGGCGGCTGATCATGCAGTACGCCTCGGAGAACATCAAGCCGGTCACCCTGGAGCTGGGTGGCAAGTCGCCGAACATCTTCTTCGACGACGTGTGGGCCGCGGACGACGACTTCCGCGACAAGGCACTCGAAGGCTTCACCATGTTCGCCCTCAACCAGGGCGAGGTGTGCACTTGTCCCTCCCGGGCGCTGGTGCAACGAGGCAACTACGCCGACTTCCTCCAGGCCGGGGTCGCCCGCACCGAGCTCATCAAGCCGGGTCACCCGCTCGACACGGACACGATGATCGGCGCCCAGGCCTCCAACGACCAGCTGGAGAAGATCCTCTCGTATCTGGACATCGGCCGGCAGGAGGGGGCGAGGATCCTCACGGGGGGCGAACGCATCGAGTACGACGGCGAGTTGAAGGGCGGTTACTACGTCCAGCCGACCATCTTCGAGGGCGACAACCGGATGCGGATCTTCCAGGAGGAGATCTTCGGACCGGTGGTGTCCGTGACGTCGTTCGGCGACTTCGACGACGCGATCAAGACCGCCAACGACACGCTGTACGGCCTCGGGGCGGGTGTGTGGACCCGGGACATGAACACCGCCTACCGCGCGGGCCGGGCGATCCAGGCGGGCCGGGTGTGGACGAACTGCTACCACGCGTATCCGGCGCATGCGGCGTTCGGCGGCTACAAGCAGTCCGGGATCGGGCGTGAGACGCACAAGATGATGCTGGAGCACTATCAGCAGACGAAGAATCTCCTGGTGTCGTACTCGCCGAAGAAGCTGGGGTTCTTCTAGAGGCACGAAAAAAGGCGCCTGACCTGGACTTTCACCAGTCAGGCGCCCTCTCACTCAACCTACGCTCGAGCGAGCCCGGCTCGCGTGATTACTCCCAATTCCTCCCACTACTGCACCCCTCCTGACCAGTCCTTCCGGACCAGTCACGGACCAAACCCCCGGCTCAGCCCTCGGGTGCGTCACCTTGGCTTACACGCTGCCACTCGTTCATGGACTGCTCGATGAGCTGGTTCGCCTGCTCGCGAAGACCGTCGAGGAACTTGGCGTAGTGACGGAAGAGAACCTCGATGCTTTGGCCGGCGCTGCGGCGCATTCGGCCGGGTCCACTCCGGAGTAGAGCCAGAACGAGATCCCGGCATGCCGGAGGCCGTAAGGTCGCTTGGCCAGCTGTGAAGTGCGCGCAGCACCAGTCAGGGCGTACTCCCGGGCCCGCGCCCACGTGATGCCATATGCGGAAGCATCCACGTAGTTGCCGGCCTGGTTCCGAAAGAGTCTGCCGTCAGGCGCCACGTCGAACTGCTTCACATGGGCACGCAGTTCGTACGAGTTGCGGTGGGACGGGAACAGGCCGTGTCGCGTTTGCCGCGCGACGCTTGAGCGGGTGCACTTCGTGCACCTCACCGTCGTCGGTCCAGTCCTTGCCAGCGTTCGTATTCGTTGGGGCTGAGGTGGCCGTTGGCGGAGTGCCGGCGGCGAGTGTTGTAGCGGGTCAGCCAGGCGAATACCGTCCTGCGGCAGGTGCCGGCGTCACCGTAGCCGTGGGCGCCCTGGAGCGTTTGATGGAGAATGTCCGCATGATGCGGGCGACCCGCTTTTCGTTGACCCGCTGTACTTTCTCGCGAAGCTCGGCCGTTATGCGCGGGGAGCCGTAGGCGCCGCCGGACTCGCCGTGGACCTCGCGGATCTCCTCGGCCAGGATCCGGTCCTTGCGCTGCCAGATGGCCCTCGCCTCGGCGCCGGCGAGCCACTTGTAGTAGCTGGACCGGTTCACGTGCAGGACCTGGCAGAGCCGCTTCACCTCGTAGGTGTTGCGATGGTCGTCAACGAACTGGAAGCGGCTGATCACCAGTTCGTCTCTCCGGCGAAATACTTGGCCGCCTTGCGGAGATGTCCCGCTCGGTGGCGAGCTTGCGCTCACTCGCCTCGAGTTCCGCCACCCTCGCCTCCAACTGCCGCACCCGCTCGTCCGGATCAGCGGACGGCACCGTCTGCCGGGATTGCGCGGCCGGCTTCGCGGCCGCAGCGGTGATGCCACGGCGTTCGCGGTCCCGCAGTACCCACTCGCGGAGGGTGGCCCGGTTGATGCCCAGGTCAGCGGCGATGCTCTTGTAGATCGCCCCGGGTGTGGACTCGTACAGGGCCACGGCATCGGCCTTGAACTCGTCTGAGTAGTCCTCCATCGCCGTCGGCGGTCTTCTCGCTTCCTCCGGATCAAGCAGATCCAGTATCAGCGTGTCCACCACTCAGGGGGAGGCCCCGCCCGTCGCCTGATTTGGCCCGAGCACAGGCCCGCCCGCTCAACACGGCTCGCGCCGCGTTCTGGGCATCGAGCGGATCCGATGTGCTACGCCGCCGGCGATCCGCCCGGTCCATCCGATTCACGTCAAACACGTCCACCCCCTGGGCCAGCAGATAGCGGGAGAGGGATGCGCCGTAGGAGCCGGTCCCATCCACCCCGGCCCGCCTCACGGCTCCAGACATCCTGGCCCACTTCAGCAGATCGCGGTAGCCCGCAGCGGTTGCAGGAAACTCGTCGGTGGCCAGCACCGCCGCCGTCAAGGAGAGCACCGAAGCCGCATGGGCATCACGATGTGTATCCACTCCCAACACCACCTCCCCTGGAGGGCGGCGACGGCGGGACTTCGGAGCAGGCGACGTACTGGACATGGTCGAATTCGCCATACCCGATCCCTTCCCGGTCTTATGACATGTCGCGTTGCCGGTACCGGGCCGCGTCGGGCGGTCAGAATCGTGAGGACGCCACAACGATCGACAGGCCCCCCGTTGGCCAGTGTGGATCAAGAGTGGGCCACTGTGACGGGGCACTGCTTCGACCGCGGTCGAGCCGCCACAGCTTGAGGTGATCGAGGACTCGGACGACCTGGTCTTGCCCGGCCTACCGCGCGTCGAGTGCCTCAACTTCGGCCGCTTCTGGGACCGCCTTCGCGTTCGTCCTACGGCTCCGGAGGCCGAGGGCGACGAGAACGGCGGCCGCAAGCACGATCGTCGTTTCCACGACAAGCACCGTGTGAAGGCCCGTCAGCAGGTCCGAGGAGGTGGTGGCGAGGACGCCCAGCAGCGGGATGCCGACGGTGATGCCGACCTGCTGGGTGGAGGTGACCAGGCCGGTCGCCAGGCCCTGCTCCTCGTTCGGCACACCGGACGTGACCGTCAGACCGTAGGAGACGATCACACCGAGGTGGCACACGCACGCCAGGGAGACAGCAACCGTGGCGAGCCACACCGACCAGACGTCGGCGTTCACGCCCAGCAGCACCCCGGTCAGCACACCCTGCCCGACGAGCGAGCCGACGAGCGTGCGACGGGCGCCGAAGCGGCCGATGACCTTGGAGGCGTAGGCCCCGGCGACGGCCGACAGCACACCCGCCACGCCGAAGATCAGCCCGGTTCGGAAGGCGGATAGATCCAGGGTCTCCTCGAAGTACAGGGTCAGCACGAACACCAGCGTCGACATCATCGAGAAGGTGACCAGACCGGCCAGGTTGCCCCATGCCACGGTGCGGCGGCGCAGCATCGGCAGGGAGACCAGCGGCGCCTCGGTGCGGGATTCCACGAGCACGAACAAGGAAAGCAGCGCCAGGCCCGCCCCGAGGGTGGCGATGACGTCGAGGTGGCCGAATCCGCGGTCGGCGGCCGTCGACAGGGCGTAGATCACCGACAGCAGACCGCCGGTGACGGTGACCGCGCCGGGCACGTCCAGGCGCGGGCGCTCAGGGGTGCGGGACTCCGGGAGCAGACCGGGGGCCAGGGGCAGGACGATCAGGGCGAAGAGAGCGAGTACGCCCATGGTGGAGCGCCAGCCCAGTACATCGGTCATGACACCGCCGGCCACCATGCCCACGGTGAAGCCGAGCGAGAGCAGCGTGCCCGAGATACCGAGAGCGCGGTCGCGGGCCGGTCCCTCCGGGAACGTCGTGGTGAGCAGGGACATCCCGGTCGGCACGATGGCCGCCGCGCCGATCCCCTGCAACGCCCGCCCCGCCAGGAACGACGCCGGGTCCCAGGCGAAGGCCGCCAGCAGTGAGGCCGCCCCGAACAGGGCGAGGCCGGACAGGAACAGCCGCCGGCGGCCGTACAGGTCGCCGATGCGGCCGAACAGGAGCAGGAAGCCGCCGGACGGCAGGGCGAACGCGGTGACGGCCCACTGCAACGCCCACCGGCTCATGCCGAGGTCGGCGCCGAGGGCGGGCAGCGCCACGTTCAGCACGGAGAAGTCGAGGGCCACCATGAACTGGGCGGCGCACAGGACGAACAGGACGAGTTTGTCACGCGTGGACAAGCGTGGTGCGGCGAGCGGTGAGGGGTTGGGGGTGGTGTCGATGGCCATGGGTGAGAGCCTGCGACCAGCGGAATAGCAGTGGGGAGTGTCAGGTTGTCCTGGTGGCAGCACCACCAGACACGAGGAGGACCGGCACATGCCCGGGGACACGTCCAAGGCCCGGCGGCGCAGTGAGCTGCGCGAGTTCCTGATGAGCCGGAGGGCTCGGGTCACCCCGGCGGACGCCGGGCTTCCGGACGGTGGTGCCTTTCGGCGTACCCCGGGTCTGCGACGTGAGGAGGTCGCGGTGCTCGCGGGTGTCGGCGTCTCCTGGTACCAGTGGCTGGAACAGGGCCGGAACATCTCGGTCTCCCCCCAGGTCCTCGACTCCGTCGCCCGTGTCCTGCGGCTGACCAATACCGAGCGCCGCCATCTCTACGTCCTCGCCGAGTTGCACCCGCCCGTACCCGAGGCCGAGCCGGACAGGCAGGGGGACACCCCCGCGGGGCTGCAGCGGATGATCGACGCGTGGATGCCGTATCCGGCCCACATCATGGACCTGTACTACAACACCGTGCTGTTCAACGACGCGGCCGCGACGGTCCTCGGGATGAAGCCCGGCATCACGCAGAACTGCCTCGTCGACTTCTTCACCGACCCGATGTATCGCGCCCGTTCACGGAGTTGGGAGCAGAACGCGCGCACGGTCGTCGCGCAGTTCCGGGCGGCCAGCCTGGCCAGCCCGGACGACGAGGGATTCCAGGCAGTGGCGTCCGAACTGAAGGCGGCGAGCCCGGAGTTCGCCGAGTTGTGGGAGCGGCGGGACATCGAGGAGGCCGGGCAGATCCGCAAGGAGATGATCCACCCGGTGCTCGGGCTGCTGTGCTTCGAGTCCAGCGTAATGAGGCTGCCGGCGCGGCCGGATCTGTCGATCGTGCTGCACACGCCGCTTCAGGAGGCGGACACCGCGGGCAAGCTGGAGTGGCTGGCGTCGCCGGAGGGGCGGCGCGGGGCGATGTACCCCGTGGCGGGATAGCCGCGCTGCTGAGGTTTTCGGTTCGGTGGATGGCCGCCGCGCCAGGGTGGGGTGTCGACGGCCGCGGCTCCGGCCGATGACGGACCTGAGCCGGAGAGGACGATTCATGGACTCGGGCGGGGAGGCCACGGCGACCGAACCGTCCGCCGCATACCTCCACGGCAGACCGCCCTTCGCGACCTGGGTGCCCACACCGGCCGGGGTGTAGAACGCGGGGATGCCCGCGCCGCCGGCGCGCAGCCGCTCGGCCGGTGTCCCCTACGGCACCAGCTCCACCTCCAGCTCGCCCGACAGGTACTGGCGGGCGAACTCCTTGTTCTCGCCGACGTCACTGCCCGTCACGCGGGCGATCCGGCCGGCGGCGAGCAGCACGCCCAGCCCGCGCCCGGATCACCACTTCGGGAATGCCGCTGAGGCCGAAGCCGCCGACGGCCAGTGACGCGCCGTCGGGAATGTCGGCGACCGCCTCGCCGGCCTTCGCGCTCACCTTGTTCACTAAAGTGCTCTCTTTCAGCCGGGGAGTACGGACAACCAGCCGCCGTCGACGAGGTTGGCGCCGTGCCTCGGTGTCGATCACCCCAGGGCTGACGCAGGTCGCGCGGATGCCGTACGGGGCTCCTTCGGCGGCGAACTGGCCACCGATGTGTGCGGCCGGCCACACCGAGTCCGGCTCGGCGCGCATCGTGAAGCCGAAGTCCTCGTAGGAATGTCGATCCCCCGAAGGCGTCCGCGGCCAGCAGGCCGGAGGCGACGGCCGTGCCCGCCTGCGCGACGAGACGCTGGGTCACGGGCGCAGACTCGTGCCGCAGGTCGCAGCCGACAACGATCGCGCCCTCGGCCGCGAACCGCAGCGCCGCCGCGCGTCCCCGACCGCGGGCCGTGCCCGACATCAGGGCCACCTTCCCTTCCAGCGTTTCAATTCCCCTCCGAACTCGAAGCAGCCGAACCCAGAGCGTCCGAGATGGACTTGACGCCGCCGTGCGCGGTGAGTCCACCGTCGACCGGGATCTCGGCGCCGGTGATGAAGGACGACTCGTCGGACAGGAGGAAGACCACGAGCGGGGCGACCTCGTCCACCGTGCCGGTGCGGCCGAGGGGTGTCTCGCGGATGTTCGCCTCACGGAAGGCGGGCGCGGCGGAGGCGGTCATCTCGGTCTCGATGAAGCCGGGGTGGATCGTGTTGACGCGGATGCCGCGCGGGCCCAGCTCCATGGCGGCGGTCTTCGACAGGCCGCGCAGTGCCCATTTGCTCGTTGTGTAGGCGACCGGGTAATGGCCGCTGAGCGCGGCGGTGGAGCCGACGTTGACGATGGACGAGCCGGGCGGCATGAGGGGCGTGAGGTTCTGGATGGCAAGGAGCGGGCCCGTGACGTTGACGGCGTGGACGCGGGCGAAGTCGTCGGGGGTCACATCGCCGAGGCGAGCACGCCAGGTGATGCCCGCGTTGTTGACCAGGCCGTGCACCTGGCCGTACGACTCCCGCAACTCGGCGGCCAACTGTGCCCAGTGCTCCTCGTCGGTGACGTCGAGGCGGCGGCAGCCGGGGGTATCCAACACGTCGGTGGCGATGACGCGGGCGCCCTCGCGGGTCAGGGCCTCGGCCTCGGCGGCGCCCTGGCCGCGCGCGGCACCGGTGACGACGACGACCTTGCCGAGGAGCCGCTTGGGGTGCAGGTCGTTCACGGCCGCTCCCTGGTACGGCGGCGGGCGTTCGGCAGCGGCTGCGGATCCCTGCCCGCCACCACGGTGTTGGAGACGGTGCCGATGCCCTCCACGGTGAGGACGACGGTGTCGCCCGGCTTCAGCGGGGGCGGGGACTGCTCACCCCGGACGCCCCACAGCTCGGCGAGGCAGCCTCCGTTGCCGCAGGTGCCGGAGCCGAGCACGTCGCCGGGGCGAACGACGGTGCCGCGCGAGGCGTAGGCGACCATCTCCTCGAAGGTCCAGCTCATGTTGGACAGCAGGTCCTTGCCGACGACCTCGCCGTTCACCGAGGCGGTCAGCGCCAGGCGCAGAAAGCCGTCGGTGTCGCGGTACGGCTCCAGTTCGTCGGCGGTGACCAGGTACGGGCCGAGGGTGGCGGCGGTGTCCTTGCCCTTGCACGGGCCGAGGCGGACCTGCATCTCGCGGGACTGCAGGTCGCGGGCCGACCAGTCGTTGAAGACCGTGTAGCCGATGATGTGGTCCCGTGCCTGCTCTGGCGTCAGGTCCCGCCCCTCCTGCCCGATGACGGCGGCGACCTCCAGCTCGAAGTCGAGGACTTCGCTGCCCGGCGGCACCGGGACGTCGTCGTGGGCGCCGATGACGGCGTACGGGTTGGTGAAGTAGAACGTCGGGGCGTCGTACCAGGCTTCGGGCACCCCGCCGACGCCGTCCACGGACCGCCGTACCCCTTCGACGTGCTCCTCGAAGGTGACGAAGTCCCGCACGGTGGGCGGCTGAAGCGGCGGCAGCAGTCGCACCTCGGACACGTGGGGGCCCGGCGGGACGTCGAGCGTGGCGGCGCCGGCGTGCAGGAGCGCGTCGAGTCCGCCGCCGGAGCGGATCAGCTCGGTGAGCGAGCGCGCCCCGGGGATCGGGTACAGCGTGCCGTCCTCCTCGACGACGGCGACGCGGTGTTGTTGCTCGTGTTCGTAGGCGGCGAATCGCATGTGTGGCTCCAGGTTCCGACGGGTGTCGGCAGAAGGGGACCGGTGAGGCGGGGCGGGGAGTCAGGGCAGAGGACAGGGCCACCGCGCCACCGGAACCTGAGGGATCAGACCGGCGGGGCGACGAACACGCCGCGGTCGACGTCGTTGAACGACTCCTTGGCGACCAGCTCGTTCATCGGGTTCGCCGTTCCCCACTGGTCGGTGACCTCGGGCTGGGAGAAGTCGTAGACGTGCGGGTGCCAGGTGTCCTCGTCCAACAGCTCAAGCTCGGTGGTGTACTCGACCGTGTTGCCCTGCGGGTCCAGGAAGTACGTGAAGGTGTTGTCGCCCGCCAGGTGCCGACCGGGGCCCCAGATCTTGCGGAAGCCGGCCCGGAGCACCCGTCCGGAGCCCCGCATGTACTCGTCGATGCCGCGCATCTCGAAGGAGATGTGGTGCAGGGCCGTGTGCGGCCCCTGGGCTATGGCCATGGAGTGGTGCTGGTTGCTGATACGCATGAAGTGCATCGCTTCGCCCATCTTGGGATGCATCAGCGTGTCGGAGAGCCGGAACCCGAGGTGACGCTCGTACCACTCCCGAGTGCGGTTCAGGTCCGGGGAGTTGAGGACGACGTGCGACAGCTTGACCGGGATCGACTCCTTCTCCTCGATCTTGCGGTGCTGCCTGACCTCGACGTCCGCCGAGACCTCGATGGTGCGTCCGTCGACGTCGAAGAAGCGGAAGCCGTAGCCACCGCCGGGGGTGTCGACCTTGCCCGGCTGCGAGATCAACTGCACGCCACCAGCGAGAAGTCGATCGGCGAGGATGTCCACGTCCGGTACTGAGGCCGCACCGTACGAAACGAGGTCGAGCCGCTTCTCGTCGGCCTTGCGCAGCCGCACGACGTACTGCTCCGGGGAGCCCTCGGCGGCCAGGAACGAGATCCCGGAGTCCTCGGCGACCTTGGTCAGGCCCCACACGCCGGAGTAGAAGTCGAGCTGCTTGTCGTAGTCGGGCACGGCAAGGTCGACATGCCTCAGATGGGTGAACAGACGCATGATGTCAGTCCTTCCGAAGGAGGGCGGCGGCATTGCCGCCTCGTACGGCATGGAAGTCCGGGTCGGACAGCCCCGCCGCGCGCAGCGCGCCCACGGGGTCTTCGGTGCCCATGTCGAAGGGGAAGTCGGAGCCGAGCAGCACCCGGTCCGCTCCGACCGCGCCGATCAGCGCCCGCAGTACCTGCGGGTCGTGGACCAGGGAGTCGAAGTACAAGCGCTTGAGGTAGCTGCTGGGCAGATGGGCGCAGCCCGCGCCCGCGTCGGAGCGGGCCGACCAGGCGTGGTCGGAGCGACCGATGTGGGTGGGCAGGTAGCCGCCCCCGTGCGCGGCGATCAGCTTAAGCTCCGGGTGCCGGTCCAGCACCCCGGAGAAGATCAGGTGCGAGAGGGCGACGGCGTTCTCGGTGGGCTGTCCGACGGTGTTGGACAGGTACCACTGGTCCAGGCGCTCGTCGAGCGTGCAGCCGAAGGGGTGCAGGAAGAGGACCGCGCCCGTCTCCTCGGCTCGCTCCCAGAAGGGTTCGTACGCAAGGTCGGACAGCTCCCGGCCCGGCGCGTGACTGGAGATCTCGACACCCAAAAGACCTTGGTCCAGGGCGTGTTCGAGGGCCCGCACGGCCTGCTCCGGATGCTGGAGGGGGGCGAGGCCGAGCCCCCGCAGCCGGTCGGGCGCCTGTGCGCAGTGCGCGGCCGTCGCCTCGCCCGCGAGCCGGTGGAGCTTCTCGGCCGTCGCCTCGTCCGCCCAGTAGTGGTAGTGCGAGGGGGACGGGCTGACCAGCTGGACGTCCACGCCCTGCCCGTCCATCGCGGCCAGACGTAGGCGCACGTCGGTCAGCCTCGGGACGCGTTCGCGGACCATGGGGCCGCTGACGGCCCGGGCCGCGGGCCCGTTGCGGCGGGCGTCGAGGGCCCTGGCCTCCGCCAGGCCCGGCAGGTCGGCCACCAGGGCCTCGACCTCCGGGATCAGGACGTGCGCGTGTACGTCGACGGTCGGGGAAGTGCGCGCGTCGGCGCTCGACGAGGGGCGGGTATCGGGCTGGGGACGGCTGCCGGCGGTGGCCCGGGGAGGCTGGGCCGTCACGGCAGCTGCCTGAGCACCGGCAGGGTGGCGTCCAGCAGCCCGGGCACGTCACCGGGCACGCCGTCGAGCTGCCACTGCCCGATCTGCACGGACGCTTCGACGACCATCCGGACCCGGTCGATCCGCCGCTCGTAGTAGCGCGTGAACAGTTCCTCGTCCCACGCGGATCCGCTGGTCAGCAGCTCGGACAGCACCCAGGCGTCCTCCATGGCCATCGCCGCGCCCTGGGCCATGGTCGGCGGGCAGCAGTGCGCGGTGTCGCCGACGAGGACGACCCGGCCCCGGTGCCAGGAACCCTCGACCAGCATCCGGTCGAACCAGGTGTAGTTCACCTGCGCCGAATCGTTGATCGAGTCGCGGATCTCGTCCCAGGCACCGCCGTAGCCCTCGGCGAGGCGGCGCATCTCCTGCGCGTAGGACTCGGGCGGGATCGTGGCGCGGTCGCGGCCGGCCTCCACCAGATAGGCGTAGATCGTGTCCTTGCTGGTGGGCGTGTAGCCGGCGATGTAGCAGGGGCCGCCGTGGGAGAGGTCGCTGCGCTCCACTCCGGCCGGGCGGGGCGCCGGGACACGCCAGATCGCCATGCCCGTCGGCTCGGGTTTGACGTCGATGCCGATGGCGGCGCGGGTCGCGGAGTTGAGGCCGTCTGCGGCCACGACGAGGTCGTAGCGGCCCTCGGTGCCGTCACTGAACCGGACGGTCACTGACGTGTCGTCCTGGGTGAGGATCTCGGCGGTGGTGCCGAGCCGGACGTTCGCGCCGGATGCCCGGACGGCGTCGGCGAGGATGCGCTGGAGTACCGGGCGCTGCATGCCCAGGGTGGCGGGGAGGTCGTCTCCGCCCGTGCGCAGGACGTCGCCGACGTGCAGCACGGTGCCGTCGGGCGTCGTCAGCCCCAGGGCGTCGAAGCCGAAGCCGTGCTCGCGGACCTCGTCCCAGACGCCGATCTCGCGCAGCACGCGCAGGGCGTTGCCCTGAAGGGTGATGCCGGAACCGCGTACGTTCCAGTCCGGTCTGACCTCGACCAGGTCGACGTCGATGCCGGCCCGCCGCAGCAGCACGGTCATGACGTTGCCGGAGGTGCCCCCTCCGATGACCAGGACTCTCTTTCCTTCCATGGCCAACTCCTTTGTTGGGCAGGTCACTTGACGGCGACCGGATTGACGGGGGAGCCGACGGCTCCGGTGATGGGCAGGGGCGCGGCGGTGAGCCAGAACTCGTACACGCCGTCAAAGGCGCAGTCGGCCGCGAGAGCGTCGGGGTCCCACATCTCGCCGATCAGCAGGCCCATGTTGGGGATGGCGACCTGGTGCAGCGGCTGGAAGGCGCCGTCGAACTCGTTCGGCCGTACCTCGAAGCCCCAGGTGTCGGTGGCGATGGCGGCGATCTCGCTCGCGTGCAGCCAGCCGGCGGTGGTGAAGGACAGACCGGGCGAGTCTCCGCCCGCGTAGTCGCCCCAGCCCTCGCGGCGGGCGCGTGCCAGGCGCCCGGTCCGGACAATGACGATGTCCCCGCGGCCGACGGTCACGCCGTGCGCCTCGGCGGTCGCGGTCAGGTGTTCCTCGGTGATCGCGAAACCGTCGGGCAGTTCTCCGCGTTCGTCGCCGATCACCCGGCCGACGTCGAGGAGGACTCCGCGCCCGGCGACGTACGGGGCCATGTGCTCGATGCCGGTGACCAGATCACCGTCCGAGGTGACGGTCTTCGCGGCGTCGCGTCCGTTCCACGCCTTGCCGTGGTCGAAGATGTGCCCGAGCCCGTCCCACTGGGTGGAGCACTGCAGGGGCATCGCGATCACGTCGTCGGCGCCGCCGATGCCGTGCGGGAAGCCCTGGTTGCCGAGGGCCGCGTCGGTGCCCGTGTCCAGCATGGTGTGGACGGGGTTGGTGCGGCGGCGCCAGCCCTTCTGCGGGCCGTTCATGTCGAACCGTTGCGACAGCGAGAAACTCACGCCCCGGCGGACCAGGGCCGCGCCCTCGCGCCGCTTGGCCTCGTCGAGGAAGTTGAGGGTGCCGAGCACGTCGTCCTCGCCCCAACGCCCCCAGTTGGAAACCCGCTTGGCGGCCTCGGTGATCGCGCCCTCGGCGTCCGCAGGATCGAGCGGGGCCGTCACGACGCGGTCCCCTCCGCGACGCAGCGGGTGCGCTGGGTGCCCAGGCCCGTGATGGAGCCCTCCATGACGTCGCCGTCGCGCAGCAGCCGCCCCCAGTGCATGCCGTTGCCGGCCGGACTGCCGGTGAGCACCAGGTCGCCGGGCAGGAGCCGGGAGGTCTGCGAGATGTACGACACCAGCCGCGCGACGCCGAAGAGCATGTCCTTGGTGGACTCGTCCTGCATGGTCTCGCCGTTGAGCTTCAGCGTGACCCGCAGGTCACCAGGGTCGGCGATCGACTCGGCGGGCACGATCCACGGGCCGAGCGGGGTGAAGCCGGGGGCGTTCTTGCTGCGCAGCCAGTCG
Organism: Streptomyces sp. NPDC047042; assembly: GCF_040644035.1. Taxonomy (NCBI): domain Bacteria; kingdom Bacillati; phylum Actinomycetota; class Actinomycetes; order Kitasatosporales; family Streptomycetaceae; genus Streptomyces; species Streptomyces sp. NPDC047042. Next base: position 186,984 of record NZ_JBEYVP010000009.1, on the reverse strand, counting down.
GTGCCGATGGCCTTCATGTCCCGACGGAAGACGGTGGCGCGGTCGGTGAGGTCGTTGGCGATCGTGTAGCCCGCGACGTACTCCAGGGCCTCCTCGACCGTCACCCGGTAGGCGGGCCTTGCGATGACGGCCGCCAACTCCAGCTCCCAGTCGGGCTGTTCGGCCCAATCCGGAAGTACGACGTCGTCGAAGGGGCCGGTGATCGCGCTCGGCAGGCCGGTGAACACGTACGGCAGGTCCTCGGCCGCCCTACGGTCCATGATCACGGCAATTTCAGCGCGCGCCTCCTCTACGGTGCGGGGGTCGTCGGGGGCACGGTGGGCGACCTCCAGGTCGATCACGTGCTGCCGGTAGTTGGCGCCGGACTGGAAGACCTGGCGGGGTTCGACCGGCGCGTGGGCCCGCAAGTGCTCCAACGGTCGCCAGTCGGCCGTCTCATCGGCCGCGAGCCCGTGCAGGCGAGGGAGTATCTCGTCCCAGCGCTCAAGGATGCCCCGGGTCGTCAGGGCCGGCTCTCCGAGGGCCGTGGGAAGATCCAGCACGTGCCCCCCAGGGATCACGAGACCGGGGAACGACGCCTGGTCAGGGCCGGAGAAGACGCCAAGGGCGAAGGGTCCGGAGAAGGATGCGGAAGCGGCTGCGGGTTTCACGGGAATGTCCTCCAGATTGCAGTGAGACCAATGTGACCCCCACCGCGTAATCTGGGAAATAGATTCTTTAGATGTTGATCATCTGTTGTGTAGATGGTGCTGCCGCAAGCAGCCTCGCTCTGGAGGCGTCGTGTCCGTGTCCCTCGCCGGCCTCGATCTCAATCTCGTCCTGTCCCTGCGGGCCCTGCTGGAGGAACGCAACGTCACCCGCGCCGGGCAGCGCGTCGGGCTCAGTCAGCCGGCGATGAGCGCGGCCCTGGCCCGCCTGCGCCGCCACTTCGACGACGACCTGCTCGCGCGCGTCGGCAAACAGTACGAACTGACCGCCCTCGGGCGCGCCCTGCTGGACCGCACCTCGACCGCCTGCGACATGCTGGAACGGGTCTTCAGCAGCAGGGCCGACTTCGCCGCGGGCAGCGAGGAGCACGAGTTCACCCTTCTCACCTCCGACTACGCCCTCGCCGTGTTCGGCGCCGAACTCGCCCGTACCGTGCACGCCGAGGCCCCGGGGGTGCGGCTGCGCTTCCAGCGGACGCCCATCGACGTCACGGAGGACACGGCACCGCTGCTCAGCACGGCCGACGGGCTGCTGATGCCGCGCGGCATCATCGGCGGTGTCCCCGCCGTCGACCTGTTCACCGACCGTTGGGCCTTCCTGGTCGCCGAGACGAACGACGAGGTCGGCGACCAGCTGACCATGGACGACCTGGCACGGCTGCCGTGGGTCGTGTACCAGCGCGCCTACGACGCTCCGGCCGCCCGGCAGCTGAGCATGCTCGGCGTCGATCCTCGCGTGGAGATCTCCGTCGACAGCTTCCAGGCGCTGCCCTTCCTGGTCGCCGGCACCCGCCGGATCGCCCTGGTACAGCAGCGCCTGGCCGAGCTGCTGCGCGGCGTGGCCGCCGTGCGCCTCATGGAACCGCCCTACGGGGCGGTCCCTCTCCAGGAGGCACTGTGGTGGCACCCGGTGCACACCCACGACGCCGCCCACATCTGGCTGCGCGAGACCGCGGCCCGCGTGGGAGCGGAGCTGGCCGCTTCCGAGCCCGGTCGTATCGGCGCGGTCGCGCCGAGATAGCGGGCTCCTACAGGTGCCCGGCATCCAGACCCCGGATGATCCACATCTTCGATATCGATCGGATGAGGGCTAGGCAGGACCTGCCCCTTGGCCCATAGTCGTCTCAACCCGGCGCCGGAGCCGCACCATCACCCGCCGGCCGGGACCGCGCAGGCGCCCGGTGCGCCTGCCCGCCGCGACGCCCGGCAGTCATAGGCACCTCGCTCCGAACCTGCCACCGGTACCGGGCGGCCCGACCTCGACGGCCGCACCCTCGTCCCCCTCCCGACCCGCCACGTGGAGTTCCCGCATGCCTGCACCCGTGCCTCCGCTCCCGTCCCCGACGCCCGCAGCCGTCGAGGACACCCCGATCGAGCAGCCGGTGTCCGGCCCCGGCCACCGGCTTCGCCTCACGCTACTGATGGCCGGCAGTTGCCTGCCCATCCTGGGCGCCGTTCTCATCGCCCCCGTCCTGCCGCAGATGCAGGCCTACTTCGCCGACGTGCCGGGCGTCGACGCTCTCGTCCCCATGGCGCTGACCATCCCCGCCCTCTCCCTGGCGCTGCTGGCCCCCTTCGCCGGCGTCATCGTCGACCGGCTGGGACGCAAACGCCTGCTCGTCGTCTCGACCGTGCTGTACGCGATCCTCGGCACCGCTCCCCTGTGGCTGGACTCCCTCGGCGCCATCGTCGCCAGCCGTGCCCTCGTCGGTGTCGCCGAAGCCGCCATCATGACCTGCAGCACCACGCTGATCGGCGACTACTACTCCGGCCGGCAACGCGACCGCTACCTCGCGATGCAGACGATGTGCGCCTCGATCTCCGCGACGGCCTTCTTCGTCCTGGGCGGGGCGGCCGGATCGGCCGGCTGGCGCATGCCGTTCTGGGCCTACGCCGTGAGCCTGCTGCTCGCCCCCGCCATGGCCGCCTTTCTGCCCCAACCCCGACCGGCCGACCGCGCGAACGGGCCCTCCCCCACCGCCTCGGAACCGACGGAGCAGGCGGTCAAGCGGCCCTTCCCCTGGCGTCCGCTGGCCGGCACGTGCGCGCTGACCCTCTTCGGCGCCGTCCTCTTCTACACCGTCCAGGTGGAGATGGCGTTCCTCCTGGACGACATGGGCGTGAGCAACTCCGGCGTGATCGGACTGACCACAGCCAGCTCCAGTGCCGCGGTCGTGGTCGGCGCCGCCGTCTTCGCCAAGGCCGGCCGCAGCCCGCAAGTCTGGCTGCCTACCGCCTTCGGCCTGTGCGCCCTGGGCTTCGCGGTGATCTGGCTCGCCCCCAACCCGGTCGTCCTGGCCATCGGTGCCGTGATCAATTGCCTGGGCAGCGGCATCATGCTGCCGAGCCTGCTCACCCTCGCCATGTCCAAGCTCGGCTACGCAGACCGCGGCCGCGGCACCGGCCTGTGGACAGGCTCCTTCTTTCCTCGGCCAGTTCATCTGCCCGCTCGTGGTCCTCGCACTCACCTCCGCCGTCGGCACCCTGGCGAACGCCCTGGGCGTCCTCGCCCTCGCCGGGACCGTCGCCACCGCCGCACTCGGCCTCACCGCCCGGCGCCGGACGGGAGCCACCCAGGAACCGGTCCGCCACATGGCGGGCTGACCTGACGCGGCGCCGATCCACCACCGACGCCCTCCAGATCGGCATCGCGGTCATCCCCGCGATGCCGAGCTCCGCCGTTGCACCGTAGAAACGAAAGCTGCCGACCCTGATCGCCGCCGACCGTCGCAATCCGGCATGACGCACCGGGCTGTTGTCCTGTCGTACGGCCTAAGGAGCTGCCGGAGATCCCGTTGCAGACAGCGGCCGTGGCCCGGGCGGCGCTCCCGCAGGGAGCCCGGCAATCCGACTCCGCCATCGGCTGCACGATGCCCAGCTTGCGGCAGGGTCGCTTGAACTTCCGGGAGCAGTATTCGCTGCCGCTGTCGGTGTGCATGATCACACCGCGGACGTCGCCGCCCCGGGTGGCGTCTGCGCACCGCTTCTGTGCGTCACTCCGCGCGGTTCCCGGATGCCCACTGGGTGACCCATGCTCGTCCGTGGTCGTTTCCGTGCGGTGTGCGCACCACCGTGTGGATGTGGAAACGGGCGTGGGGTGTCATAGTCCAGGAAGCAGTGGTGGTCGAACTCGACGATGATGACCCGTGGCTGTACGCGGAAGAGAACACGTCGCCGGGCTGGAGGCCGCCTATCCAGCACCACCACGTGTCCTGGAGATGGTTCCGGACCTGCCGCATCCTGGCGGCACGCGGCCCCTCAGGGAGCACGGAGAGGAACTCCTCGACGACCTCGAAGACCAGTTCCTGGGCGCGCTCGGGCATGTGCGCCACGGGCGTGCCTTCGAAGGGGATGACCCGGTTGTCCTGGAAGGCGCCGGCGAGGTGTCGCTCGTCGCCGGGTGGAAGAGGACCGCTGCGGCGCGCTGGTCGTCCGGCACCAGGTTCATGAGCTCCAGCGCAAGTTCGGCGCGTCGCTGGAACGGACGGCCGGACCCCGCGTACTCGCCCTCGTGGATCTGGTCGGGCTCGGCGCCCAGGAACAGCGGGCTGATCGTCACGTTCCCGTCGACGACCAGGCAGTTCACGGCCGCGTGGGGTCTGTACAGCTGCCATCCCCACGGCTGTTCGGAATCCGGAGTGCCATGGAGAGCGATGTTGTAGCTCTCCGACGACATCGGCGTGTCGCTGAGCACGGACCTGAACTACCGATTCCCCTCGCACCGTTGGCCGGCCGCCGTGGTCACTGATCCGTCATCATTGGACATTCCCAGCCGCATTATCCGGGCCGCGTTCTGCTTGATGATCAGGGGCCTTACCTCGTCCTTGATCGGCAGTTCGGCGAAGTCGGCCAGCCAGCGGTCGGGGGTGAGGACGGGGAAGTCCGAGCCGAAGAGCACCTTGTGTTTGAGGAAGCTGTCAGCCGCTCGCACGAGCTGGGGCGGGAAGTACTTCGGTGACCAGCCCGACAGGTCGATGTAGACGTTGGCTTTGTGGGTGGCAATGGAGATTGCCGCGTCCTGCCAGGGGACTCAGGGGTGCGCCATGATGATGGTGAGGCCAGGGAAGTCGGCGGCCACGTCGTCGAGCAGCATGGGGTCGGAGTATCGCAGTTTGATGCCGCGTCCGCCGGACAGGCCGGCTCCGATGCCGGTCTGCCCGGTGTGGAAGAGGGCGGGAACGCCGAGTTCGGCGAGGGATTCGTACAGCGGGTAGTGGCGGATGTCGTTGGGCTGGAAGGCCTGAAGACTGGGATGGAACTTGAAGCCGCGTACGCCGTGTTCGGTGACCAGGCGTCGGGCGCGTCGGATTGCGGCCTGTCCGGCGTGCGGGTCGACGGAGCCGAAGGGGATGAGGACGTCGGGGTGTGCGGCGGCCTGGTCGGCGATCTCCTCGCTGGACAGGGCCGGGTGTCCGGTCGCAGCGGTGGCGTCGACGGTGAACACGACTGCCGCCATGTGCCGGGCGCGGTAGTGGTCGGCGATGTGCGCGAGGGTGGGCGTGCGGTGTGCGGAGGACTTGAAGTAGGCCGCGGAGGCGTCCATGAGTTCGTCGTCGAGTGAGTAGCAGCCGTGGGTGTCCTGCTCGACGTGGACGTGGATGTCGATCGCGTTCAGGGCGGTGGCTTCCATACGTTCTCTCCTCTGCGGGGCTCGTCGAAGGGCTGGGGGTTCAGTGCGCGAGGCGCTGCGCCGCCAGTGCGGCGAAGGTGTCCAGCGACGCTGGGGCGGCCAGGGAGTCGCTGCCTGCTACCTCGGAGGGAGCGGCCCCCAGAAGGATTTTCTTGACCGGTACCTCGAGTTTCTTGCCGGTGCGGTTGCGGGGTATGACGGGCACGGCGTGGATGCTGTCGGGCACATGGCGTGGGGAGAGGGCGTTGCGCAGCCTGGTGGTGATCAGCTTGCGCAGGGCGTCGTCGAGTCCCGCGCCGTCGCGCAGTGCGACGAACAGGAGGAGTTCCCCGGGGCCGCCTGCGGTGTCCTCGAGGTGGACGACCAGGCTGTCGTCGACTGCGGGGAGTTCTTCCATGACGCGGTAGAACTCCGCGGTGCCAAGGCGAACCCCGCCGCGGTTGAGGGTGGCGTCCGAGCGTCCTGCCACCGTGCAGCTCCCTGTCGCTGCCGCGAAGCGCACCCAGTCGCCATGGCGCCACACGCCCGGGTAGGCGTGGAAGTAGGTGTCCCGGTAGCGGGAGCCGTCGGTGTCGCCCCAGAAGCCGGTCGGCATGGAAGGCATGGGCTGGGTGATGACCAGTTCGCCGAGTTCGTCGATGGCCTCGTTGCCCTGTTCGTCATAGGCGGAGGCGGCCACTCCCAGGCAGGGGCCGGAGATGGCTCCGGCCCACACTGGCTGCAGGGGGCTGCCCTGCAGGATGCCCGAGCACACATCCGTGCCGCCGCTGCCCACGTTGAGCAGCACGCGGGGGCCGAACTGTTCGTGCACCCAGTGGTAGCCCTCGGGTGGCAGTGGGCTTCCGGCGGCGCCGATCTGGCGCAGCCGGGACAGGTCGTGGTCCGCTGCCGGGGTCAGGCCCTGTTTGCGGCAGGCCATCAGGAATCCCGGGCTGGCACCCATGAGGGTGGCGCCGGTGTTCTCGGCGAGGCGCCACTGCCAGTCCAGGTCGGGATGGAGGGGGTTGCCGTCGATCAGCACGACCGAGGCGCCCACAAGCAGCCCGGAGACCAGGGAGTTCCACATCATCCAGGCCGTGGTGGTGAACCACAGGATGCGGTCGCCCGGGCGCAGGTCCCAGCTCAGGGAGTGGTTTTTCAGATGCTCCAGCAGGACGCCGCCGTGGGCGTGGACGATCGGCTTGGGTTGGCCCGTGGTGCCCGAAGAGAACAGCACCCACAGCGGGTGGGCGAAGGGGACCGCTTCGAAGCCGGGCTCTGCGCCCCCAGCGAGCAGGTCGTCCCAGGACACCGTGTCCGGGAGATGCGCCGGCCCGTACGGGACGTGGACGGTGTGGCGAAGGGTGGGCAGTGCGGCCCGGATGGCGGCGACCTCCTCGCGCCGGTCGATGTCCTTCTCCCCGTAGCGGTATCCGGAGATGGTGAGCAGAACGGTGGGATCGATCTGCGAGAACCGGTCGATGACGCCCCGGGCGCCGAACTCCGGCGCGCAGCTTGACCAGATGGCTCCCAGGCTGGCGGTGGCCAGGAAGGCCACGAGGGTCTCGGGGATGTTCGGCAGGTAGGCGACGACCCGGTCGCCCCGACGGACACCGAGCCGGCGCAGACCGGCCCTGGCGTGTGCGACCTGCCGGGCCAGTTCCCCCCAGGTCAGTTGGACCGGCCCGCGAGTCTGGGAACGGGCCAGCACCGCCAGGTCACCGGGCATGTGTTCGCCTGGACGCAGGGCGTGCTCGGCGTAGTTGAGCGTGGCGCCGTCAAACCATTCGGCGCCGGGCATGTCCCTACGGCCGAGCACTCGACGGTAGGGGGTGTGCGCGCGGACGTCGAAGTATTCCCAGATCGACGACCAGAAGCCTTCGAGGTCGGTGACGGACCAGCGGTGCAGGGCGCGGTAGTCGGTGCAGGCGAGGTTGCGGTGCTGTTCCAGCCAGGCGAGGTAGTCGCCGATCACGGTGGTTTGGCCAACGTCGGGGGCCGGTGCGCGCAGCATCTCCGGCTCATTCATGTGGTGCTCCTTCGCGGATGTGGTTGGTCAGGCCGTTCACGGCCTGACCAACCACGAGATCAGGCACCCGCAGGGGCCTGCGGATGCGGCGACTCGGGCGCTGTGGGCAGGGTGCCCGTCTCAGGACGCTGCCCCGCCGCCGATGCGGATCGGAGTTGCTTGATCACTCCGGCGATCAGGGCCACGGCAGTGGCCAGTCCGCTGAGCAGTAGTGATCTCTGGCTGCCTGAGTCGAAGGCGAGTCCGGTCACGATGCCGACCAGGATCAGCACCACCAGTGCGGGAAGGTAGGGGAAGCCCCACATGCGCACGGTGAGTCTTTCGACCTCGGCCGCGCCCATGCGGCGGCGGGTCTGGATCTGGGTGGCTGCGATGAAGAGGTAGACGGCGACGCCGATGGTCCCAGAGGACTGCAGGAGGAACAGGAAGACGGAGTCGGTGGGGAAGAAGTAGTTGGCCACCACGGTGAGGAAACCGCCGGAGCTCGCTGCGAGGACGGCGTTGGCGGGAACGCCGCGCGCGGTCACGCGTCCCAGAGCGGCAGGCAGTTCAGCACGCTGAGCGGCAGCGAACATCATGCGGGAGGAGGAGTACATACCGGAGTTGAGCAGCGACAGCACCGCTGTCAGGACGATGACGTCGACGATCGCTGTCGCGTGCGGGACACCGAGCCGCGCGAGTACGGCACCGTAGGGGCCGGCCGCGATGTCCTTGGCGTCGTAAGGAATGAGGGTGACGACGACAGCCACCGACCCGACGTAGAAGATCATGATCCGGACGATGACCGAGCGCATCGCACGGCGGACCGCGGCGGCGGGCTGTTTGGCCTCGCCTGCGGCGATGGTCACGCTCTCGGCACCGAAGAAGGAGAAGAAGACCACCAGACAGGCGAGCCAGACCGGCTGCCAGCCGTGCGGGGCGAAGCCGTGCCCAGTGAGGTTGGACAGCCCCGGCGCATGGGTGCCGGGCAGCGCACCGGTGATGGCCAGCGCGCCGATTACCAGGAACGCGCAGATCGCGACGACCTTGATCAGCGCGAACCAGAACTCGAACTGGCCGAAGGCTCGAGCCGAGACCAGGTTGGTCAGCGTGAACACCAGCATGAAGACCAAAGCCGCCGCCCACGGTGCCACCGCGGGGAAGAACCCGTGCACGACGGCCGCGCCGGCCGTGGCCTCGAAGCCGATCACGACCACCCATGAATAGGTGTACAGGGAACTCACGGTGACGCCCGCCCAGGGGCCGAAGGCGCGGGTGGCGTAGGTGGCGAAGGAGCCCGAGTCGGGCGAGGCCACAGCCAGTTCAGCGAGCATTCGCATGATCAGGAAGACGACGGCGCCAACGCCGATGTACGCCAGCAGCACGGCGGGGCCCGCCGCGGAGATCGCGGTGCCGCTGCCGACGAACAGGCCGGCGCCGATGACGCCGCCGATGGCGATCATGCTGAGTTGCCGGGTGGACAGGACGGGCTTGAGGGCCCGCGGGGACGGGGGTGTAGAGTTGTTGATCATCTGGGGCCTCCAGGAGGTCGCCGGATTGGGAAAGGCGCGGAGATCACCGGGACAGGGTGGGAATGTCCGCGTCTGCGAGCCGCTGGAAGGCGTGGGCATACGCCTGTGCGGCACGTTCGAGGTCGTCCGCGTCCAGCGCGGTCGACAGGTTGATCATTCCGCGAGGGGTCGTGTAGACCCCGTCGAGGAGTAGCGCCACGTGCAGCGCCGCGAGCGCAGGCGTGGCCGCCGCTCGGGCCTGTTCAGCGTCGAGGGGTGCGGTAGCAGCCAGGTGCAGGTTGAGGATGGATCCCTCGCGCGTCACCGAGGCCGCGATTCCCGCTTCGGCCGCTGCCGTGGTGATGGCATCGGCGAGACGGCAGGCGGCCCGGTCAAGGCGGTCGATCGCCCCGGCGTCGAGGTGGCGCAGGGTGACGGCACCGGCGGCCGCGGCGGTGAGGTGACCGTTGAAGGTGCCGGAGTGCGCCAGGTTCCCTTCGGTGGTCGCCGCGGTCAGCCGCATCAGCTCCTCACTGCCGCCGATCGCGCCGATCGGCATGCCGCCGCCGATGACCTTGCCCATGACGGTCAGGTCCGGGCGCAGACCGAGCCGGCCCTGCTCGCCGCCCACGGCGTTGCGCAGCGACTGCACCTCGTCCAGCACGAACAGCGCCCCGCGCTCGCGCGCCAGGTCGGCCACGGCTGACAGGAACCCCGGCTGCGCAGGGATCACTCCCGCGGCACCGAGGAACGGCTCGGCGAACACCGCGGCGATGTCGGCGGTGAGCGCCTTTGCTGTGGCGTCGAGATCGTTGTAGGGGACGGTCACCACGTCGGGATCACCGGCCAGCAGCGGGGGTGCGCTGCCGTGGTAGGCGCCGTCGAACAGCAGCAGTCGCGCCCGGCGGGTGGCTCGCCGGGCGAGGCGCGCGGCGAGCACCGACGCCTCGGTCCCCGAATTCGTGAACCGCACCCGCTGCACGGACGGGATGCGGGAGACGAGCAACTCGGCAAGGTGCCACTGCAGTTCGTGCGGGCTGGGAAAGACCGGCCCCGAGGACAGGACTGCCGCGGCTGCCTGCATGGCGGGCTCGTATGCGTTGCCGTGGACGAGCGAGGTGTAGTTGTTGACCAGGTCCAGGTACTCGATGCCGTCGACGTCGTACAGCCGCGAACCGTGGCCCTCGGCGAGAATGACCGGGTAGGGCGGGTAGTACGTGATGAGCCGGGTCTCTCCACCGGGCAGCACCGCGGCAGCCCGCTGGAAGGCGGCTGCCGATCGCGGAGTGCGGGCGCGGTACTCGTGAAGCAGAGTCTCCGGCACGGCCGCGCTCCGCTCCTGGTCCTGGCGGCTGGCGGGCAGCGCGTTCATGCCCTGGCTCTTGTGTACTGCCCCATCGCGCTCAGGGCGTCGTCGAGGAGTTCGAGCAGGAGATCGGTCTCCTCGGCGGTGACCGTGAGCGGAGGAGCAACGAGGATCGCGTCGTTGATGCCGCCGGTTGCCGGGTAGACCAGCAGCCCCCTCTCGCGGGCGGCCAGGACGGCTGACCGGGTGAGGGAGCCGACGGGGACGCCGGGGCTTCGGGTCACTGGGTCGCTGACGAGTTCCAGTCCCTGAAGCAGACCAAGGCCGCGGACCTCGCCGATGACCTCATGTCGTGCGGCCAGCGCCTCCAGACCCGCCCGTAGCTGCTTGCCCCGCGCCTCAGCGTTCGCCACCAGATCCCGGGACTCCACGGCCTCCAGCACGGCCAGGGCGACGGCGCTGCCGAGCGGGTTTCCGCCGTAGGTGTGCCCATTGGTGACCGACGCGGTTCCGGCGGCGATGGCATCGACGACGTGCTCACTGACCAACACGGCGGACACGGGCGTGTATCCGGCACCCATCCCCTTGCCGAGTACCACCAGGTCCGGGCGTACGTCCCAGTGCTGCGAGGCCAGCATGGTGCCGGTGCGGCCCAGGCCCGTCATGACCTCGTCTGCGATCAGCGGCAGGCCCCTCTCCCGGCACAGCTCAGCAAGAGCAGGCAGGTAGCCGTGGGGCGGCGTGATGGCGCCGCCCGCCGCGCCGCCGACCGGCTCGACCACCACGCCGGCCGCACCCGAGCCGTGAGAGTCCAGCGCCTCGGCGGCCCTCTTGGTGAGGAAGGCAGTGAACGCCGCATCGTCTCGGCCTTCGGCGAACCGGTAGGCGTAGGGGGGAATCAGCTCGTTGAACCCGTGCAGCAGCGCCTCGGCGACCCAGCGGCGCTGAGGATGCCCCGACAGGGACAGACCGCCCAGCGTGGCACCGTGGTAGCTCACCGCATGGGAGAGGAACCGCGCCCGGTCCGGCTCGCCCCGCTCCCGCCAGTACTGCAGGGTCAGCCGCAGCGCCGTTTCCACCGCCTCGGAACCGCTGTTGCACAAGAAGACGTACGGGTAGCCGGTCATCGTGCCCAGCCGCTCAGCAAGCTTCTCCGACTGCTCGCTGTGGAACGTTCCGCGGTGCGCGAAGGTGATCCGCTCAGCCTGCTCGGCCATGACCTGCAGGATCTCCGGGTCCGCGTGTCCGAGATTCGCCGTCACCGCTCCTGAGCAGCCGTCAAGGTAACGGCGCCCGTCCGCGTCGTAGACGAACACCCCGCGCCCGTGACTGACGAACGGCAACTCTTCGCCGAAGAAGAACTTGATCAGCCGACTGCCGTCGGGCTGCATCGCGACGCGAGATGCGGACAGCGCATGGTCCATGACCGGTGACTCCTGGAGTTCGCGCAAGCGTGCCAGGCGGGCTCGCAAGCGGCGGTGCGTATGTACAGGCCGAAAGGCCGACAAAGCGACGGAATCGCTTGTACGTCGTCCAGGATGTCTTGTACGTGGGACAAGAGCAAGGGGTATGGGTAAACCTTCTGTTTCCCCAGGCGAAGGCCCGGGGGCGGCCAACCGCCCCTCAGGACGTCAGATGATCTTGGAGTGCAGCCCTCTGACCAGCACATCCAGCGCCACATCGAAGCTACGGTCCATGGGCCTGTCCCGTCCCGACTCCCACCTGGCAAGGAACGCGTTGTTCTCCAGCAGCGGCAGGTTTCGGGTGAGCACCGGGAACGTATTCGGATCGATCCCACGCAGCTCTGCCGCGAAGCCCTTCTGCCAGCCGGCCTCGGCGTCCGAGGGGGGCGCGGACAGTTCCAGAGTCACCCAGCCCAGCACGAACCCGATCACCGTGTTGTAGACGTCGACCAGGTCGTTCCCGATGAATCCTGCTCCCTCCAGCACACCGAGTATCCGCTCCACGAACGGGACCGCCGTCGTCGACACCGCAAGCTGCGACCCCATGATCGGAACCAGATTCGGATGCCGATGCATGGCGGCCCGGCACAGTCGGGCCACCTCCCCCAGCCAGACATCCCAGTTCACCCCGTGCATAGACGGCAGAACGATGTCGTCCAGGACCCGCGCCGACGCCGCCGCCACCAACTGTGGCTTGGAGCCGATGTGCCAGTACAGCGCCGTCGGATAGACCCCCATCTCCTTCGCCAGCGCCCGCATGGTCAGCGCTTCCAGCCCATGTTCGTCCGCATACCGCACAGCAGCGTCCACCACCTCCTCGCGCGACAAGGGTGCGCGCGATCCCTGCCGGGCACGGTTTCGCGGACCACTGCTCTCGCTCATCCGGGTTCCTCCCCCACATACTCAGTCGGACCCGCAACGTTAACCCTTCTCCAGGGCGGCGGAACGGCATCCCCGGCCGGTTCAAGGTCGCCCAGGCCTCCGGCGTCGAAATCCCGAGAACCTGGTGGTCGAGCGATACCCGTTCGACGCCGGACCACAAAATGACACGTCGACGCTCCGCCGGCTGCACCTAAGCCGCCCGTTCCGGGACCACGGGAACGGGCGGCTCCCGGCGCCCGCCCCAGCGACAGCCGGGCACATGCGAAGCTCGGAGCTGGTGCCAGGTCGGCTATGGCACCGGCACCATCGGCAGCACCCCACCGGCCACAGGACGAAGGACGTGGCAGGCGATCAGGAGGCCCGCTACCCGGCCGTGACGACGATGATGTCCAGCGTCCGCAGGCCGTGCACACCCTCGACGCGGTCGAGCTCGATGTCACTGGTCGCCGATGGACCGGACACCAGCGTCAGGAGCTCTTCCTACAGCACCCCGACGCGGAGATCATCACGAGCTTCCCGGGTCTCGCAGAGCTGACCGGCGCCCGGCTACTCGCCTAAATCGGCGACGACCGCACACGGTTCGACACCGCCCGGCGATCTGAAGGCTTACGCCGGAAGCGCCCCACTACAACCATCGAAGAGCGACCGGCGATCGCTACAACGCAGCTCTCCGAAACCTCTTCAACCGCATGCTCGGCCAGCTCCACCACTGCCTGACCACCCGACAGAAGTTCAACGAAGCGATCGCATTCGCCCCGCCGAAACCATCACCACTCGCCGCGGCTGCTTGACCCGATAGCTGCATGGGGTGTCTTGTCGGCATGGAGCCGTTGAGGCTTGAGGTGACGGCCTCGGTGCGGGTCATGTCCGCCGCTCTACGGCGGCCTCAGGGAGGCGCTGCGCGGGGAGCGCCACGAGGTCGCCACAGGCATGATCATGGGAGATGTCGCCCACTTCGGCTACCGCTGCTGTATCCGGCCACCAGGTCCTGAACGAGAACGTCACCGGCATCGCGAAGCACCCGCGAACCGTGCCAGGGGGCGGTCCCGCCGCCCTGACACGGTGCGACGGTGAGCAGTTGTCGCCGTCAGGGCACGGCCGGCGCGATCTTCGAGTCGGCGCCGTTCGCCCGCACGGTGACGCTCCCCGTGCCGCGTGCCCGGTCGGCCACGATCTTGTACGTCGTGACCTTCCCGTCCCGCCACTCGCAGTCGACCCGGTAACCGCGGCGGGCACGGAGCCCGGTGGGCGCGCTGTTCGTCGCCGAGGCTGGCGAAGAGGGCCGCCCGCCAGGGCCAGGTCCACGAGCGGCGGCTGTCGCCCGACACCGTGGCCGCCGTGAAGGGGATGCACCGGCCGTCCCGCGCGCCTATCGCCGCAGCCACGCCGGCTCCGACACTGTGGGGCTCTTCGCCGAACGCGCGGCGGACTACCGCGCCGAGGTCACCCGGGTGCTCCCCGACAAGGCCCGGTCGGCGATAGCCACGGCCCTCCATCTGCGCGGCGTCCGCAACCTCGTCGTCCCCGCGGGCTTCCCCGCCGACCTGCTCCCCGACGGTCCGTGGCGACTGCTGTCCGACAGCCCACCGCTGACCGTACGGGAGCTGGACGCGGCCGACGCGGTGCTGACCACCTGCGCCCTGGCGATCGCCGTCACCGGCACGCTCGTCCTGGACGCGGGCCCCGGCCAGGGCCGTCGCGCCCTGACCCTGCTGCCCGACTACCACCTGTGCGTGGTACGGGCGGCCGACATCAGCGGCAACGTACCCGAGGCGCTCGAACGCCTCCGTCCGCGCCACCCGCTGACCTTCGTCTCCGGCCCGTCCGCCACCAGCGACATCGAGCTGGAACGGGTCGAGGGCGTACACGGGCCGCGCACCCTGGACATCCTGATCATCGAACCCTGAGCAGCCGTGACCATGAGAATCGCCCTGCACACCAAGGTCCCCGCCGACCGCATCGAGGAGTATGAGACCGCCTACCGCGAGGTCCCCGAGGAGCTGACCGCGGCAATCCGGGCCGCCGGGGTCACTCGGTGGACCATCTGGCGCAGCGGCACCGACCTCTTCCACGTCATCGAGGACGAGGACTACGCGGCGATGATCGCCGAGTTGGGTCGGCTGCCCGTCAACGCCGCGTGGCAGAACCGGATGGCAAGCCTGCTGGAGGTGGCCCACGACTACTCCGCCGACGGCGCCGACGCCCCCCCCTGCCCGTGGTCTGGGAGCTCTGAGCCGACCGGGTGGGCATCGCGCCGATTGTGGCCGGCGCCGGAGTGCGCCGCCACCTCAGTGGATGGCGGCGGATACCGAGGATCGCCAGTAGGTGGCGGCCAGTCGACAGACGGGCCAGTCGGAGCCGGACATCTGCCGCCGCGGGCCGAAGGCATCCAGCACTGTGTCCGCGTACGGCCGGAGGTCCTCGACGCTCCACCGGTCCCAGTCCGCCTCGGTCACCAGGCCGGAGAGCTTGCAGACGGTGTTGGGCAGTCCGGCCAGCAGGCGCACCGCGCCCGCCCACGGCCGCAGCTCGCCCGAGGCGATAGGGGGCTCGCCCGCGTGATCGAGTAAGAACGTGAGGTCGGGAAGCAGGCAGGCGGTCTCATACGCGGCCGCGAGCTGGTGGGGCCTCACGACCAGGTCGTACACGAGCCCCGCCTCGGCCACCGCGGCGAGCCCCCGCAGCACGTCCGGCCGCATCAGCCAGCGAGGATCGGATTCGCCTTGTACCTGGTGGCGGATGCCCACCAGGTACTCACCTCCCGGCCCCTCCCGCAGCGCCGCGAGCGCACGGACGACATCCGGGAAGGTCAGGTCGGCCCAGCCCACGACGCCGGCCACCAGGTCGCTGCGCTGGGCCAACACCAGGAGCTCGGGCGTCTCCTCCGGCCCGTCGATCGTCTGGACCAGGACGGTCGCCGTGACGCCGGCGGCCCGGGCCTCGAAATCCAGATCGGCGAGCAGGAAGCCGCGGCGCAGCAGGGCGAGTTCCTGTCCGGTGATCCAGTCCTGGTCGCGGACAGAGAGGTCCCACACATGGTGGTGTGCGTCGATGACGCCCTGAGCGGTGCTCGACTCCATGGCGGTCACCCTCACGACTCCGGTGCGGCGGCGGGGACGGGGACGTGCGGGGGCAGCAGCTCCTCGGCACGTAGTTCGTCCCAGAGCGCGGTTGGTACCGTTCGCTGCATCTGGTCGATCGTGTCCTGTACCTCCGTGGCGGAGCGCGCGCCGGACAGCACGCTCGCGACCGCCGGATGGCCGAGCGGGAAGCGCAGAGCGGCTGCGCGCAGCGGTACGCCGTGGCGGTCGGCGACCGCTTTCATGCGCAGCGCCCGGTCCAGTACATGGGGCGGGGCGGGCGCGTAGTCGTACATGGCCCCGGATGCGGGGGCGGTGAGCAGACCCGAGTTGAACACCCCGCCGACGATGACACTCCTGCCACGGGCGGCGGCCTCCGGCAGTACCTCCGCCAGTCCCTCCTGCTCCAGGAGCGTGTAGCGGCCGGCGAGCAGCACGACGTCGATGTCGGTCTCGCGCAGGAAGCGGGCGGGGAGCGCGCACTGGTTCACTCCGACGCCGATCGCCTTGACGACGCCTTCACCGCGCAGCCGTTCCAGCGCCGGGTACGCCTCGGTGAGGGCCTGCTCGGCGTGGTGGTCCGGGTCGTGCAGCAGGGCAATGTCCACACGGTCCAGGCCGAGGCGGTCCAGGCTCGCTTCCAGGGAGCGCAGGACGCCGTCGGAGCTGAAGTCCCAGACGCGGCGGTGAGTGTCGGGCACGGCGAAACCATGGGCGAGATCGTCCCCGCGGCCGCCCTCCGGGTCGGGTTCGAGCAGCCGCCCGACCTTGGTGGAGACGGTGTACACGTCGCGGTCCCGGCCGCGCAGCGCGGCTCCCAGGCGGCGCTCGGACAACCCGAGTCCGTAGTGCGGGGCGGTATCGAAGGTGCGTACGCCCGCGTCCCAGGCCGCCTTCACCGCGGCGGACGCGGCCTCGTCGGAGACCGGGCGGAAGAGGTTGCCGATGCCGGCGGCCCCGAACGACAGCTCGGTGACCCTGACGTCGGTGGTGCCCAGCGTGGTCGTTCTCATGTACCGGCCCCCGGGCGCGGCCGGAGCCCCTGTACGCCACCGTCGACGGCGAGGGCGATGCCGGTGATGGATGCCGCGGCGGGGCTCGCCAGGTAGACCACGGCCGCTGGCACCTCGTCAGCGGTGACCAGGCGGCCCAGGGGCTGGCGTGCGTCGAGGGCGGCGCGTTCCGCCTCCGAGTCGTCGGCTGCGTCCAGGAGCCGGGTCACCCAGGGGGTCTCGGCGGTGCCAGGGTTGACGCAGTTGACGCGGATGTCTTCGCGGATGCGGTCGGCGGCCATGGCCAGGGTGAGGGAGAGTACGGCTCCCTTGCTCGCGGAATACAGGGCGCGATGAGGCAGTCCTGCGGTGGCCGCGATGGAGCAGAGGTCGACGACGGCGGCGCGGTGGGAGGCGCGCAGATGGGGCAGGGCGGCCCGGGTGGTGCGGACGATGCCCAGGACGTTGACGTCCAGCACGCGGTGCCACAGTTCGTCGGGGTTGTCCTCCACGGTGCCGGCCGCGCCCACGCCGACGTTGTTGACCAGAATGTCCAAGCCTCCCATGGCGGTGACCGCGGCCTGGATCGTTGCGCGGACGGAGGCGTCGTCGCTGACGCCGGCCTGGCAGCCGTGCAGCGGTTCCGTGACGCTTCGGGAGTCGACGTCCAGGACGCAGACCTCGGCCCCGCGGTGGGCGAGGAGCCGGGCGGTGGCGGCACCGATACCCGAAGCACCGCCGGTGGCGACGGCCCGCAGGCCCTTCAGCTCGCTCATGCCGTCGCCTCGCTCGCCGCGGTGAAAATCTGCCGTCGGCAGCCCAGGCCGTCGATCTCCAGCTCGACGACCTGGCCCGGGCGCAGACACGGGGCATCGGGCAGCCCCAGAGCGACGCCTGCGGGTGTCCCGGCGTTGATCAGGTCGCCGGGCTCCAGGACCAAGTACTGGCTCAGATACCAGATCACGTGGGCCTCGTCGAAGATCATGTGCTTGGTGTGACCGTTCTGCCGCTGTACCCCGTCCACGTGCAGACGCAGTTCCAGGGACTGCGGGTCCTGCACGTCGTCCGCCGACACCAGCACCGGTCCCAGAGGATTGAAGCCCTCGCAGGACCCCGCGAGTTCGACCTCCCAGTCGGTCTTCGTCGAACCGCGGGGAATCGGCACCGTGTCGAGGGGACCGACCGACCACCGTACCGGGGTCCTTCGTGAAGACCATCGGCCGCGCCGGGATGGCGGCACCCGTCTCATCGGCGTGGTCCCGGTGGTTCAGTCCGATGCACACCACCTTCCCCGGGCGGGCCACCGGGGCCCCGACGCGCAGACCGGACACCGGTAGTTCCTGGAGAAGGTCTCGGTCCAGGGCGTCGCGCACCAGCAGCGGACCACCGGCCTCCCAGAAGCCTCGGTCGATGTCGCGGGTCGCCGGCGACAGGTCGAGCACCCGCTCTGGGCCGTCGGCGTCGGGGGCCAGGACTGCGGGGACCTCGAGTCCGGCGTCTCCGTGCCTCATCAGCTTCATGGGGGAAAGTTCCTCTTTCGGGAATCGCGTGGGTCGGCTCGGGCCGGTCGTCGGGTGGGCCGTGCGGCGGCCCGAGTCGGTGCCGTGCCGCTCAGTCAAGGTGGAAGACCTCTCCCGCCTCGACCCAGCGTTCGCCTTCGGCGGCACTGTCAAGGGGGAGCTGGCAGGGGTCGGTGAGGGTCCACCACCGCTGGGTGTCGGGGTCCGCGGCGATGGCGGCCATGTCCGAGGCGTAGTCCTCGCCCGTGTACTCGTAGTACGCGAACAGAGTGCCGTCCCGCAGGAAGATCGAGTAGTTCGTGACGTGCGCTCTGCGCAGTGCCGCGAGTACGGGGGCCGGGACGGCGCGGTGCAGTGCGAGGTACTCCTCGGCCTTGTCCGGACGCAGCCGGATCACAGAGCCGACACGGAGGGGAGCTGCCATGTCCTCACTCCTTGGTGGCGCCGGCGAGCATGCCGGCCACGAGGGCGCGCTGGGAGAAGAGGAAGACGATCAGCACGGGGACGATGGTGACCAGGGTGGCCAGGGCCAGTTCGGGCCGCATGATCTGGTTGCCGGTGCCGCTGGAGGTGTTGAACAGCGGCGAGGCGGCGAGCAGGTTGTTCAGCCCCACCTGCGCCGGATATTGGGAGCTGTCGGGGAGCATGACGAACGGCAGGAAGAAGTTGTTCCAGTTGCCGACGAAGTTGAAGAACCCGACCAGGGCGATCACCGGCTTGGCCAGCGGCATCGCGACGAGACGGAAGACCTGCCACTCCGAGCAGCCGTCGATCCGCGCGGCGGACAGCAGGTCGGCGGGGACGTTGGAGGAGAAGTAGATGTAGGTGAGGTAGACCCCGAACGGGAAGAAGGAGAAGGGCAGGATCACCGACCAGATCGTGCCGTCCAGGTGCACGGCGTTCATCCCCAGGTACAGGGGAAGCACCATGGCGGCTGTCGGCATGAGCATCACTAGCATGGTGATGGTCAACAGCATCCGGCGCCCGATGAACTGGGTGAGAGCCAGCGCGTACCCGGCGGGGATCGATGTCACCAGCGTGATGGCCAGTGCGCCGAACGTGTAGAGCGCCGAATTCTTCAGCCAAGTGAGGATGGCGCCTTCCTGGAAGGCGTAGAGATGGTGCCAGGCGTCGGCGATCGCGGTGAGGGAGCCGAAGGAGAACGGGTTGTCCCGCACGATCTGGCCGTCGGTCTTGGTCGTGGCCAGCAGGAGCCACACCACTGGCACACAGAAGAACAGCACCGCCAGGGTCATGACGATGAGCCAGGCCAGCCGGGCGGCCAGTGAGCGTGGGCGGCGCGTCCGCTGCATGGGCTTCCTCGGGTTGGTGCGGGCGCCGGCGGTTCGGGGCGGCTGGGTTCGGCGGGCTGTGGTCGTGGGAGCCGTCGTCATCGTTCGTCCCTGTCGAACAGGCCGGTACGGAAGACGACGAGCGCCGCGCAGGCCAGACCCAGGACGAGGAGGTCGACGGAGAGCGCCGCCGCGCCGTTGAAGTCGCCCGCCTGGAAGGCGTACTGGTAGGACAGCTGGTTCGGCGACCAGCTGTCGGGGATCATGCCCCAGCTGGCGAGGGAGACCAGTTGCGGCTCGACGAAGAGCTGGGTGCCGGCCGCGAAGGCCAGGATCAGCATGTACGCGATCCACTTGGTGATCATGGGGATCTGGATGCGCAGGGCGATCTGGAGCGTGCTGGCGCCGTCGATGCGGGCAGCCTCCAGGATCTCGTCCGGGATGCTGTTGAGCGCGCCGTACATGACCACGATCCAGCCGCCCGCCCCGGTCCAGAAGGCGATGACGGTGAACAGCACCGGCAGGTGCCCGGGGGCGTTGACCTGGGCGAGGGTGTTCCAGCCGAAGCCCTTCAGCAGCCAGCCGACCGGACTGGCGGCCGGGTCGAGGAGGATCAGGAAGAGCAGTACGCTCGCCACCCCGGCGAGGGCACCCGGCAGGTAGAACAGGAACCTCAGGGTGGTGGAGGCCCTGCGCATGCGACCGTGCAGCATCAGGGAGAGCAGCACCACAAGGATCATCAGACTGGCCAGCCAGATCACCAGGTACAGACCGATGTGGAGGAAGGCCGGCCCGAAGCGGTAATCGGTGAACGTCCGGGTGAAGTTGCCGACGCCGACGAGTTGGTTGCGGGAGTTGGACAGCGCCAGCCACACCGCGTAACCGGTGGGCAGGACGCCGAAGGCGAGCAGGAACAGGACATAGCCGGAGACGAAGACGTAACCGGCGCGTCCGACCGGGTTGCGGGCCGAGCGGCCGCCGCGGCGGCCGCTCCGCTCCGTTGCGAGGTGGGTGGTCATCGGTCCGCTTCGCTAGTTGACGGTGTATCCGAGGGACTTGGCCTTGTCGGTGATGGCCGTCTGCCAGGTGCCCAGGGTGTCGGTGAGGGTCTTGCCCGAGTTCAGGGCCGGGACCACGGTGGAGGAGTAGATCGCTTCCTGGCTGTACTGGGTGGCGGACCAGCCGGGCCAGATGAGTTCCGCTGCCTCCTGGAAGACTGGGCTGACGTCCTGGGCGAAGTAGCCGGTCTTCTTCTGGCCGGCGAGCCAGGCGACGGCTGCCTCCTTGTACGCGGGGTAGGTGCCCGCGGTGGCCTGGTACTCGTTGGAGGTCGTCATCCAGGTGACCAGGTCGGCGGACGCCTTGAGGTTCTTGCTGTGGGAGGAGACGAACCACAGCCCGCCACCAACGTTGCCGGTGTAGTTCTTGGTGTCGCCCTCGAACTTCAGCGGCGAGGCGGCGGCGATCTGCCCCTTGGGGATCTTGAAGGTGGAGTTGAAGAGCACCTGGCCGTACCAGGAAGGGCCGGGGAGCATCAGGACCTTGCTTGCCTGGTTCTTGATGAAGCCGGCGCTGAAGACGGTGTCCTTGGACACCGAGCCCTTGGCGATCAGCCCGTCGAGCAGCTTCGCCATCCGGGTGCATTTGGCGTCCTGCAGGTCGACCTTGACCTTATTGGCGTCAGCCACTGTGCTGGCAGGGCACTGGCTCGCCCAGAAGTACACCTCGGGGCTCCAGGCGTCCCCGGCGGTTCCGACCAGGTATCCGGGGTGCTCCTTGGCGACCTTCTTGCCGAGTGCCTCGTACTCCTCCCAGGTGGTCGGGACGGAGTAGCCGAACTTGTCCAGGAGCTTCTTGTTGTACCAGAGCACGTTCTGGGCCAGGTCGTTGCGCAGGCAGTAGGTGGCGCCGTTGACCTTGCAGGGGTTCAGCGCGCCGTCCGCGAAGCCGTTCAGGGTGGACTGGGGAACCAGGCCCCTGTCGACCGGGGCGGCAAAGGGGGTTTTGCCCTGAGTGGTCCAACTGCCGTCGTTGACGTTGGCGCTGAAGGCGACGTCCGGCCAGCCGCTGCCGGTCCGGTCGAACAGTCGGACCTTTGTCTGCAGGTCATTGGCGCCGTTGGCGTCCCCGCTGTACGTGACGATCTTGATCTTCACGTCGGGGTGAGCCTTCTGATAGGCCTGCACACCGGGGACTCGGGCGGCGTCCGCCCAGACCGTGATCTGGCTGCCTTCCTCCTGCTTCACAGGCTTGAAGGTCGCGGGGGAGGTGGACGCCCCGGCGGCTGCGGGATCCGCGTTGCCGCAGGCGGCGAGCGCGAGAAGGGAGACGGCTCCCAAAGCCGCGCCGGCAACGCGTCTGACCTGGCGGCGGGAGGTGGCGGGAACGTCGCTGTTCATGACTGACCTCATGTCTGCGTTCTGCGGAGATCCGCGGGATGTCGGCGCAAGCACCGGAGAGAGGAGGTGTGGAGGGATCAGGTACCGAAGGCGTGGAGGGTCGGGTACGGGGCGATCGCGGGAGCAGGGTGGGGGTGGGGTGGACTGGGGTGGACTGGGCTGATCAGGCCTTCGGCGGCGTCAAAGTCTCCTTGTCGACAAACCGCTGAAGGACGGGAGGGTAGTCCAGGCCGGCGGGCAGCGCCACGCCGGGCCCGGTGGGGGCGTGGACGAGCCCTTGGGCGTCGATGCCGCTCTCGCGGCTGATGGGATTGCCCATGACCAGGGACTCGTAGTAGGTGGTGTTCGAGATGGCCATGCACAGGTGTCGGTTGGGGATCTCCGGCCCGTGCACCTCTGCGCGCAGCCGGTAGGCGTCGGCGAGGTGGGCGGTGCGCATGGCGCCGGTGAAGCCGCCGCGCAGTTGGGTGGAGGCGCGGACGCCGAAGGTGGCGGCACCGGCCTGGATGAAGTCGGCCGAGTTCATGTGGGCCCCGTCGGAGGTCTCGGCCACCAGCAGGGGCACCGCAACCGCGCAGGAGAGACGCTTGTACGCGGAGATGCTGAACTCCCGGATCGGCTCCTCGTACCAGAGGTAATCCGCGTCGGACAAGGCGTGCCCGAGGTAGATCGCGTCGGGGAGGTCGAATCCGGCGGACCCGTCGAACATCAGGGGAATCGCGTCCCCCACGTGTTCCCGCAGGGCCACCGACAGCCGGGCGTCGCGACGTGCGTCGCCCCAGGCATGGAGCTTGATGGCAGGGTATCCGAGCTCCAGGGCCTGGTCGGCGATGTCCAGGTACTCCTCCACCGAGGAGTAGGTGACGGTCGAGGCGTAGGCGGGGATCGAGGTGCGGAAACCGCCCAGCATCTGCCAGGTGGGCCGGTCCGCGAGCCTGCCGGCCAGGTCCCACAGTGCGGTGTCGACGAGGCCGAGCAGGTAGAGGGGCAGCTCCTCGGTGCGGTCCAGCTCCCACATGCGGTGCCACAGCCACTCCCGCTGCAGCGGGTCCTGGCCCACGAGTTCCTTACGCAGGAAGCGGTCCAGCACGTCCGCCAGGATGACGGCGCTGCCCCGGCGGGGGGCCATCGCGATGCCCTCGGCCCCTTCGTCGGTGCAGATGCGCAACACGGCGGCCTCGCCGTCCGGTGGGCTGCCCAGCAACCCGTCACGCCAGACGAACGGCGGACTGGCGCCCGGAACCCGGACCGGATAGCTCTCCACGTCGGCAATGCGCACGGTCGTTACCCCTTGCAGTGGCAGCTGTTGCTGCGAAATTTTCGTGTAACGTAAGTCGTCATACGAATGCTGTCAAGGTGTTCGGAGCAGTAGACTCAGCGATCGTCCACACCGGTGAGGGGGCCATATGGCGAAGAGCGGCCGAAGCGGCGTCGAGGATCCGTCGGCCCTGAAACCCTGGCCCAAGCGACCGGCACGGCTGGCTCATGCGGTGGTGGAGTCCCTTACCGACAGCATCGTCTCGGGTGCCATCCCGTCGGGCTCCACCTTGCCGGTCGAACCCGAACTGTGCGAGACGTTCGGCGTCAGCCGCATCACGATCCGCGAGGCGGTCAAGTCGCTGGAGGCCAAGGGGCTGGTTCGGGCCCGGCAGGGTTCCGGCACCACGGTCACCCAGTCCGAGGAGTGGAATCTCCTGGATCCTGTCGTACTGGCGGCCACCGTCCAGCACGACGACGAACTCGTCGTGCTGGACCAGCTTGTCGGCGTGCGTTCGGCCCTTGAGGCGCAGATGGCGGCCCAGGCCGCCGAGCTCGGCACCGATGACGATCTCCGGGGGGTGGAAGGGCTGCTCGACCGCCTCGACGAGGAGATCGCCACTCCCGCCCGCTTCGTCGAGACCGATGTGCTCTTCCATGACCGGATCATGCAGGCGTCCAGGAACAGGCTGGGTCGTTCCATCATCCGAACCGTCCACACCCAGGCCCGCAGTACGTTCCTGTACACCGGCACTCCCGACGGCCACGCCTGCGAGCAGGCGAACGCCGAGCACCGCCGGATCGTCGAGCGGCTCCTCGTCCGCGACCCCCAGGGTGCAGCGCAGGCCATGACCGCCCATATCGAAGCGGCCTGGAGCCGCCGCCGCATCCCGCACCCCGATATCACCGGTTGAGCGCATCCCGCACCCTTGCGCGGGCCGGAACCCGCCCCCGAGCCGTCAGGCCGGGGGCGGGTTTCTTTGTAGTGCAGATCTATTTCTGCGGCACATATTGACAGCATACGTATGACGACTAACGTTACGTCGCCGTATCACCTCCGCAATCACCGCAGGGCCGTATTCCCCATGAGTGAGGACGTCCCGCGCGTGCCCTCTTGCACCATCGGAAGGTCTCAGATGCGCCCCACCCGCTCCCGCCCCGCAGTGCGTGACCGGCTCAGACCATGTCTGGCCGCACTCGCGCTTCTCACCGCCTCAGCCGGTGCTGTTGTCGCGCAGGCAGTGCCCGCGTCCGCCGCCACCTCCGCGACGCTCCATGTGTCCCCCAACGGCACCGGCACCGCCTGCTCGACCAGCCAGCCGTGCTCCCTCGCCCAGGCCCAGACCAACGTCCGGGCCATGAACAACTCCATGACGGGCGACATCGTCGTGGAGGTCGCCGACGGTACGTACCGGCTGACGGCCCCCCTCACCTTCACCGCGGCGGACTCCGGCACCGGCGGTTACTCAGTGATCTGGAAGGCCGCGCTGGGCGCCCGTCCGGTCATCACCGGCGCGCAGCGGGCCACGGGCTGGACGCTGAAGGACTCTGCGAAGAACATCTGGCAGGCCAGCGTCGGCACCGGGTTCGACACCCGGCAGCTGTACGTCGACGGCGTCCTGGCGACCAGGGCCCGTTCCACGGTCAGCCGCGCCGACCTGACCGCGACCACCAGCGGCTACACCTTCACCAACACCGCGCTGAACTACCTCAACAGCCTTGCGAACCCGGGCCGTACCGAGATCCACGGCATCGGATCCTTCACCGACCGCTACTCCCCGGTATCCGGCATCAGCAACGGCACCATCACCATGGATCAGCCGGCCTGGGACGACAACACCTTCGGCTACGACACCCTGACCAAGCCCTTCCGGTCGGCATCGCTGTACATCGAGAACGCCTACGAACTCCTCGACACGGCCGGCGAGTGGTACCTCGACACGAGCTCCGGCACCCTGTACTACAAGCCGCTCGCGGGACAGAACATGAGCACCGCGGACGTCGAGGTGCCGAAGCTGCCATCGCTCATCGACGTCGGGGGAAGCTATGCCTCTCCCGCCACCCACATCACGTTCTCGGGGCTCCAGTTCTCGGGCACCAGCTGGCTGGGCCCCAGTAGTGACGGCTACGCCAGCCAGCAGACCGGCGCGTACCTCACAGGTACGTGGGACCGTCCGTCGGACGCGCTGACCTCCTGCCAGGGCGGCTGTCCGCTCTTCGAGGCGACCCGCCCCCACTGGGACCAGATGCCGGCCGCCGTCCAGGTGTCGGCCGCCGACCACATCACCTTCACCGGCAACCGGTTCACCCAGCTCGGGCAGGTGGGCCTCGGCATCGGCCAGGACGCCAACGCCCACGCCAGCGGGGTCGGCCTCGGTGCCGACACCGTCACCGCCACCGGCAACGTCTTCACCCAGGACGCCGGCGGAGGCATCGTCGTCGGCGGGCTCCGGGCGGACGCGCATCACCCCAGTGACAGCCGGATGACCAACAAGAACATCACCCTGAGCAACAACGTCATTCACGACGTGGCCCTCGACTACCGGGACATGTCGGCCATCCTGGCCACCTACGTCAACGGCGCGACCATCTCGCACAACGAGGTGTACAACCTGCCCTACTCGGGGCTGACCATCGGTTACGGCTGGGGCACCAACGACCCGGGCGGCAGCCAGGACTACGTGAACCGCGGTCTGTACGACTACCAGCCCGTCTACACGACCCCCACCACCGCCGCGAACAACCACATCACCGACAACTACCTGCACGACATCATGCAGCAGATGAACGACGGCGGCTGCATGTACACCCTGTCTGCGTCGCCCGGCAGCACCTTCGAACGCAACTACTGCCACACCAACAACAACTACTACGGCTTTTACCACGACGAGGGATCCAGGAACTTCACGGACACCAACAACGTCTTCCGCAACGTGGGCCGGTGGTCCCAGCAGAACGGCTCATCCACCAACAACACCGGTGCCCTCACCTTCCAGGACAACTGGTCGACCACGTCCTCGACCAACGTCTTCAACGGCCAACGCGGCTATGTGGTGAGCGGCACGGTGATCGTCTCCGACGGCAACTGGCCCTCCGGCGCCCGCACGGTCATGGACAACGCGGGCATCCAGCCCCAGTACCGGCCCCTGACCACGGACCCTGTCACGGCCCCCTACAGCGGCTATTCCTCGACTCCCGCCATGACCGGCCAGAGCGGCGGTCGCTTCACCGTCACCGACGCGGGAGCCGACATCTGGGGCGCGGGCGGACAGCACGACGACGCCTACGGCACCGCCTACCTGGCGAACTCCGCTGTCGCCGGCACCTCGGTGACCGCACGGGTCGACAACATCGACAACACCAATGGCTGGGCCAAGGCGGGTGTCGTCCTGCGCAACAGCCTCACCGGCAACGGCTCTTCCCCGGGATACGCGGTCGCCACGGCGACCCCGAGCCACGGCGTGTGCTTCCAGTGGGACTCCACCGCGGACGGCTACCTGGACCAGATGTCGTGCACGTCCTCGACGGTCAAGGCGCCGGTGTGGGTACGGCTCGCCCGCACGGCCACCCAGGTGTCCGCCTTCTATTCCACCGACGGATCCAACTTCACGCAGGTCGGATCGGCGGTCACCCTGCCGTCCATGGCCGCCGCTCAGGACGCCGGTGTCATCCACAGCGCCCACAGCACCACCGTCGGCAGCGCGGCCTTCAGCAACCTACGGATCGTCACCTCCCCCTTCAAGGCCTACGGCTCCATCCCGGCCGCGGTGGGCCAGAGCCAGGGAGTGACCTCCCTGACCAGTGCGGGCATCGACACATGGGCCTCGAGCACGCAACACGACGACGACTACTCCGCGGCCTACCAGTCCGACGTGGCGGGAACGTCGTCGACCGTCACCGTTCATGTCGACAGCCAGGACAACACCAATATCTGGGGCAAGGCCGGCCTGATGCTGCGCAACGACATCACCGGCACTGCCTCCTCCACCGGATACCTCGTCCTGGCCGCCACACCGAGCAAGGGCGTCACGATGTCGTGGGACTCCAACAGTGACGGCTACCTCGACGCCGGCACCACCAAGACCGGCAGCGCCGCCGTCGCTCCGGTCTGGCTCCGCCTGGTCAGGAGCGGCGACTCGGTCACCGGCTCCTACTCCGCCAACGGGACCAGCTGGACCACGGTGGGTACGGCGACGCTGACCGGTGCCAACAGCACCGAGGACGCGGGGGTGTTCTTCAACGCTCACACCGGAGCACCCGGCACCGCGAAGTTCAGCCAGTTCTCCGTGAGCTGACGAAGCAGTTCGGGTAACAGTCTCCGGGTTGTGGTGCGGTTGCCGCACCACAACCCGGAGATCCGTCATGGCCGTGCCCAACTCTGCGCGGCAACGAAACCTCAACGCCCGCGGCAACGGAAGCAGAATGCCACCGATGACATCGAAGCCACCCGGCTCGCGTCGAGGCAGCTGCCGAAGGGAAGTGCCGGCGCGGACGGCAGACGCTGATCCGCACCGACTCGGGTGGCGGCACTCACGAGTTCGTCGACTGGCTGTCCGCCCGCGGCCGGTGGCTGTTCTGCTCGGTGGGACGGTATGACCATCACCGATGCCATCCACGAGGCAGTCTTAAGCGCTTGCCCTGGACCCGCTGGACGCCCCTGGACCGTCGGTACGACCTGTGCCATGTCGTACCGCAGGACTCGCACGCCAACATCACAGATCACGGACCAAGATCCGGACCAGGTGCGGACCAAGTCGGCTCAGCAGCAGACGATTCCACCCTTTGTCGCAGGTCAGAGGCGACGGTGAGTGTGTACCACCAACAGACGAAGAATCTCCTGGTGTCGTACTCGCCGAAGAAGCTGGGCTTCTTCTAAAGGCACGAAAAAAGGCGCCTGACCTGGTCTTTCACCAGTCAGGCGCCCTCTTACTCAACCTACTCTCGAGCGAGCCCGGCTTGCGTGTTCACTACCAATTCCTCCCACTACTGCACCCCTCCTGACCAGAGCTTCCGGACCAGTCACGGGCCATACCCCCGGATCAGCCCTCGGCCGTGTCGCGTTTGCCGCGCGAAGCTTGAGCGGGTGCACCTCGTGCACCTCACCGCCGTCGGTCCGCTCCTTGCCGACGTGACAACCCCGCCCGCGAGTTGAGCATCTTTCATCCAGTCTTCGGCAAGTGGCACTGCTCGACCCCAAGAGAGCAATGCTCAATACCTGTGGATCATCCCTGACGAAAGGAGGCGTACTTCCCGATGGATCGATCGATAGGTCATCGAGCTAGGCCGACGTTGCCGCGTCGGTCGGGAAGGCACGCCCGTGCTTACGCTGTTGGATGAGATTGTCCGGGAAGGCGCACGGCGCATGCCGGCCGCCGCGCTGGAGGCCGAAGTCAACTCCTACATAGGCGAGTTGGCTCACGAGCGCGACGCCAGGGGGCGCTACCTGGTGGTCCGCGACGGCTATCACCAGCCCCGGCAGGTCACCACTACTGCCGGCGTGGTGGGGGTAAAGGCCCTGCGGGTGAACGACAAGCGCGTCGACGAACAGGCCGGCGAGCGCAGGCGCTTCTCGTCCGCGATCCTGCCGCCGTGGTGCCGCAAGTCGCCGAAGATCAGCGAGGTGCTGCCCTGCTCTACTTGCACGGCCTGTCCTCTGGCGACTTCGTGCCCGCCCTGGAGCAGTTCCTCGGCTCCTCCGCCGGGCTGTCGGCGGCGACGGTCACCCGGCTGACGACGCAGTGGCAGTCCGACCACGCCGCCTTCATGGACCGCGACCTGTCGGAGGGCGACTACGTCTACGTGTGGGCCGACGGCATCCACCTCAACGTCCGTCTGGAGGAGGCCAAGGCGTGCGTCCTGGTGCTCATCGGGGTCCGCGCCGACGGTTCCAAGGAATTCGTCGCCCTCAAGGACGGCTACCGAGAATCTGGCGCGTCGTGGGCTGACCTGCTGCGGGACTGCGCCCGCCGGGGCATGCGCGCCCCGGTCCTCGCGGTCGGCGACGACGCCCTGGGCTTCTGGAAGGCCCTTGCGGAGGTGTTCCCCGAAACCCACGAACAGAGGTGCTGGGTTCACAAAACGGCCAACGTCCTCGACTCCATGCCGAAGTCCGCGCAGCCGGGCGCGAAGAAGGCCATCCAGGACATCACAGGCGCCGAGGACCGCGACCACGCCGAGGCGGCGATCAAGACATTCGCCCAGCTCTACGGCGCGAAGTTCCCCAAGGCGGTCAAGAAGATCACCGACGGCCAGGAGCAGCTGCCGGCGTTCTCTGGTTTCCCGGCCGAGCACTGGATCCACCTGCGGACCACGAACCCCGTTGAGCCGACCTTCTCCACCGTCCGGCTGCGGACCAAGGTCACCCGCGGCGCCGGCTCCCGCACCGCCGCCCTGGCCATGGTCTTCAAACTCGTCGAGTCCGCCCGGCAACGGTGGCGGGCCGTGGACGCACCCCACCTCGTCGCCCTCGTCCGCGCCGGAGCCCGCTTCGAACGCGGCCAGCTCGTCGAACGCCCCGAGGCGGCCGCGGCGTGAGCCCCGTCGCGGCCCAGGCCATCAGCACCGGGCGGCTGGACCTGCTGCCGCTGCACGTCGAGCACGCCGAGGAGATGGCTTCCGTGCTGTCCGACCCGGCCCTGCACACCTTCATCGGCGGCACCCCGGACACCCCGCAAGCCCTGCGCGCCCGCTACCAGCGCGTGACGGCAGGCTCTCCCGATCCGGCCGTGTCCTGGCTGAACTGGGTGATCCGGCTCCGTGATGAGTCCTGCCTGACGGGCACAGTCCAGGCGACGGTCAGTTTCTCCGGCCACGGCCCCATCGCCGAGATCGCCTGGGTGGTGGGAACCCCGTGGCAGGGACGAGGCATCGCCACCGAAGCAGCCCAAGGACTCGTCGACTGGCTCAACCAGCAGCCGGTGCACACCGTAATCGCCCACATCCACCCCAAGCATCGGGCATCCGCTGCCGTCGCCACTGCCGCCGGGCTCACACCGACCGACGAATGGCACGAAGGCGAGATCAGATGGCACCGGAGCATCAGACGATAACTTCACCGATCCACAGGTCTTGACTACGTCTTGACTACTACTCACCCGAAGATGGATGACCTCAGCAGGCCGCATAGCCGCGAAGTACACGCAGCCGAAGAACGCTTCGAGATGAGGACCCCGCCCCAGCTGACGAGCGACGGCCTCGAGCAGCCGAAGCACCTGGGCCGGATTGAGAACGGCGGCAGGATGGAGCGCATCGGGCCGTACCCAGCTGTCCGAACCCCCTCGGCGGTGTGGGGACTTGTCGGCGGCCGCAAAATGGCTGGTCACGGGTGCGGCCTGTGCAGGACCCTGAGCGTATGCCTCGACGTCTGATGTTCGTGCAGTTGAAGACTGGTTACAACACCGACCGCGGACCCTCGTGGATCGGGTGGGTGGACTTCTCGAAGACCTGGAGTACCGCGTACTTTCACGGCAGGACACTGCGTCGGGCACCGGGGATGTCCGATGCGAACTTCTACGACGTGCAGACCGACCAGGAGTTCTGGGTCTCCGGGCCGAAACGGGACCGCACCGACACCCGCTACGGCCCGGGCAACCCTGAAATCGAGCCGGGCGCCGTCGCGAGCTATGAAGCCTTCCTGGACGGCGCGCCCCTGCCGGGCCGGGAAAACGGCTGACCCCGGGCCTTGCGAACGGCCTCCTCCGGGCCTTGATCAGACGCGTGTTCGTGTCGAGGGCGGCGGCCGTGGGGTGGTCTCGCGGGCCGGGTCGCTGCCGCTGGTCGATACGATCCTCAAGTCCGGCTTGGACACCGCGAGATCGGCAGCGCCTGCGCGCGCCGAGCTGACCGTGCTGACCGACTTCGACCAGGACCTCGCGGCCGAGGCCATCTACGGATCCCCGGCCGCCCCGCGCAAAGCCGGCCGCCACAGACTCGTCGAACTGATCCGCCCGAAGGCCCCGCGCATGGCCACCCGGCTGATCGACGACGTCTTCGACGCCCTCGACGAGCAGACCGTCGTCGTCCCCGGCACCGGCACCGGCACCGGCACCGGCACCCTGGACATCGTGATCCCTTCCCTGGCCTGCCGGCTCACCGCCGTCCACACCCAGCGCCGGGCGACGGAAGCCCAGATCAAAGCCCTGCTGGAGGCCCACCCTCTTTCCCCGGTCCTGACGTCGATGCCCGGCGTTGGCGTCGGGACCGCCGCCGTCCTGCTGGTCACCGTCGGCGACGGCACCGGCTTCCCGAGCGCCGCCCACCTCGCCCCCCACGCCGGACTCGCCCCACCACTAAGTCGTCGGGCACCTCGATCCACGGCGAACACGCGCCCCGAGGCGGCAACCGCCAGCCCAACGCGCCATGTTCTTCTCCGCCTTCGCCTGCATGAACGCCGATCCCGCCTCCCGCACCTACTACGACAAGCAACGCAGCCGCGGCAAACCCACACCCAGGCCCTCCTCCGCCTCGCCCGCCAACGGGGTGCTTGACGAAGGACATAGAGGCACCCCCAACCCCCGCGCGCATGATTCGACTTTCGGAACACGCGTTTCGAGTGTTCCAGGAAGCTATTGCGCACGATTCCATCGCGTGGTTTGCTGCTTGCGCACATCGGGAGGTGCGGACTGTGGACGAAATCGACGGGGCGATCCTTCGGGAGTTGCAGGCGGACGGGCGGATCCCGTACGCCGACCTCGGGCCGAAGGTCGGGCTGTCGCCCTCGGCCGCGCGCCAGCGGCTGCAGCGGATGATCGACGCCAAGGTGGTGCAGGTCGTCGGGGTCACCGACCCGATGAGCATGGGCGGGCAGGCCATGGCCCTGCTCGGCCTGCGCGTGGACGGTGATTCCCGTGCGGTGGCCGACGAGCTCTCCCGCCATGACGAGGTCGTCTACGCCGTGCTCACTTCCGGCACCTTCGACCTGTTCGTGGAGGTCGTGTGCCGCCGTCCGCCTGACCTGCTGGACTTCGTCAACGACGTCGTGCGCCCCGTCGAGGGCGTCGCGGCGGTGGAGAGCTTCCCGTACTTCGGGATCCACACCCACCGCTTCCTGTGGGACGTCAGCTGAGGACGTCGGCCCGATGTCACGAGTGGCCGGCCGTCACACGTTCATCCCCTCCCCTTCCAGCAGCCGAGGATCCGGCATGACGTACGACAAGTGGCCCACCGTCGATTTCTTCACCCACGAGGCCCTGCCGTCCCCGCAGTTGACGGCCGACGAGGCCGGCCGGATCGCCGCCGAGCACTTCGGTCTCACGGTCCGGGCCGAGTCACTGGGCAGCCAGCAGGACGCCAACTTCCTGCTGACCGCGGAGGGGACGCCGGTAGCGGTTCTCAAGATCGCGAACCCCGCTTTCACCGCGACCGAGATCGACGCCCAGGACATGGCCGCCGACCTGATCGCCGGCAGCCGGCCCGGCCTGCGCCTGGCGACCGTACTGCGCGACCCAGAGGGCCATCGCCGGATCGCACTCGTACCGACCGACGGCGGCCCGGTCACCGCCCGCCTTCTGCGGTTCCTGCCCGGTGGGACACTCTCGGGTCCACGCCATCTGTCGCCCCGGACGGTTGCGGCCATGGGCCGCGTCGCGGGCCAGGTGAGCACCGCCCTCCGGTCCTTCGAGCATCCGGGGCTGGAGCGGGTCCTGCAGTGGGACCCCCGCCACGCCGACCGAGTGGTCGCACGACTCCTGGGCCACGTCGCAGAGGCCGAGCGCAGGTCTGCCGTACTGGCCGCGACCACGAATGCCTGGGCCGCGGTGGTGGAGGTCGCCGACCGGCTCCCTCGCCAGGCCGTGCATCTGGACCTCACCGACGACAACCTGGTCCGCTCACCCGACAGCACCCTGCCGCTGCCCGACGGGATCATCGACCTCGGTGACCTGACGGACAGTTGGGCCGTGTGCGAGCTGGCTGTATCGCTGTCCTCGGTTCTCCACCACGACGGCGTGGAACCGCACAACGTCCTGCCCGCAGTCCGCGCCTTCCACGAGATACGCCCGCTCTCCACCTCCGAGGTCGCCGCTCTGTGGCCCCTGGTCGTACTCCGGGCGGCCACCCTGGTCGTCAGCGGCCGCCACCAGGCCGCCATCGACGGCGACAACGCCTACGTCCACGCCGCCCTCGACCGGGAGTGGCGCATCTTCCAGCAGGCCACCGCCGTACCGACCGCGGTGATGACCCGCCTGATCGCCGAGACGCTCGGCCTGACCCACCATCGGATCACCCCGGCAGAGCCCGCACGTCCTGTCCTGGCCGGACTGGACCCCGCGGGTGTCGCAGTGCTCGACCTGTCCGTCGGGTCCGACACCACGGACCACGGCGCCTGGCTGGCCGAAGCAGCCGACGACCACCTCGCGGCTGCCCTGCTCTCCGAGGGCGCTGCCACCGTCGCCACCCACTACGGCCAGGCGCGGCTCACCGCGGCCACGGCCCTGTCCACCACCTCACCCGCCACCATCGCCACCGGCGTCGACCTGTGGCTCAACGGGCCAGCCGTCCTGCAGGCGCCCGGCGACGGCGAGGTGCTCGCGGCAGCTCCCGGCCACGCGGCCGTCACGTTCGGCCCCCACGTACTGCACCTGTCCTTCCCCGACACTGTCGACGCCGTCGACCCCGTCCCGCCCATTGGCACACCCTTGCGCGCAGGCGAACCACTGGTCGCCCTGCCCGCAGGCGCCCGTGTCCACGTCTCGCTCCAGGAGCCCGGCGCGCCCACGGTCCCGGCGCTGGTGCGGCCCGAGTACGCCGCCGGCTGGCTCGCGCTCACCGCCGATCCCACCCCGCTCATCGGGCTGCCCGCCGCCGTCAACGCACCGGACGGCGACCTGCTCGCGCGGCGCGACGCCGTATTCGCCACGGTCCAGGAGCACTACTACGACAACCCGCCGCGCATCGAACGCGGCTGGCGGCACCACCTGGTCTCCACCGAGGGCCGCTCATATCTGGACATGGTCAACAACGTCACCCCGCTCGGCCACGCCCACCCCCGCATCGAACAGGCGATCTCGCGGCAAGTGCGCAAGCTCAACACCAACTCCCGCTTCCACTACGCCGCCGTCGTGGAATTCACCGAGCGTCTCGCCGCACTGCTGCCCGACCCGCTGGACACCGTGTTCCTGGTCAACTCGGGCTCCGAGGCGGTCGACCTGGCGATTCGGCTCGCCATCGGCGCGACCGGGCAGCACGACGTCGTCGCCCTGCGCGAGGCGTACCACGGCTGGACCTACGCCTCCGACGCCGTCTCCACCTCCCTCCAGGACAACCCCAACGCACTCGCCACCCGCCCGCGCTGGGTCCACACCGTCGACTCGCCCAACTCCTACCGGGGGCGTTGGCGCGACGAACAGGCCGGCAACTACGCCCCCGAGGCCGTCCAGGTGATCGACAGGATGGCCGCCTCCGGTCACCCGGCGGGCGCCTTCCTCAGTGAGTCCTACTACGGCAACGCCGGCGGCGTCGCGCTGCCCGACGGCTACCTCCAGCAGGTGTACGCGGCGGTGCGCCGGCACGGGGGACTCGCCGTCGCCGACGAGATCCAAGTCGGCTACGGCCGCCTGGGCAACTGGTTCTGGGGCTTCGAGCAGCAGCAGGTCGTCCCCGACGTCGTCTGTGTCGCCAAGGCCATGGGCAACGGCCATCCCCTCGGTGCCGTCATCACCACCCGCGCCATCGCCGACCGCTATCGCGACCAGGGCTACTTCTTCTCCTCCACCGGCGGCAGCCCCGTCTCCAGCATCGCCGGCCTCACCGTCCTGGACACCCTCCGGGACGAGGACCTCCAAGGCAACGCCCTGCGCACCGGCGCCCGGCTCAAGGCAGGGCTCCAGGCTCTCGCGCCCCGCCACGGAATCATCGGCGCCGTCCACGGCTCCGGCCTCTACCTCGGTCTCGAACTCGTCCGCGACCGCACCACTCTGGAACCCGCCACCGAAGAAACCGCCGAACTCTGCGACCGCATGCTCGACCTCGGTGTCATCGTCCAGCCCACCGGCGACCACCTCAACATCCTCAAGATCAAGCCGCCGTTGTGCATCGACCCCACCGCCGTCGACTTCTTCACCCACACCCTCGACCGCGCCCTCACCGAGCTCGGCCACGACGGCACAAGTGAGCACACCCCCTGAGCGACACCGGAGCTCCTCGCTTCCGCATCGGGGCCGGTCAGCCACATGAACACTTTGTGTGACCAGCGCCAGAGGCGGGTCCCCCGACCGAGAACCGTCCACAAGATTACCTGACCTGGTAAAAGGAGGGTGCCAAACAACTTTCCCGTTGCCAGTTTCGGTGCGACAAGGCCGGATCTCGGCACTCTGAGTCACCGAGGAAAAGCGTATGTCCTCCCCCGAGGCAATGACGATCTCCGCGTCGGAAACGCAGCAGCCACCACCCGGCCAGGCCGACGGGCCGGGTCGGATGAACACTGATCGCACAGTGGTCTCGGCGCAGCGGAGGCTGTGGATCGTGGCCGCCGGGTTCTGTCTGCTGTCGGCCGTCCTCGTGCCGCTCACGCTGCGGCTCGGCTGGGACGAGCTCGTGTACGCCGGCCGCTTCGGACCGTACGCTCCCGCGACCCCTTTCAGCGCCCCGCGTACCCGCGGCGTCCCCCTGCTGCTTGCTCCGATCGCCTTGTGGAGCAACTCGACGGTGCTGCTCAGGGTGTGGCTGCTTGTGCTGGCCGGCGGAGCACTCTGGCTGGGATTCCAGCCCTGGCTGCGGATCGTGCGTCGCCCGGCGGCGGTGTGGGTGGCGGCCGGGCTGTACGGCAGCCTGTGGATCACCTTGTTCTACGCCGGTTCCGCGATGCCCAACCACTACACCGCGATGGGTGCCACCGCCGCGGTGGGCTGTTTCCTCGTGCCACGCCCCCGGTACGCGGGTGTCGCGGCAGGCCTGGCGGTGGTGACCCTGATGCGACCCAATGACGGTGTGGCCGTCGCCGTGCCACTGCTCCTGGCAGCCCTGTTGATGCCCACCCTGCGTGGCCACGGCCGCCTCCGGGGGCGTCTGTCGGCCGTGGCGGCCGGACTTGTGGCGGGTGCGCTGCCATGGATCGTCGAGGCGGAGGTGCGGTTCGACGGAGTGCGGAACCGGCTCGCGGAGGCCGACGAGGTCCAGGGCGGCCTGCGGGCCGTCTTCACCCTGGGCGCCCATCTCACCGCGCTGGACGGACCGCTGCTGTGTCGCCCCTGCACGGGCGACAGCGTACGGCTGCCCGCGACGGAGTGGTGGGTGCTGCTGCCACTGCTGGTCGGCCTGGGACTGTGGGCGGAGCGCCGGGCGCGCCGGTCCACCGCACCCCTGTGGCCGGCGGTGGCGGTCGCGGTGGCCGCGGCGGCGCCGTATCTCTTCCTCGTCCCCTACGCCGCGCCACGGTTCCTGCTGCCGGCGTACGCCCTGCTGGCGCTCCCCGCCGCTGTCGGGCTCCTCGCCGTCGTCCACCGGGCCCGCACCCGCCGCTCGCTGCCGACAGCCGGGGTGCTCACCCTGGCACTCCTCGGACATGTGGGCATCCAGATCGATCTCGTCCACACCCATGCGAGCATCCAGCAGCGGGCCCGCGGCGACTGGAAGAGGATCGCCGCCGTGCTGCGCGAACACGGGGTACACCCGCCATGTGTCCTCGCAGGGAACACCTCGACGATTCCCATCGCCCACACCGCGGGCTGCACTGTCTCGGAGACGGTATCCCCGGCGCGACCCGGTGCGCTGGTCCTCCGCATGGGGAAGCCACCGCGCTGGGCGCGCGACTGGCAACGTTTCCCGGTGCCGAACTCCTACAGCCCCGGATGGACGGTCGTCGTTCCACGACAGCCGACCGTGCGCCCCGGGACCGCAGGGCGGGCCGACATCGAGTGGGAGAACCCAGCATTCTCACATTCGGACAAATAGTCTCTAAACCGGCTTCTGTCTTTGCATGCGGCGGCAACAGGGGCCTGCCGAACAACCTTTCGGCGGTGAATGTCGGTCGTGACGTCCCAGCGCGTCGAACATCCCGGAGCACTCCATGCCCACCAGCGTCCTCATCACGGTCACCTTGTCCGTCCTGCTCGGATTCCTGGTGATGGCGCTGCCGACCGGGGGTGCCGAGACCGCCGCCGGCGAGAAACGCGTCGACTTCCCGCAGGTCCGCTGGGACATCAACCGCGGCTCGGACACCTATCGGACAATGCTCGACCACCTGCGGAACCTCGCCGAGGCCTCGGCCGACGGGAGCGGTTTCGCCGACATCGTGATCAGCGGCGGCGACACCTTCCCGACTCTGCACGCGATCGTCCGGCTCAGCGACTTCCGCGTCGTGCGGTTCTTCTCCAGCGACACCCCGCGCGACTTCGCCCTGAACCTCGTCTCCGACGTCCCCGGCAAGGAGGACGCCACCGACGACAACTGGTTTCTCGGCAGGCAGGGCTACGACGCTCTCGCCCGCGTCGCGAACCAGTCGCTGACCGCCGTCGACCTGAGTGGGTCCGGCCTCGAGGAGAGCCTCCGGGACCTCGGCGTCCGCGGTACCGACCGCACCGACCGCACCACCCAGGCGCGCGGCATGCTGCGCTTCGTCATCGCCATCACCGAGGCCTCCCAGTTCCGCCCCATCGCCCACCACATCATGAAGGGCATGGACAGCGGGTCCGACGTCTTCCTCACCGCCCAGCAGGTCGGTCTGATGCGATCCGGCCGGTGGCCCCGAAGGCCGTGCGCAAGGTGAGGATCGCCTGGTTGATCGCGGCCTCGGCGGCGTGGGTCTCGCGCAACGCGTTGAGCATCACGAAGTCGTGGATGATGCCCTGGTAGCGGACCGCGGTGACGGGTACGCCGGCCTGGCGGAGCTTGTTGGCGTAGGCCTCGCCCTCGTCGCGCAGGACGTCGGCCTCGGCAGTGATCACGAGGGCCGGGGGCAGCTCGCGCAGCTGCTCGACGGAGGCGCGCAGAGGGCTCGCGGTGATCTCGTCGCGCTGCTTCTCGTCGGACGTGTACTGGTCCCAGAACCACTGCATGGCGTCGCGCCGCAGGAAGTAGCCCTCGGCGAACTGGTGGTAGGAGGGCGTGTCGAAGGCCGCGTCGGTAACCGGGTAGAACAGCACCTGCTGAACCAGTGGGACGTCGCCCCGCTCCTTGGCCATGAGCGTGAGCGCGGCGCTCATATTGCCGCCGACCGAGTCACCGGCCACGGCGATACGGGTGGCGTCGAGGCCCTTTGCGGCTCCGTCGGTGACGATCCAGCGGGCGACCGCGTAGTTCTGCTCGACGGCGACCGGGTAGCGGGCCTCGGGCGAGAGGTCGTACTCGGGGAAGACCACGGCCGCGCCCGCGCCGACGGCGAGTTCACGCACCAGGCGGTCGTGGGTGTGCGCGTTGCCGAAGACCCAGCCCGCGCCATGGATGTAGAGGATCACCGGGAGAGTGCCGGCGGCTCCGGCGGGGCGGACGACGCGGGCGCGGACCTGACCGGTCGGTCCCCCGGAGACGGTGACCCACTCCTCGTCGACGTCCGGCTTGGCGATGTCACCGGACTGGACCTCGTCGACGGTCTTGCGTCCCTCGACCGGACCGAGGTCGAACAGGTACGGCGGGTTCGCGGTGGCCTCGGCGAAGGACTGGGCGGCGGGTTCGAGCACGGGACGTGCGTTGGTGTCGGTCATGGCGACCTCCTGGAGTGCGGGTGCCGCGGAGCACTCCCGACGGTAGTCCCGGTCGGAAGCGGTGGCACGAGCAGAAGAGTAGCGAGCTATTAGATCGTGCGCAACTTATTAGGGCTCGATATAATCGAGGAGACTTGGACGGTAACGTGGTCGACGCCGATGATCAGCACGGACACCAGGAGCCGCATCGTGGAACAAATCACTGCAGAACGGCCCGAGGGGTCGCTGATCCTGGACGACCAGGTGTGCTTCGCCCTGTACGCCGCCTCCCGGGCGGTCACCGCCCGCTACCGGCCTCTGCTCGACACGCTCGGACTGACCTACCCGCAGTACCTGGTGATGCTCGTCCTCTGGGAACAGGACTCGATCTCGGTGAGCGCCCTGGGGGCGGCCCTCCAGCTCGAGTCCAGCACACTGTCACCGCTTCTGAAGCGCCTGGAGGCGGCGGGACTGCTGCGACGTGAGCGGCGTCCCGATGATGAGCGTTCTGTCGCCATCCACCTCACCGAGGCCGGTACCGGGCTTCGGGACAGGGCCCGTACGGTTCCTGTCGCGATCGGTGATGCGATGGGCCTGAGCGCGGAGCAGGACGCCACCATCAAGCAACTGCTCCGGCTGGTCACCGCCAATGTGACCGGCCAATGATCACGCCGTCGACTCTTGAACCAGCGGTGCGGCCCGGTGGGGGCTGGTCGCGCAGTTCCCCGCGCCCCCAAGAGCAGGGGCTGCGCCCCGTGCTCTTGTCTTTCCTCAGCCGCAAGCAGCCACCACCGACAAGTTGCTCACCTGCGCCATCGGGATGACGGCGGCGATGTGCCTTCCCGTCACCGTCAGGCGGAGCATCCCCCCGTCGGCCGATCGCAGGACGCCGCAGGTTGTCGTCGAGCCGTGTTCGACCTTCAGGTAGGAGGGCGGGGAGGCGGCGGGTGTGGGGGCGGGGGCCCACCATGTCAGGCCGACCCCTGCCAACAGGCACACCAGGCCCACGGCCACGGCGGCACGGGCGACGTCGAGCCTGGCCCCGGCGCGGCGTGCGGCGGCGACCCGCAGAGCCCGTACCGATCCGTACCGTTCGTGGACGTCGGCCAGGGTCAGCGTCAGCCAACGACCGCCGGCCTGGGCGGCCAGCGCCTGCCACAGCCCGATCACGCTGGCGGCGAGGCCGAGCGCGACCAGCGTCGTGATGGCGATCCCCCAGCCCACGGGCATGTCGCCGACCACGTCCCGTCCCTTGATGACAAAACCGGTGGTCACCAGGGTGATGAACGCGGCAAGGCCGTTGCGCCACTTCTCCGCGCTGTCCTGCACCCGAGGCAGCGAGTCGTCGATGAGCCGCTCGAACTCGGCCCGTTCGGTCAGATCGGAGGGCGTGGGCGGACGGTCGGGCAGCAGTGCCCGGTAGCGCGGCGGCACGCTCATCGGGCCGCCTCGTCCGCCTCGTCCGGACCGTCCTCGTCGAGCACCAACTGGACCCGGAAGGCGACGCCGCACCCGGTGACCTGCTCGGGGGCGCCTTCGTGGGGCTCGCCGCAGCCACAACTGACGTCGATGACCACGGTCGGCGGCAGGGGCTCCGCGTCGTGTCCGCCCCTCACTGGGGTGACCGCCTGGCCGACCTGCCGGTCGACGAACTGATGCCCGCACCGTGGGCACGGGCCACCGACGGTCGCCGTCACCACTCCCTCGCCGACGACCACGCCGGCCCGCATCCCTCCCGACTCGATCAGGCGGAAAGCACGTTCGGTCCACCGGTAGGCCGTGCTCACCTGGTAGGGCACATCGGCTGTCTCGGCGGCGGCCGGCTCGCTCGGCATCAACCTCGTCCTCCCCCGCATGCGTGGAACTGCACCAGTGTAGTAAGTGATGATGGCAATATGGTCGGTGTGCGCGACTGGGTGGCACGACTGACTGGGCGGCCACGCGCGGGAGTTGGGGCGCGCGAGTCGTCTCCGGCAGCGCGTCCGGTCATGGATCCGGCCCGACTCGACGAACTCGTGGCGCGGCAGCGGGCACTGAGCGCGGGCCCGGCCGCCGAACCCACCGAGGTGATGCGCCTCGCCGAGGCTCTGTTCACGCGGTTCGAACTCGCCGGGCGGCCCGAGGACCTCGACGACGCGATAGCCGCCGGCCGACGGGCCCAGCCGGGCTTTCCCGCAGACCACCCCCAGTGGGCCGAAGTCACCGGCAGACTGCGGCAGTGGCTGTCGGTCCGACACCGGCTGCGCGGCACGCCCGAGGACCTCGACGA
This sequence comes from Streptomyces sp. NPDC047042, assembly GCF_040644035.1. NCBI lineage: Bacteria > Bacillati > Actinomycetota > Actinomycetes > Kitasatosporales > Streptomycetaceae > Streptomyces > Streptomyces sp. NPDC047042. The sequence goes on along the minus strand of NZ_JBEYVP010000009.1, from coordinate 146,075 downwards.
GACGATCGCGCTCACCCGCCTGTTGATCACCGCCCGTCCGGCCCGCGACGAACTGGCTGACCTGCTCGACGAGTTGAGCGGGTTGCTGACCGCGCGGTACGACCGAGCAGGAGCGATCACCGACCTGGAGGAGGTACTGACGGCGAGCAGCCAGGCGGTCAACAAGACCCCCACCCACGATCCGGACTGGGCGGGCCGGATGGCGAACCTCGCCATGGCCCTGCGCCTGCACTTCCTCCGGACCGACAAGGCCGCCGATCTCGACCTGGCCATCCACACCGCCGAAGTGTCCGTCGAGCACTTGAACCCTGCCCACTCCGCATACGCGCACGTCCGCTCGAACCTCGGAATCCTCCTGCACACCCGCTTCGGACGGTCCGGCGACCGAGACGATCTCGACCGAGCCGTCCGGCTCTACAGAGAGGCCGTCGAGCGCGACGCGGGGGATCCGCTGGGCCGGTCCGTCATGCTGTCCAACCTCGCGTCAGCCCTGTACGACCGGTTCGAACACGCCGGGAACGACGCCGATCTGGACGAGGCGATCACCCTGGTGCGCCGTGCGGTCGACCTCACTCCGCCGCACGATCCGGCGAAGGGACGGCATCTGACCAACCTCAGCAACATCCTGCTGAGCAGGCACGACCGCGACGGCGCCGACGCCGACCTGGCCGAGGCCCTCGAAGTGCTCCGTTCCGTCGTCTCCTCGCCGACGGCGGCGCCGAGGCTGCGGCTGACGACGGCGCTCGTCTGGGCGGGGACAGCCGAACGCCGGGGCGACGCCGACGCGGCCCTGACCGCGTTGCACACCGCGGTCGACCTGCTCCAGGTCATCGCCTGGCACGGCCTGGACCGGGTAAGCCGCGAATCGGCGCTGGCGGACGTGCGTGGCCTGGCGAGCGAGGCGGCGGCCGTCGCGGTACGCCTGGGCAGGCCGGAAAGCGCTGTCGAAATGCTCGAACAGGGCACTTCGGTGCTCTGGGGCCAGAGCCTGCGTCTGCGGTCCGATCTGTCGGAACTGGCCGTGACAAAACCCGAGTTGGTGGACCGACTGCACACCGCGCGCCGGGGACTGGACGGCGCCACCGCGGACGACGCGGAGCGAGGGCGGCTGAGCAGGCTCTGGGACGTGACGGTGCGGGAGGTGCGCGGCCTCCCCGGCTGGACGGACTTCCTGGCCCCCGTGCCCTTCGACCGGCTGCGCCACGCCGCCGACGAGGGCCCCGTCGTGTGGCTCAACGTCGCCGACGACCGCTGCGACGCGCTGGTGGTGGCGGAGGGGCGGGTGACCCTGGTGCCCCTGATCGGGCTGAGTCACGAGTCCGCGCTGGAGAGGTGCAACACCTATCTGGAGTCCCTGTCCTACGCGGCTCAGTTCAGGGGTCCGAAGGACTTCCTCGTACGCGAGCGCTTCCGCGAGGAACTGGTGGACATGCTGGCCTGGCTGTGGGACACGGTCACCGAGCCCGTACTCTACGCACTCGGGTTCACCGGCACGCCGGCGGAACCGCTGCCACGCCTGTGGTGGTGCCCGACGGGACCGCTGACCTTCCTGCCGGTGCACGCGGCCGGCCATTACGGCTCCGGCGCGGATCCGACCCGGTCGGTGCCCGGACGCGTCGTGCCCTCCTATGTCTCCGGTCTCGGCGCGCTGCTGCGTGCCCGCCACAACCCGGACACGGCACCCGCCCGTGTGCTGGCCGTAGGGGTGGGTGAGGGAGACGGGCGGCAGCCCACGCTGCCCGAGGTGCGCCAGGAGCTCGCCGGGCTCACCGCCGTGGTGCCGCCCGAGCGGCTGACCGTCCGGACCGGGTCACAGGCCACCCGCACCGCGGTGTTGCGGGCGCTGACCGAGCACTCGTGGCTGCATCTGGCCGGGCACACGGAGCCTGATCCCGAGCGGCCCCTGCACACCGGGATCGTGCTGTCGGACGGGCCGCTGACCGTGCTCGACCTCGCCGACCGGCGCCTGGAGGGGGCGCAGTTGGCGTATCTGTCCGCGTGCATGACGACGTTGGGCAGCGGCCGGCTCATCGATGAGGCGCTGCACCTGTCGGCGGTCCTCCAACTCGCCGGCTACCGGCATGTGGTCGCGACCCAGTGGCACATCGAGGACCGGCACGCCGCGCGGATGGCCGAGGCGGTCTACTCCCGGCTCTCTCGCAGCGGCGAACTGGACGCGGACCGCGCGGCGCACGCGCTGCACGAGACGCTCGACGAGCTGCGCGAGCGGGCCCACCCGGTGGACTGGGCAGCGTATGTGCACCGGGGACCGTGAGAGCCAGGGATCGACCAGGGGGGATGAATGAACCGGAAACAGCGCAAGGAAGTCAGAGACATCGAGAAGCTGGTCGAGGACAGCGGGCGCCACGCCGCGGCGGATCCGGCGCGGCTGGCCGACCACGCCGCCGTCCTCGTGCGCGCCGGGGACGTCTACCGGTCGGCGGACCGGCTGCAGGAGGCGTACGCCGTCCTGACCGAGGCGCTTGACGCCTACCGGCGACTCGACGACCTGCCCGGCGAGATGCGCGTCCTGTCCGGCATGTCATTCGTCCTGCGCGCCCAGGACCGGTTCGCCGAGGCCGCGGAGTGCTGCCGCCGCTCGCTCGACATAGCGACGGGTCTGGGCTGGGAGCAGATGCGGGACGCGCTCCAGTGGCGGATCGCCGCGATGGAGGCGGCCGACCGGGCGGGCATCGACGTGCCTGACGAACTGGTCAAGGCGGCCCTGCACGGCAAGCCCGGCGAGGACTGGGTCTACGAGATCGACGAGAAACGGATCAAAGGCGACCACGCACCCCCGGAAGCCATCATCCGAGCCTGGCAGGTCGGCCCCGACCGACTGCTCACCGGTGTGGTCATCCCCAACGCCAACTACCGAGCGGACAGGAAGCGGTAGAAGGCAGACGCTCGGGCGTTGAAACCGACCGGTCGCTCGCCGGGCCGCGCCGCGCGTTACGTCGGCCGAACCCTGTCGACGGCCGGGCAAACATCGTGCGGGGCGCGATCATCGTATCGAGTTAACGTCGCCCGCTTTCCTTGGTCCACAGGCCGACGTGGCCACTACTGTTCACCTGGATCTGGACGGATTCCCCCTTGAATACCCCCTTTTTCTCCTGTTGGTCCGACGAGCCCATACAGGTGCCCTCACCGCCCTGAGCAAGGAGTGCTCGCCCGATGACTGTTGACTCGAGCCCGGAAGCGCAACTGGAGCCGCCCCGGCAATCCCTGGGCACGGCGGCCGCCCGCAACCTCGCCACCACCACCAAGTCCGCCCCGCAGATGCAGGAGATCACCTCTCGCTGGCTGCTGCGGATGCTCCCCTGGGTGGAGGCCAAGGGCGGGGCCTACCGGGTGAACCGTCGTCTGACCTACACCGTCGGCGACGGGAGCGTGGAGTTCGTCCAGGACGGCGCCGATGTCCGGGTGATTCCTCGTGAACTCGGTGAACTGGCCCTGCTGCGCGGCTTCGACGACGTCGAGGTACTGACCGCTCTCGCCGATCGGTGCGTCCAACGGGACTTCCGGGTCGGCGAGACGCTGGTGGAGCGCGGCGCCCCCGCGGACCGACTCCACCTGATCGCCCACGGCCGCGTCAGCCGGACCTCCGTCGGTGGGTACGGCGACGAGGTCGCCCTGGACGTACTCGCCAATGGCGACCGGTTCGGGGACCACGCCCTGCTGGACGGGCACGCCCCCTGGGACCACACCGCGACCGCCGTGACCTCGGGCACCCTGCTCACCCTGTCGCGCGCCGACTTCGAGGCCGTGCTGTCCATGGCGCCGGCCCTCCGGGACCACATCGAGAGGTTCAAGTCCCTTCCCCGCCAACGGCAGAACCACCGCGGCGAGGCGGAGATCGCGATGTCGGCCGGACACACCGGCGAGCACGATCTGCCCGGCACGTTCGTCGACTACGAGGTGAAACCCCGCGAGTACGAACTCTCGGTCGCGCAGACCGTCCTGCGGATCCACACGAGGGTCTCCGACCTCTACAACGAGCCGATGAACCAGACGAAGGAGCAACTCAGGCTCACCGTCGAGGCGTTGCGGGAGCGCCAGGAGCACGAGCTGATCAACAACAGGGAGTTCGGCCTGCTCCACAACGCCGACTTCAAGCAGCGTATCCAGACGCGCTCCGGCCCGCCGACCCCGGACGACATGGACGAGCTGCTCTGCCGCCGTCGCGGGTCGAAGTTCTACCTCGCGCACCCCAAGACCATCGCGGCGATCGGGCGTGAGTTCAACGCGCGCGGGCTGTATCCGGACCACGTCGACCTCGGTGGTCAGCAGGTCCCGGCCTGGCGCGGGGTGCCCATCCTTCCCTGCAACAAGATTCCCATCACGCGGGAGATGACGAGCTCAATCCTCTGCATGCGTACCGGCGAGGACAACCAGGGTGTCATCGGGCTTCATCAGACGGGGCTGCCGGACGAGTACGAACCGGGCCTGTCGGTGCGATTCATGGGCGTCAACGAACAGGCGATCACCTCCTACCTCGTCAGCGCCTACTACTCCGCCGCCATCCTCGTCCCGGACGCGGTCGGTGTCCTGGAGGACGTGCAGATCGCCCGCCGGCCCAGGTAGCGGGCCCGGCATCCCAGGACGAACGCCCACCCCACCAAGGAGCCATCGATGCCCGCGCCCGAGCCGACCCCTCCGCAGTCGAGCCTGCCGGTGGCCGCTGCCGACTTCGGGGCTCATGTCCTCGCTCAAGCCGCGGCCCGTGCCTGCGATGTCAAGGCAGCCACCGGCGAGTCACCCGGTGCGCCGGCCCTGCCCGCCACGCCGGCCGCACCCGCGCTCACCGTGCCGGCGCCGCTGCCCCCCGAGCCTCCGACAGCCGAGGTGCCGCCACCGATGCCCGGCCTGGAACGGATCCTGCGCGGCCCCAGCGGCCTGGGCACGGCGGGCCTGCGCCTGATCCTTCGGGAGCAGCCGCCGACGCCTGCGGAGCCGTCGGCGGCCACGGCGAAGGGCAGGCCGATCCCCGGTCTCTACCACCATCAGGTGGCCGAGCCCGACCCGGCGCGGGTCGAGGAGGTCAGCCGACGGATCAAGTCCTGGGCGTTGGACGAGGTCTCCCTGTATCCCAAGGATCTGGAGGAGCAGTTCGACGGCTTCTCCGTGGGCCGCTACATGGTCGGCTGCCATCCGGACGCGCCCACCGTCGACCACCTGATGATCGCCACCCGTCTGATGGTGGCCGAGAACGCGGTGGACGACTACTACTGCGAGGACCACGGGGGTTCACCCGTCGGCCTCGGCGAACGCCTCCTGCTGGCGCACACGGCACTCGACCCCGTGTACACGACGGAGGAGTACCAGGGGCAATGGGCGAAGTCGCTCGACGCGGACGCGCCCCGGCGCGCCTACCGCTCCGCCATGGGCTACTTCTCCCAGGTGGCCAGCCCTTCCCAGAGCGACCGGTTCCGGCACGACATGGCCCGGCTTCACCTGGGGTATCTCGCCGAAGCCGCCTGGGCGCAGCTGGACCACGTACCCGAGGTGTGGGAGTACCTGGCGATGCGCCAGTTCAACAACTTCCGCCCCTGCCCGACCATCACCGACACCGTCGGCGGCTACGAACTGCCGATGGACCTGCACGCCCAGGCCGACATGCAGAAGGTCATCGCGCTCGCGGGGAACGCGACGACCATCGTGAACGACCTGTACTCGTACACCAAGGAACTCGACGCTCCGGGCCGGCACCTGAACCTGCCTGTCGTGATCGCCGAACGTGAGGGCCTCTCCGACCGGGACGCCTATCTGAAGTCGGTCGAGGTCCACAACGACCTCATGCACGCCTTCGAGGCCGAAGCCGAAGCCCTGACCGCCAACTGTCCCGTCCCGAGTGTGCAGCGCTTCCTGCGAGGCGTGGCCGCGTGGGTCGACGGCAACCACCACTGGCACCAGACCAACACCTATCGATACAGCCTGCCCGATTTCTGGTAGCAAGAATGGATTCATCTGTGAGCAGCACGACCAGCACCGAACTCACCGCCACCGACGCCCCTGTGTGTATCCCCGGTCCGGCGTCTCCCTACCAGGGAGACATCGCCCGCTACTGGGACGGGGAGGCCAGGCCCGTCAACCTGCGTCTCGGCGATGTCGACGGTCTCTACCACCACCACTACGGCATCGGCGAGGTCGACCACTCCGCGCTCGGCGACGCCGAGGACAGCGAGAGCGAGAAGAAGCTGATCGCCGAACTCCACCGCCTGGAGTCGGCGCAGGCCGATCTCCTCCTGGGGCACCTCGGCGACATCGGGAGCGACGACACCCTTGTGGACGCCGGCTGCGGGCGCGGTGGGTCGATGGTGATGGCGCACCAACGCTTCGGATGCAAGGTCGAAGGTGTCACGCTGTCGGCCAAGCAGGCCGACTTCGCCAACCGGCGTGCCCGGGAACTCCGTATCCAGGACCATGTCCGCGCCCGGGTCTGCAACATGCTCTCCACGCCCTTCGAGACCGGTCGGGCCGCGGCCTCGTGGAACAACGAGTCCAGCATGTACGTCGACCTGCACGACCTCTTCGCGGAACACTCCCGCATCCTCGAGGTCGGCGGCCGCTATGTGACCATCACCGGCTGCTGGAACCCCCGTTACGGCCAGCCTTCGAAGTGGGTCTCCCAGATCAACGCGCACTTCGAGTGCAACATCCACTCGCGCAGGGAGTACCTGCGTGCCATGGCCGACAACCGTCTGGTGCCTCAGGCGGTCATCGATCTCACGCCCGACACCCTGCCCTACTGGGAGCTGCGGGCAACGTCTTCGCTGGTCACGGGAATCGAGGACGCGTTCATCAACTCGTACAAGGACGGCTCCTTCCAGTACCTCCTCATCGCCGCCGACCGAGTCTGATGCTCTGCTCCGCGGGGGCCTGCGCCTTGGGGCACAGGCCCCCGCGGGGTGGCGCCAGTCAGCTGGCCGGGCTGATCGTCCACAGCAGGTTGGTGCTCTGCTGCCATGTCCACTGCTTGGTCACGGCCCCTGCGGCGGCCATTCCGCCGCCGTCCAGGACCAGGCCCGTGCTGCGGTTGGCGATGGAGTACTGGCCTTGGCCCCGGTGGACTATCTGCCACTGCTGGGTGTCGCCGCCGTCCCAGGCCTTCTGCCGGGCCGGGTCGCCGTTGGCGGTGGCGCCCCAGCCGTCGGCGACCATGCCGTTGGTGCGGTTGACGAGCCTGTAGTAGCCGTTCCCCAGTTCGATGGCCTGCCACTGGAGATTGTTACTGTTCACCGACTCCCACTGCTTCAGGTTCGAGCCGCTCGCGACATTGCCGCCGCTGTCCAGCACCAGGTGGTTCGTGACGTTGGCCAGGCGGAGGTATTTGTCGGGCCTGAACGTCACCTTCAGCGAGGCGATGACGTCGTTGTTGCCGGTCACCCGGAGGTCGGGGGTGTTCGCGGTGAACGTCCAGGCGGTGCCGGTGAAGTTGTCGCCGGAGTAGCCCGTCACCTGGTAGCCGTCCGGCACCAGGAGGGAGGAGATCATGGCGGGTCCCAGGCCTGCGGCGGACAGCTGGGAGGAGGTGTAGCCGCCCAGCTGCAGGACGGCCCGGGCACCGTCGTAGCTGACGTTCTGGAACACCGTCGCCGAGACCCGCACGGGCATGCCCTGCACCTCGACGCACACCACGGAATCGATGGCGTTCGGCGCGGTGGCGGGGACGGTGACATTGATCTGGTCGGTGACCGTGTAAGGGAGCGAGACCGAGGGGTTGTCCAGCAGATAGACGCGGCTGACCGTGTTGTCGATCGCCGGGATGCGCAACTGCCCGTTCGTGGGCCAGGTGAAGACATGGGCGAAGAGCTTGCCGTTCTTCTTGGTGACCCTCCCCCAGGCGGGGTCCGCGGCGAACGGGCTGCCGCTGGTGCCGTGAATGCTGTCGCTGTACGTCGACATCCATGAGGCCAGGCCGGTCAGGACGGTCTGGGTGCCCGCGCTGACCGAACCGTCGCCCTTGGGGCCGATGTTCAGCAGGTGGTTGCCGTCCCGGGAGACGACCGTCACGAGCTCCCGAACGATGTCCGTGACCGATCTGTAGGAGTTCTCCTTCGACGCGTCGTAGCCCCAGGCGCCGTTCATGGTGGCGCACCGCTCCCACGGCCGGCCCATCGGCGTGCTGGGCACCCCGAACTCCGCGACCGCGTAGTCACCCAGCCCGTGGTCCCGCTTGACCCGCTCGTTGACGATGAGGCCGGGCTTGCGGGCGATCAGCCAGTCGTAGAGGTCCTTGCCGTCCGACGTAAGCCACCAGTCCTCGAGGGTGGGGCCGGCCGGCTCGTCGAACCAGTCGCCGTCGAACCACAGCAGTGCCGGGTCGTAGCGGTCCAGCAGTTCCTGCAGTTGTGCCTTCAGGTCGGCGATGTAGGCGGTGCGGGCCGTCTGCGAGGACATCGTGGTGAGACCGCCCTCGTGACGGTCCGTCTGGGACGGGTGGTTCCAGTCGAGGATCGAGTAGTAGAGGCAGAACTTGATGCCACGGCTCTCGCACTCTGTCTTGAGGTCCATGAGCAGGTCGTTCTGGACGCCGGTGTAGTCGTGCAGGTTGTACGGCTTGGTGCCCGTGGTGTCGGTGAAGCCGGGCACGTTGGAATCCCACATCGCGAAGCCCTCGTGGTGCTTCGCGGTGATCACGAGGTACTTCATGCCGGCGTTCTTGGCCAGTTCGGCGATGGTGGCGGCGTTGAACCGGGTCGGGGCGAAGTTCTGGGTGACCCGGGTCTGGTAGTCCGCCTTGCTCCACTGCTGGTTGTCGAACGCCCACTCGCCCTGGCCGAGGTAGGAGTACGACCCGAAGTGGATGAACATCCCGAACCTCGCCTGGTACCACCAGTCCATCTTCGAGGGGACGGTGTACGCCTGGGCGGTGGAGGGCCACAGGACCTGCGGCAGGCCGAAGGCCGCGACTCCTCCGGCGAGGGCGGCGGCCTTCATCACTGTGCGTCTGCTGAGGGAGTCGGAGGACATGGTGCGGCTCCATGTGTCGAGGGTGTCGAGGGTGTCGAGGGGATGGGTGACAGGGGCCCCGAAGAAGACATCGGATGGATTTATAGGAGCACTAGGGTGGCCACGTCTATAGCTGGGACGAGATTCAAGCAAAACAGCACAACAAGCGGGCATTTCCAAGAGTCACACCAAGCCGGGAGATCACCTTCGCTCCCCCTGGGACCCTCACACATAGGACCTCTTAGCCGTCTGCCGTGCCGCTGCTCGTTGTGACGCGTCAGCGAATCCCCTGTGACGCGTCATCAGGCGCCGTCGGCCCGGGAGTGTGAGGATCGACGACCATGACGAGCAGCGAGACGACCATGACCGATCAGGACTTCGCCGATGCGGACCGGGGGTTCATCGCCCGGCTCGAGCCCGGCGTGGTGCGAGCCGCGGACGGCCGGGTCGTGTGGGACGCGGACGCGTACGGCTTCCTGGACGGGGAGTGTCCGCCGACCGCGAACCCCTCGCTGTGGCGGCAGAGCGGGCTCGTTGCGCGGCAGGGGCTGTACGAGGTGGTGCCGGGGATCTACCAGGTGCGCGGCCTGGACCTGTCGAACGTGACCTTCGTGGAGGGCGAGCGCGGTGTCGTCGTCATCGACCCGCTGATCAGCGCCGAGGTGGCCGCCGCCGCCCTCGCCCTGTACCGGGAGCACCGGGGCGAGCGGCCCGTGACGGGCGTCATCTACACCCACTCGCATGTCGACCACTTCGGCGGTGTCCGCGGCGTCGTCGATCCGGCCGAGGTCACGGCCGGGCGGGTGCCGGTCCTCGCCCCGGCCGGGTTCCTGGAGCACGCCGCCAGCGAGAACGTCTTCACGGGTACGGCCATGGCCCGCAGGTCGGGCTACATGTACGGGGCCGCGCTGCCGAAAGGGCCGGCCTGGCAGATCGGCTGCGGGCTCGGGCAGACGACGTCGACCGGCAGCGTCGGCCTGATCGCACCGACCGTCGACATCAGCCGTACCGGGCAGGTGGAAACCGTCGACGGGGTACGGATGGTCTTGCAGCTCACGCCGGGCACGGAGGCTCCGGCGGAGATGAACTTCCACTTCCCCGAGCTGGGGGTGCTGTGCGTCGCGGAGAACGCCTGCCACACGCTGCACAACGTGCTCACCCTGCGCGGGGCGTTGGTGCGCGACCCCAGCGCCTGGGCGCGGTATCTGACCGAGACGATACGGCTGTTCGCCGATGACACCGACGTCGTCTTCGCCTCCCACCACTGGCCCACCTGGGGCCAGGAGCGCGCGATCCGCTTCCTGGAGGAGCAGCGCGACGCCTACGCCTATCTGCACGACCAGTCCGTCCGGCTGATCAACTCCGGGTACACCGGGGCCGAGATCGCCGAGGAGCTGTCCTTCCCGCCCGCGCTCGCCCGTGCGTGGCACGCGCGCGGTTACTACGGCACGCTCAGCCACAACGCCAAGGCCGTCTACCAGCGCTACATGGGCTGGTTCGACGGCAACCCGGCCCACCTGTGGCAGCATCCGCCCACCGAAGCGGCCGTACGGTACGTGGAGTTCATGGGCGGAGCCGACGCGGTGGTGGCCAAGGCGCGCGCGTCGTACGAGGCCGGGGACCTGCGGTGGGTCGCGGAGGTGCTCGCCCATGTCCTGTTCGCCGAGCCCGGGCATTCCCGGGCTCGTGCCTTGCAGGCCGACACCTTCGAGCGGCTCGGGCACGGCTCCGAGTCCGGGCCGTGGCGCAACTTCTACCTGATGGGCGCCGCCGAGCTGCGCGACGGCATCCTCGGGACGCCGACGCCCTCCGCTCCGGATGTGCTGGCCGCGCTGACGGCCGAGCAGATCTTCCAGTCCATGGCCGTACGCGTCGACGGCCCGCGCGCGGCCGAGGCCGGACGCCTGCTGCTGCGCTGGGAGTTCACCGACACCGGCGAGGTGTGGACGCTGCTGCTGTCCAACGGGGCGCTCACCCCGATGCGCGGGGACGCCCCGCAGGGCGAGCGGCCCGGGGTGGTGCTGCGGTTGGCCCGCACCACCCTGAACGCGGTCCTCGGCGGGGCGACGACCTTCGCCGAGGAGATCATGGGCGGGGCCGTGGCTCTCGACGGCGACGCCCACACCCTGGTCGCGTTCGGCTCCCTGCTGGAGTCACCCGACCCGGACTTCGCCATCGTCACTCCGTGACACCGGCGTCGGCGTCGCGCAGCAGCAGGGCCGCGAGCGCCAGCGCCACATCCCGGGGGTCGGCGAGGTCCAGCCCGGTCAGGTCCTGGATCCGGGCGAGCCGGTTGTCCACGGAGTTGGGGTGCAGGTTGAGCAGGCGAGCGGTGGCCCGGCGGTCCTGACGCTGTTCCAGGTGGGTGCGCAGGGTGTCGACGAGCTCGGGGCGGTCGGCGAGGGGGGCGAGCATCGCGACGATGCGGGCGCTGCCCTCGCTCGGGCGGGAGAGGTGGTACTCCAGCAGCACGTCCTCGAGCCGGTGCACTCCGGGTCGCACACCACAGGCGGCCGCGACCCGGACCACCTCGGAGGTCAGTCGCGCGGCGCGCGGGACGTCACCGGCCGTCGTCGCGGCAGCGGCTGCCAGCCGTAGCTCGGGTCCTGCCGTCTCACGCAGCAACTCCCGCAGCCGACCGGGTGGTTCGGTCACTCCCGGTACGACGACATGCCCGCCGTCACCGTCGAGCACGGCGAGCACCTCCGTGCCGAAGGCGCGGTCCAACGCCCCCTGAACGCGCCGGAGCAGCCGCCGGAGGGTGACCGGGGAAAGCCCGCCGGTGACCGCCGACGTGCCGAAACGCAGGCACAGCACCAGCACCGGCCCGTCCGGCACGGGCGCGCCGATGACCGGCCTGCCGTCCAGCAGGGCCCGGGCGAGCGTGCGGCGCTGCTCGTGGCGTTCGGCGGCGAGGGCCACCTGTTCGTCGAGGTAGCTCTCCGCCACGGCGCCCACGACTCGGTCCGCGGCCGTGAACAGCGCCTCGGTCAGCTCGGCCAGGGCCTGTCGCTCGCCGGGACCTGCCACCTCCCGCAGGGCCCGCCACAGTTCCCGTGCGCCCAGGGTGTAGGTGCGCAGCAGAAGGTGGAGCGGCATGCCCTCCTCGGCGCGCTGGGCGGCGCGTTCCTGGAAGTACTCCAGCGCGTCCCACCCGGAACCGTCGGCGGCGCCGCGCAGGAACAGCCGTATGGCGTGCCGAGCCGTCGCGGCGATCTCCACGTCCTTCACGTCACCGGGCAGCTCCGCGTAGCCGCTCAGTTGCTCGAACACTCCTCGGGCCATGCGCCGGGCGAGCTCGTTGACCTGCGGCTCGCAGCGGGCGGCGAGCGCCGCCGCCGCGGGGGACAGCTGCTGCGGACGGTCGCCGAACGCCGGTTCGGAGTGTTCGTCATGCGTCATGGCTCACCTCACCGCTGATTGTGATCCGTCACAGTAGCGGGCTCGTACGACTGTGATGCCCAGGGGTGTCCTCACGGTCCCGCGGCCTGCAGGATCGGCGCCACGCCGGTGACACGACTGCGTGAAGGAGCCTCGTCCCCCTATGACACAGCACACCACGGCCTGGCGCACGACCTGGGCCCTGCTCGGCTTCATGCTGGTCAACTTCGCCGACAAGGCCGTGATGGGCCTGGCCGCGCAGCCGATCATGGACGATCTCGGGCTGACCCGCGAGGAGTTCGGCACGGCTTCGGCGGCCTTCTTCGCCCTGTTCAGCGTGTCGGCTCTGGCGGTGTCGTACCTGACGCGCAAGGTCCGTACGACCGTGCTGCTGCTGGTCCTGGCGCTGCTGTGGGCGGCCGCCCAGCTGCCGATGCTGTGGTCGGCGGCCGGATTCGGCACGCTGGTGGCCACCCGCGTACTGCTCGGAGCCGCCGAGGGGCCGGCCACGCCGTTGGCCACTCATCATCTGCACGGCTGGTTCGGGCAGCGCGAGCGCACCCTGCCCACCGCGGTGCTGCTGACCGGCGCGGCCGCCGGGGTCGCCGTCGCCGCGCCCACGCTCACCCTGGTCATCGACCGCTTCGGCTGGCGGTGGGCCTTCGGGGTGGTCGGGCTGGCGGGCCTGGTGTGGGCCGGGTACTGGGCGCTGCGCGGGGCCGAGGGCCCGTACGCGCCCGACTCGCCGGACTCGCCGGAGAGCAAATACGCGGGCACGGTCCTCGTCCCCTATCGGCGCATCCTGCTGTCGGGCACCTGGCTCAGCGCGGCGTTCGGCGCGTTCGCCGCGTACTGGATGCTCAGCGCCGGCCTGACCTGGATGCCGGACTATCTGGAGGAGGTCGCCGGCCTGAGCCTGCACCAGGCCGGGACCGTGGTGACCTTCGCGGCACTGGCCAACGGCGTCGTCCTGGTGGGCCACGGACTGCTGGTCCACCGCAGGAGCCGGCCACCGCTCGGCGCGGGCACCGGAGCGCTGATGTGCCTGGCCGCCGGCGCGGTGGCCCTGTTCGCCCTCACCGATGCCGTCTGGCTGAAGGTGCTGCTGATGCTCGGCCCCATGGCGCTGGCCAACATCGTCATCACCGTGGCCCAGACCGCGTGCGCCCGGATCACGCCCGCACCGCAGCGCGGCGTCGTGCTCGGCGCACTGGCCTTCGTCTACGCCCTCGCCGGAGTGCTGTCGCCCCTGACCGTCGGCCGGGTCGTCGACGCTGCCGCCACCGTGGAGGCCGGGTACCGGGCCGCGTTCCTGCTGTCGGCGGTACTGCTCGCGGTCACCGGACTGCTGGCCGTATGGCGGCTGCGCCCCGAACGGGACGGACGGCGGCTCGCGGACGGGAGACCCGACGCGGACCGGCCGTCCTGGGCCCTCGACGCGGCTCCGGAGGCCACGAGCGGACCAGGAACGGCCTTCAGGCCTTGATCGGCTTCACCTTCCTGTCCTCGCCGTTCACCCGCACGGTGACGTTCCCCCGCTTCCGGGCCCGGTCGGCGACAATCCTGTACGACGTGACCTTCCCGTCCCGCCACGCACAGCTGACCTCGTAGCCGCCGCGGGCGCGGAGCCCGGTGAAGGAACCCTTGGCCTTCCAGGCGTCGGGCAGGGCCGGCAGCAGGTGGACGACGTCGTCGTGGCTCTGCAGGAGCATCTCGGTCACGGCGCCGGAGATGCCGAAGTTGCCGTCCATCTGGAAGGGCGGGTGGTTGCAGAACAGGTTGGGCAGCGTGTTGTACGTCAGCAGTCCGCGCAGCATGATCCGGGCGCGTTGCCCGTCGCCGAGGCGGGCGAAGAGGGCCGCCCGCCAGGGCCAGGTCCATGAGCGGCGGCTGTCGCCCGACACCGTCGCGGCCGTGAACGGAACACCTTCCTTCTCGCCGCACCGGGCCTTGAGCGAGACGAGGGCGGCGGCCGCGAAGTCGGGTGTCCTCGGTGTGATCTGACGGCCCGGGTAGACCGCGAAGAGGTGTGAGGTATGGCGGTGGATGTCGGTCGGGCTGTCGATGTCCTCCTGCCACTCCTGCAACTGGCCCCACTTGCCGATCTTGTTCGGCGCGAGTCGTGCCTGCATGTCCGCGACCCTTGCGCGGTAGGCGGGATCGGTCTTGAGCACCGCCTCGCAGTCGAGGTAGTTCTGGAACAGGTCCCAGATGATCTGCTGGTCGTACATGACGCCGTCCTCGCGCGGCCCGTGCTCGGGGGACCAGCCGTTCGGCGCGACGAGCAGTCCGTCCTCGCGCTCCTTGAGGTGGTCCTCCCAGAACTCGCAGATCTCCTTGATCATCGGATACGCGACGGTACGGAGGTATTTCCTGTCCTGGGTGAACGCCCAGTGTTCGTAGAGGTGTTGTGCGTACCAGGCGCTCGCGACGGTGTTCCACTCCCACGCATTGCCGCCGAAGACGCTCTGGCTGGTGCGGGCGGTCCAGCCGCGTGTGTCCTGTCCGAAGGCGTTGCGGGTCGCCACGCGGCTGGGCACCGCCACCTGCTTGATGAACTCGATGAGTGCTTCGTGGGACTCCGGCAGGTTCGTCGTCTCGGCGCCCCAGTAGTTCATCTGGATGTTGATGTTGGTGTGGTAGTCGGAGGCCCAGGCCGGTGAGTTGGTGTCGTTCCACAGGCCCTGGAGGTTGGCGGGCAGGCCGCCCGGGCGCGAGGAACTGATCAGCAGGTAGCGGCCGTAGTCGAACATCGTCTGTTCGAGGGTCGGGTCCTCCGCGCCCGACGCGTAGCGCGCGAGCCGGGAGTTGGTGGGCAGGGCGATGACGGTGTCGTCGGATGTGCCCCAGTCGACGGAGACGCGATTCATGAGCGCACGGGTCGCGGCGGTGTGCTTCTCGCGCAGTTTCCGATAGGACTGGGCGCTCGCCTTGTCGAGTGTCCTGGCGATGACCGGTTCGGGATCGGTTCCGCGCCATCCGGCGGCGGCGTCGAGCTTGTAGTCGGTGCGGGCGTCGAGCAGCAGGGTCAGGCTTGTGCAGCCGCTGAACCGGAGGGCCGGTCCGTCGGCGCGGAAGTCGCCGTCGGTGTCCACGACCTGGACGGTGCACGCGTGCTTGAGACCGTTGCCCATGACGCCGCTGAAGGCGATCCGTCGGGCGTCGGCGTCGACGGCGGTCGCAGCCCCCTGTTGTGCGGATGTCAGGGAGATGGCGCCGGAGAGTCCCTTGTCGGTGTCCGACGTGTACCGGAAGACCATGACGTCTGCGGACCGGCTGGCGAATGCCTCCCGCCGGACGCGCCGCCCCGGCGTCCCGAAGCGGGTGACATGGACGCCGTTCAGGAAGTCCAGGGCACGCTGGTAGTCGACGAACGTGCGCTGCGTGCGCGTGTCGAACCCCCTTCCCTCCAATACGACTTCGGCGATCTGGAAACCGGTGGACGCCTCGCCGGGAGTGAAGGTGATCCGGTAGGCGCGGTAGGCGGTGCCGTTGGTGATCCGGAACGTCCGGCTCTCACCACGGCCGGCGAAGGGCGCGCCGGGGCTCTGGGCGTCGAGCGTCACCCAGGCCTGCCCGTCCTGCGACGCCTCGAGCGTCCATCGGCGTGGGTCGTCCTGCGGACGGTCCGGGGCGGCCGTCAGCGTGTACGAGGTGACGGCGACCGGGCGGGGCACGTCGGCCTGCCAGACGACCCCAGGTTGGGCGTCGGCGACCCGCCAGACCGTGGCCGGATCGCCGTCCACCGAGGATGAGATGTCCGCGGCACGCGACCCTTCGGAGTGCCCGCTCGGCGACGACAGGTACAGCGCGCCGCCGCCGAGGTCGACGCCGGTCAGACCGATCTCGCTCACCTGGAAGTGGCTGACCCCTGCCTTGGGGACGAAGTCGAACCGGTAGAAGCGGTACGCCCCGCTGATGGCGCAGGTGAACTCCTTCGTCTGGAAACGGCTCTCGAAGGGCGCCGCCAAGGTGCGGCTGTCCAGCTCGGTCCAGTCGGCGCCGTCGGCGGAACCGGACAGGGTCCACTGCTGCGGGTCGCGCTGCGGCACATCGTTGGCACTCGTCAGACGGTAGGAGGCGACCGCGACGGGCTCGGGAAGCTCGACCTGCCATTGCACCCTCGAACCGGGCCCGTCGATGCACCACTTGGTGCTCGCGCTGCCGTCGTACGACATCTCCACGCCCTCCGACCCGGAGGTGCGGTACGGCCCACCGGGGGCCGTGACCTTCGCGCGGTCGGCGAACGTGACGACGACGTCGCCGAAGTTCAGGTAGGAGCCGAAGCCGGTCATACCGGTGTCGAACTCACTGTCGGGCTTGCCCGCGAGTGCGTTGTCGTAGTTGTTGACCCCGCCCCACAGACTCTGCTCGTTGAACTGGATGCGCTCCTGGTCGGGGTCGGCGAACAGCATGGCGCCGAGCCGGCCGTTGCCGATCGGCAGGGCCTGGGACTGCCAGTCCAGGGCGGGGACCGAGTACTTCAGCGCCTTGCGCGAGAGGGTCGGCCACCGGCCTGCCGCCGACACGGCCGAAGTGGCGGCGAAGGCCGGCCCCGCAGGGGTGCCGCCGGCCGGCTGAGTGGTCAGGGGCGCGAAGGCGAGGGCGCCACCGAACTTCAGGACGCTTCTGCGCTGCGGGTGGGACGCATGGGGCACGGCAAGATCTCCCAGCCATGGGTGTCGACACAGGGGGAAGTGGAACCTCTTCGGGTCCTCCGAGGAACACGTCATCTTTGCCGCGACATAGATGGGATGTCTATAGGGCTACATCGCCAACTCGCGTGGATTTCCCCGGAGTAGACAGCAGAGGCGGGCGCGGATCTCCCCAATACATCGGGTGTTGAGCCACTTTGACTGACCGGGGGCGCATACTTCAGGCCGTACGGAAGGAAGGACGAGGCGTGGACATCTGGCAGGCCGTGGCGATCACGGTGGCCGCCATCGCGGCCGGGGCCCTCAACGCGGTGGTCGGTTCGGGGACTCTCATCACCTTCCCCACCCTGCTCGCCTTCGGATACCCGCCCGTTCTGGCCAACGTGTCGAACAACCTCGGCCTCATCCCGGGCGTCCTGAGTGCCGCCTACGGCTATCGCCGTGAGCTCGAGGGCCAACGGCGCCGTCTGGTCCGCCTCGGTCTCGCCTCGGCCGCCGGCGGACTGCTGGGGGCGCTGTTGCTGCTCGAACTGCCGGCCGACGCCTTCGAGTCGGTGGTGCCGCTGCTCATCCTGGCCGCCTGCGTGCTGATCCTTCTCCAGCCCCGCCTCAACCGCCGACTGCGCGAGAAACCCTCCGGCCGCGAGAACGGCGGCCCGGCGCTATGGCTGGGCGTGGCGGCGACGGGCGTCTACGGAGGCTATTTCGGCGCCGCCCAAGGTGTCCTGCTGATAGGCCTGCTCGGCAGCTTCCTGCACGACAGCCTGCGGCGGATCAACGCCACCAAGACCGCGCTCGCGGCGATCGTCAACAGCGTCGCGGCCCTCGTGTTCCTGACGGCGACCGACATCGACTGGACCGTTGCCGGTCTGATCGCCGTCGGCTCGACACTGGGCGGACTGCTCGGCGCCCGACTGGGCCGCAGGCTGCCTCCGACCGCGCTGCGCGTCATCATCCTCACCGTCGGCCTCACCGCGGCCGTAGCCATGACGGTGCGCTGACTCCCCGTCGGATCGTCTCGTCCACGCGGGATTTGCCCGCCGTGACGAGGCCGTGTCGGGATCCACTGAGGGGCGTCGGAAACACCGACGACCGAACGCCCCTCCGGCAGGGTCGACTCGGAGTCAGTCGGTCGACATCGTGGCCAGCATGGCGGCCGGGTACCGGCTTCCCGCCGACCCCTGGGGAAGGATCTGCCTGATCTGCTCGAGGTCGGCGTCGGTGAGTTCGACGTCGGCCGCGGCGGCGTTCTCCGCCAGGCGGTCGGCGTTGCGGGTGCCGGGGATCGGGACCACGTCGTCGCCCTGGGCGAGCAGCCAGGCCAGCGCGAGCTGGGCGGCGGTGATGCCCTTGGCCGCGGCGAACTTCTGGAGCTGCTCGGTGGCGTTCAGGTTGTACGTGAAGTTGTCGCCCTGCCAGCGCTCGTCCCAGCTGCGCATGTCGTCCGCCGAGTACTCGGCGGCGGGCTTGACCACGCCGGTCAGGAAGCCGCGGCCCAGCGGGGAGTACGGCACCAGGCCGATGCCCAGCTCCCGCACGACCGGCAGGATCTTCTCCTCCACTCCCCGCTCGAAGAGCGAGTACTCGGACTGCAGGGCCGTGACCGGGGTGACGGCGTGGGCACGGCGGATGTACTGCGGGCCGACGTTGCTCAGACCGAAGTACTTCACCTTGCCCTCGGCGATCAGCTCGCCGACCACGCCCGCGACCTCGTCGGCCGGCACGTCGGGGTCGGCCGCGTGCTGGTAGAAGAGGTCGATGTAGTCGGTCCGGAGATAGCGCAGGCTGTTCTCGGCGACCTTGCGGATGTTCTCCGGGCGGCTGTCGAAGCCGGCGCCGATCTGCTGCGCGGTCATGTCGAAGCCGAACTTGGTGGCCAGGACCACCTCGTCGCGGAAGCCCTTCACGGCGTTGCCGAGCAGGATCTCGTTGCTGCCGGTGCCGAGGCCGTACAGCTCGGCGGTGTCGAAGAAGTCGATGCCGAGTTCACGGGCGCGGCGGATGGTGGCGGTGCTCTCGTCGTCGTTCGAGGAGCCGTAGGCGACGGTCATTCCCATGGTGCCGAGGCCGAGCGCGGAGACGCGCAGGCCCTGGGAGCCGAGGTCGCGATGCTGCATGAGTTTTCTCCAGACATGAGTGCCAGCCCGGCAGCGGATCCAAACCGAACTGTTCGGTTTGAGCCTAGACCTCGGTCGCCATAATTCCAAACCAAACAGTTCGGCCCCTTATCCTGGGCGTATGCCTCGTTCGACCTCGACCGACTCGACCTCCGAGCCCGCCGCTCCAGACAGTGCCGACTCCACCCGTGAGCGGATCGTCGCCGCCGCCACGGACGAGTTCGCCCGCCACGGAATCGCCGGTGCCCGGGTGGACCGCATCGCCAAGCAGGCCAATACCAGCAAGGAACGCGTCTACGCGTACTTCCGAGGCAAGGAGGCGCTCTACGCCCATGTCTCCCTGCGCGAACTGATCCGGGTCGCGGAGGCCACCCGCATGGACCCGGCCGATCTGCCGGGCTACGCGGGTCGCATGTTCGACCACTTCACCGTCACCCGCCCCGACCACCACCGTCTGGTCACCTGGGGGCGCCTCGAACTCACCGACACCGACGCCCCGTCCGGCGCCGACACCATCCGGGAGACCGTCGCCCGCAAGATCGACCAGTTGCGCGAGGCGCAGCGGGCGGGGCAGCTCGATCCGGAGTGGGACCCGGTCGACGTCCTCGCCCTGGTCAACCAGATCGCCACCACGTGGGCGGCCCAGACCGAGATCGGCGCCGTGGCGGCGGAACAGGCGGCGGATCCGTCCCTCGCCGCTCGCCGCGCCGCCCTGGTCGCCGCCGTCGAACGTCTCTTCCCCCGCGTGACGCGGTGAGGCGACCCGCGCCCGTGACAGCCTCCGCGACAGCGTGCACGCGGCGACGGCCGCCCGGAGGCACGTGCCACGCTCCGCACGGAAGCCGCGGCGGGCCCGAAGCGCCGTGAAGGCGGCGGCGCCGGGCCCGCCGTGGCCCGCTTTCACGCTCGTCCAGCCGCCGGCGAGCACGAACGAACCGGGATCAACCCGTGGTGCACCACACGGGAGCGGAAGAGCCCGCCGCTTCGAACGGCCGCTCCCAGAACAGCGGGGTCTCCTCGACCGTCACGGGGAACCGGAGCCGCTTCACCGGGCGGCCGTCACCGCTGACCTGGACGCGGTCCTCGTACGGCCCGTCGAGCGGCAGGGGGAAACCCTGCTGGTCCACGTCGCCGCCGGAGGGGTCGGCAGCGCCGCGGTACAGCTCGGCAAGGCCGCGGGTGCCAGGGTCATCGGCGTCGCGGGCGGGGCACGGAAGGTCGCCGCCGCGCGGGAACTGGGGTGCGATGTCGTCATCGACCGGCTGACGGAGGACGTCGTCGCCACGGTCCGGGAGGCCACGGGCGGCCGGGGCGCGGACGTGATCTACGACCCGGTCGGCGGCGATGCGTACGCGCAGTCCGCCAAGGTCGTCGCCTTCGAAGGCCGCATCGTGATCGTGGGCTTCGCCGGCGGAACCATTCCGCACCCCGCCCTGAACCACGCCCTGGTCAAGAACTACTCCATCCTCGGCCTCTACACCGGCCGCTACCGGACCGAGAACCCCGAACTGGTCCGGCACTGCCACGACCAGCTCACCGAGTTGGCCGCGCGGGGAGCGATCAGGCCGATGGTCAGTGAACGCGTGCCACTGGACGGTGCGGCGGACGCGGTGCAGCGCGTCGCCGACGGGCTGACGGTCGGCCGGTCGGTCGTGCTGACCGGGGATCAGTAGGGTTCCGTAGGGTTTCGTCGTGATGGGCGTGACGTCAGTGCTGGGGAGGTCGCCGTGTTGTTCGGTTCCCGGACCGGATTCGCTTTGGAGTTCCACGTCGAACCCGTCGAACCCGTCGAACACCACCCGCAACTGCTGTGTGTGGACATCTTCGTCGGCGGGCTCCATGTGAACACGTGGGACAACGCCTTCTATCCGCCCCTCCTGGTCAAGAAGCTCAAGGACGAGCTCGGTCGCTTCCGTACGCCGACCTCGCGGCCGACGGGGTTCACGACGCCGTCCGAGTCCTTCCGCATTGCCGAGAGTTGGATGTACGACGACGCCAGTACGGGTACCGCGCCCGGGAAAGAAGCGGCACTCGCGCAGTGCAGGTTCCTGGAGTGGGGGGAGTGCACCGACGAGGTGACGGCGTTCGCGTTCCCTGATGGGGACCGGGTCCACCTCGCGTGCCGGGTACGTGATGACGGCGGTGCCGCCTGGGGCACCGAGGCCACACGTGAGCCGACGGTGGCCTCGGTGAGCCGGACAGAGCTCGTCGGAACGCTGGAGCACGGCCTCGCCGTCGCCGAACGCGAGTGGGCTGTCCGGCTGGCCGCCGGCCGGGAGTAATTGGGGTGCCGGCCCCGGCCCGTATCCCTACTCTCGGCCCCATGCTCCACGAATCCGCCCTGCTGAACGTCATCGATGTGGAAGCCACCTGCTGGGACGGCCAGCCGCCGCCCGGCTCGGTGAACGAGATTATCGAGATCGGCCTCACCGTCGTGGATCTGACGGCACGGCGCCGGGTATCCCGGCACCGGGTCCTGGTCCGCCCTGCCCGGTCGGCGGTGAGCGAGTTCTGCACCGAACTGACCGGACTGACCCAGGCCGAGGTGGAACGGGGCGTCACCTTCGCCGAGGCCTGCCGGATCCTCGTCGAGGAGTACGGGGCCGGGGAGCGCCCCTGGGCGAGTTGGGGCGAGTACGACCGTCGGCAGTTCGCCCGGCAGAGTCAGGCCGACGGGGTGGCCTACCCGTTCGGCTACCCGACGGAGCGCACCCACACCAACGCCAAGGCCGTGTTCACCGAGGCCCACGGACTGCGCAGGAAGCCCGGCATGGACCAGGCTCTGCGGATCGCCGGACTGCCGCTCGATGGACGCCATCACCGGGGCGAGGACGACGCGTGGAACATCGCCGCGCTCGTCCTCGAGCTGGTGGGCCGGGGGGCATGGCCGGCGGAGCGCAGGTAGAACACCCCCTTGGCGGTGCGGAACGCATCGACGCGTCTTTGTCCTCCTTCTCACGGGTTAACCGAATTCTTACCGGCCATGTAGGGGTTCCCCCAATGCTGGCATCCGGTTCGGAACGCACGATCGACTTCGGCCGTACGGTGCCGCGCTCCCACCCCCGGTGAGCGGTGTCGTACGCACTGTTGGCGTCCGACCGGCTTCGAGGAGAGCTCCGTGAGCAAGCGTCAGGGGAGGCATGCCCGACCGTCGAGGCGGGCCGTCACCGTCCGGCGGGTGGTGGTCGCGGGCGGCCAGGCAGTCAGTACGGTGGCCCTGCTCGGATCGCTGGCAGGAACCGCCCACGCCGACGGGAACAGCGGTACCGGCACCATCAAGGTCACCGTCATCGGCGACTCCTACACCAGTGGTGAAGGAGCGTCGGCGGGGACGTACCGCACCGTGACGGTGACCGGCCCGTCCGGCGACCTGGAAAGCGTCATCGACCCTGCTCACGAGTCCGCGTCGGCGCCGACGCTGCAGGCCCTCTCCCGGATCCAGCAGCAGAATCCCAACGTCACCTTCGAGATCACCTTCGTCCCCGTCTCCGGCGCGACCCGTGACTCCCTGTACAACGTGACCCGGCCGGGAACGGAGTTCGAGCACTCCCCGCAGATCGACGCGGTCAACGGCGCCGACATCGTCATCGTCGGCATCGGCGGGAACGACGCGCACTTCGGCGACCTCGCGCAGACCATGCTGACCTCCAAGGAGGCGACGACGGAGGCGGCCTTCGCGAACTTCATGGCCCCGCTGCAGAACGGGAGTTACCTCAACGCGCAGCTCGCGGTCTACCAGGACATCGCCGACCGGATGAGCCCGAACGGCACCATGATCGCCCTCGGTTACCCCAAGGTCATGCCGGACCAGGTGCCCAGCGGTTCGTCGTCGCCGATGAGCGAGCTGCTGATCAGCACTCGTGAGGCCCAGCTCGCCAATCAGTTCGGCTCGACGATCAGCAGTCTCAACCAGCAGGCCATCGAGACCCTCGCCCAGAGCACCGGCCGCAACTTCCTGTACGGCGACGTGACCAACGCGCTCAACGGCCACGAGCTCTTCACCCAGCAGGAGGGGCTCAACGGCCTCGACTTCCTCAACCTCCAGGGTTCGTACCACCCCAACGACCTCGGCCAGACGCTCATCTCCAACACGCTGACCCCGACGGTCAACCAGGCCGTCATTTACGCCCTCGGCAACCTGGGCCTCGTCGGCCCGCCGGCACCGGATCCGCAGCCGCTCCCCACCGTCGACGCCCCGCCCACGGTCGACCCGCCGATCAGCTCGCCCCCGGGCGACCAGCCTCCGCCGGGCGACCCGGGCGACCCGGGTGACCCCGTTGTCGACCCTCCGCCCGCGGACCCGGTCCCCGACCCGTCACCCGAGATGTGCGGCTGAGACGGACGGAGAGGCACACCCATGTCGCGACTTCTCCGTGAGATCGAGGACATCAGGAAGTCCGAGATCCAGCTCTGCGGCCCGTACCGGACGAAGGGCAAGGCCCCCGACTCCCTCAGGGTCGTCTTCCTGCTCCCCTACATGCACGAGATGTCCCTGATGTGCATGGGTCCGCTGGCGCTGCACGACCTCATCAACCGGGGCCCGGACATCCCCGCCGTCGCGGAACGCGCCATCCGCTACGGCTGCCTGCGGGCGAGCGGCAACCGGCTCCTGCCGCCCGAGGGCGAGGTGTACCGCACGATCGAGTCCGCGTCCCCGGTGGCGACGGCCGACATCGTCGGGGTGAGCATCGCCAACTCCGGTGAACTTCCGTCGTTCTTCCGGCTGTTGGACCTCGCCGGCATCCCGCGGCGCAGCGCGGACCGGGAGTTCGGCAGACACCCCCTGGTCGTCGGCGGCAACGGCGGCTTCGCCAACCCCGAGATCCTCGCCGACTACGTGGACGTCGTCGCCCTCGGGGAAGGCGAGGCATCCATGGTCGAGCTGATCCGCGTCGTGCACCGGGCCAGGGCAACGGGCGCCGGCGGGGATCCCGTACGGGCCAGGGAATCCGTGCTGGAGGAACTGTCGCGCGTCCCCGGGCTCTACGTGCCCGCGATGTACGACTGTGAACTGCGCCCCGGCGGCGGTGTCACCTCGGTGCGGCCCCGCACCGCGCGCGTACCGGCGCAGGTACGGCCGCAGTACCTGGGCCTCGACGAACTGCACGCCGCGCATTTCGTGGCCCCCATCTCCAACGGGAAGCGGGGTGTGGTCGTCCCGACCCTCGGCTGCCGCTGGGCCTGCCACTTCTGCACCCTGGGCGTACCGCCCTTCCGCCAGGCCCCCTTCGAGCTCCTGGACGCCTACCTGGAGGAACTGGAGAAGCACGACATCGCGCAGGTCGTGATCAGTTCGGCGACCTTCACCCAGTACGGCAAGCGGTACGCCCTGCTGGACCGGCTGCGCGAGCACTCCGGTCGCATGGAAGGGAGGGCGACGACCATCATCGGCTCGATCCGCGCCGACGAGTTGTCCGCCCGCTATCTGGACGCGGTCTCCCAACTCGGCGACACCGGCCACTTCTTCACCGAGCTGAAGCTGGGCGGGCCGCGCGGGATCGTCACCCTCGCCCCCGAGTTCGCCGCACCCGATCTCGTCCGTATCTTCAACAAGACGATGACACCCGAGCGGGTCCACCGGTCGATCGAACTGCTGCGGGAGAACGAGCACTTCGCGCACGTCATGCTGTACTTCATCGTGGGCGCCCCCGGTGAGACGGCCGCCGACCGCCGTGCCATCGCCGATTACGCAGTCGACGTCTTCCGGCGTTTCAATCGTGCGAACGGCACGGTCATCCTCAAACTCCAGCAGTTCATGCCCGAGCCGGGAACCGTCGGCCAACGCCTGCCCATGGCCGACCCCGCGCTCATGGAGGGCCATGTGGAGGAGGTCCGCGAGCACCTTCGCGCGCTGGTCGGCGCGGAGGCCTACGAGCGCAACTACCGCGTGGTGTGGGACCAGGTGAGCCGGCTCCTCCTCGAAAGTGTGTGCCTGCGCGGGGACCGGAGAGTCGGACACGTCCTGGAGTCACTGCATGACGCGGGCGCCGATCCGACGACGCTCTCCCCCGCGCGACTGCGTGATGCCCTCGCCGCGCACGGCCTGGACCACCGCCACTACCTGCGGCGGCTGGATCCCCACGAGCCGCTCCCCTGGGACGTGGTCGACGACGTGGACCGCGACCAGGAGACCAGACTCATGGCCGAACTCGACCGACGGGCCGCCGGAGACACGGCCCGTACGGAGACATCTCAAGACCCGACCACCCTCGGACTGCTCGGCACCGGAGCGGCCGCGGTGGGATGACAGGGGGGCGGTCCCCCCGCTGCCGCCGGAGGCCTCCACCGGCCCGGGCGAATGCCCCGACCATCTCGCGGAGTGCGAGAAGACGCCCGCACGCGGGCGGAGAGGGACGCCGCGATCGCAACCGTGGGGCACGCCAACGGCCGCAATCGGGGCCGTGGGGCACGCCAACAGTCACGATCGGGGCCGTGGGGCACGCCGGAACCCGAGCGCGTCTCGCGCACCGCCCGGGACGCGACCGGCAGCGGTCGCGAATCCGCCGCGACGCAACGCGGGCGCATCGCCGTGCCGACCGCGATCCCCGGCGGTCGCGGTACCAGGCGGTCACTATCCCGGGAGGTCGCGGTTTCCCGGGCGGTCACGCCCGGACAGTCGCGCTGCCCCGCGGCCTCGATCCCGGGCGGCCTCGCTGCCCTGCCGACCGCGATCCGGAGCGGCCTCGCTGCTCCGCCGATCGCGATCCCGGACAGTCGCGGTACCAGGGGGACACGGTTCCGGGCGGTCACGTTGGCCTGCCGGTCGTGGTCCCAGGTGGTCGTGGTCCCGGGCAAACCCGCCCCCGCGCGGCTTCTCCGGCCGCCTCGGGCGGCGAGGGTGGACGGCCGTGGCTGTTGTCGCCCACCGGGTCAGGCGACGTGCTCCGGGCAGGTGTGCGGCAGCGTGGTGGCCAGGGCCACCCGGGAGCGTACGCCGGCCTTGCGGAAAATGCGGGTGAGGTGAGCCTCGACGGTCTTGGGTGAGATCACCAGCGCGCGGGCGATGTCGTTGTTGGACATGCCGAGGGCGACCATGCGGGCGATCTCCTGTTCTCTCTCCGACATGTCCGGCACCGGGCGGGGCCGGCGTGCTCCCAGGCGGCGCTGCAGATCCACCGCCTGCCGGTAGAGATGGCGCGCGCCCGAGGCCTGCGCGAGCGACTTCGCGCGGTTGGAGTGCTCCAGCGCTGGTTCCAGCATCCGCGTCCGGTCCCGGGGGCCGGCCGGCATGAGCTCCCGGGCCAGTAGCAGCCTCGCCTGGCACTCCATCAGCACCAGCCCGCCGGTCCGGAACCCGGACACCGCCTCCTCCAGCGAGCCGACAGGATCCGGGGCGCAGTGGGCCCGTGCGAGGGCGGCGTATCCACACTGGCCCGGCAGCCCCAGCAGATCCGCCTCCAGCGACGCCCGCCGGGCCCACTCGGCGGACTCCTCGCGCTCACCCAGCGCCGCCGCGGCCCGGGCCCCCACCGCGTACCAGATCGGTTTGATGGACCGGGCGGTACCGGGGTGCCGTTCGTGGTCCATGGCCGACCGCGCCAGCTCCAGGCACTCGGCGGGCCGCTCCTGCTCGAGCCGGACCGTCGCAAGCACTCCGGCGGTGACCGCCCAGAGTCTGCCTCCCGCACCGACCTCCTGCACCGCGCGTTCCGCGATCGGCGCGGCGGCGTCGGGGCCGTCCAGTGTCGAGGTCGCCCAGGCGCGCAGTGCCAGGGCGAATCCGAGCAGCGCCGGCCGCTTCATCCGACGGGCGTCCTCCTCGGCGTCCTCGGCCGAGCGCAGGGCGTCCGCGAGCCGGCCGACGCTGACACCGGCGTAGGCATGGGCGAGCCGCAGGTACGGCAGGACGAACAACTGCCCGGAGTCCTGGGCGAGTCTGATGCCGCGGGCCGTGTGACGCAGCGCGTCGTGATGCCGCTCGGCGAGTGCCTCGGCCCAGCCGAGTTGGGACACGGTGTCCAGGTGCGGGGCGAGTTCGGTGTCTCCCGTCGAGTCCACCAGCGCACTGGCTTCCCGGGCCCGGCGCAGCAGAGCGGGGACGTCTCCCGCGAACGCGCTGCTGTGCGCGAGACGCACGGTGGCGGCCATCCGGAGGTGCCTGCTCCCGCTGCCCGTCGCGTGTCGCAGCACCTCCGTGGCCAGAACCTGTGCGCGGGGGTACGTCCGGCGCAGGAGACTGACCGTCGCGAGCTCCAGCCGCAGCGGAGCGCTCAGTTCGGCGGCGTCGGCGGGGTCGAGGGAGGTCTCCGGCAGCTGGGCGAGTGCCGCCGTCAGCAGGGATTCCGCCTGACCGTAGTTGCCGAGATGACGTTCGACCATGGCGTGCAGCGCCACGAGTTCCGTGTCCGACCTGGTGGGGGGCGCGTCGGCCGGCGCGGTGAGCCGTCTCAGCAGTTCCCGGGATTCGCGCAGGTGCCCGATGGCCCCGAGCGAGCGGGCCAGGGGTGTCATCAGCCCCGCGCGCAGCCCGTCCCCGCCCTCTCCCCCGGGAGCCAGGGTCAGCGCCGTGCGCAGCCAGGACACGGCAGCCGCCGGATTCGTCTCCCGCACCTGTTCGGCAGCCTCCGTCAGCAGTCGGACCGCGTCCCGGTCGCCCGGCTCCGCGCTGCGGGCCACGTGCGGTGCCCGGAGCGCGGGGCAGGCACCCCACTCCCGTAGAACGCGGTCGGCACGCGCGTGGGCGGCCCGGCGCCAGCCGTGCGGGGCGGCCTGGTACACGACGGCGCGCAGCACCGGATGGCGCAGGCGGCAGTTCCGCCCCAGGGCGAGATCGGTCCGGACCAGGTCCGCCGCGATCAGCCGGTCGACAGCCCGCGCGACGCTCGGCGCGTCCCGGTCGGCGAGTTCGGCGAGGTACGTGGGGTCGAACTCCTCGCCGAGTACGGCGGCGGCCCTCAGGACGTCGAGTTCCACGGCGTCCAGCGGACCGAGTTCACGGGCCAGCGCGGCGCTCGCCGTCATCACCGTCTCGGCCGACAGCGCCCATGGGCTGGTCCCGTCGGGGGGCATGAACGTCCCCGGCGACTGTGCCAGCGCCCGCAGATAGAAGGGGTTTCCGTGGCCGGCTTCATGGAGTAACCGCTGCCGTTCGGCCGTCGGTTCGCCGGCGAGGAACTCGGCGACCGTGCCGCGCGGCAGCGGCCCGAGGTGGAACCGTTCCACCCGGTAGACGTCGTCCGGTTCGGCGAGGCTCGCCGTCAGTGACGTCGGCCGCTGTCCGGAGCGTACGGAACACACGAGGATGAGCGGTGTCCGGGGCCGGGGACGGCGCAGGAGGTTGCCCAGCAGGTCGATGGACGCGTGGTCGGCCCACTGGAGGTCGTCGAGGCAGAGGGTCACGCTTCGCTGGTCCTCGGCCACCGACCACAGCAGACCCGTGACGCAGCGGCGCAGACGGGGCCCCTGTTCCCCGTCCGTGGTCTCGGGTCCGGTTGCCGTTTCGTTCCCACCGGTTCGCGGCTCCGCGTCAGCTTCCTCGAAGTACCGCAGCAGGAAGGCCTGGTCCTCGCGCGTGAGTGAGGTGGCCGCTGCGGGCAGTTCGAGGGACCGCAGGACCGGACTTCGGAAGAGCGCGAAGGGGCGCCTCCGATCCGCCCGGGACACTCTGCCCGCCAGCACGGTCAGCCCGGCCCGCTCGGCCAGCGTGTTCCATTCCGCCAGCAGACGGGTCTTGCCGATGCCGGGTTCTCCGGTGATCTCCAGCAACCACGGACCCTCGTAGGGCCGTCCGGTCATGATGCGCCGCAGCCGCCCGGCCTCCTGCTCGCGGCCGATCAGGGGCTCGTGCGAGCCGAATGCCCGTGCCTGGTCCATGGGCGTGTCCAACTGTGTTCCCCCTCACAACAGTGGTCAGCTGCGGGACCAAGCATGGTCGAACTCAAATGGGATCACGTCGGGGGAAATACGTAATCACCGTACGTATCCGTCGTTCGAGCAACATCGTTTGCCTCTGTATGGTTGCTGTGACGGCGCCCCGAGGCCCAGGCCGCCCCGCATGCGCGCCCGACCTCACCGGCTAGAGAGAACGGCGCTCATGACCGCAGTGGACGTACCGGCTGACGGAGAGCGCCCTGTCGGGCGGGAGACCGAACTCGCCGTACTCACAAGGATCGTGAACGCTCTGGGCCACGGCCAGGGCTCCGTAGTGGAGATCACCGGTGAGCCGGGCATCGGGAAGACCCGCCTGGCCACGGCACTCATGGACATGGCCGCGCGGCGGGGAATCCCGGTCGTCCGCGCCCGCGCCGTACGGGGAAACACCACCTCCTTGCAGGTGTTCCGCGACGCCTGGGAGGCACGGCAGGCCGATTCACGGGCGACCTCGGGCGCGAGGACGTTCGAGGAGTGCGGCGGCCGGCCCGCGGAGTGGGCGGCGGGCTGCGCCCTGGTCCTGGACGACGTCCAGTGGTGCGATGCGGACTCGGCGGCGGAGATCGTCCGGCTGGTCCGTGCCCAGCCGCCGGGCCCGTTCCTGCTCGCCCTGGCCCACCGCCCCGGACAGACGGCCCCCGAGCTGCTGGAAGCCCTGGAGTACGGAGTCCAGGCGGGCACGGTGACGCGTATCGAGCCGGGCCCGCTCGATCCGGCAGCCGTGGCCGAGTTGCTCACCGGCCGGGGCGCGCCGGGCGACCCCCACAACCGCCCCACTGTCACCTCCCAGGATTTCGCGCGCCTGGTCTGCGCGGCGGCGGAGGGCAACCCCCGGTACGTGCGTCTGCTCGTCGCGGCGGACTGGCAGCCCGAGCACTGGCCCGACCGCCCGGGCACCGACACCGCCGGGCTGCTCCGTGAGGCGAAGCCGCTGATCGCCGAGTTCGACGCGCTGTCCCCGCAGGCGTCGATCACGGCGTCGGCGGCGGCGGTGATCGGCAGCCCGTTCCGGCCCGAGGACACCGCCCGGGTGTCCGGGCTGGGGCTGGACCGAACTCTCGACGCGCTCGCGGAACTCGAGCTGGCCGACCTGGTCCGCCCGGCCGACTGGAAAGGCAGCCTGGCCTTCCGTCATGCCGTGGTCGGCCATGTCGCGCACGAGAGGGCGGGCGTGTCCTTCCGGCTGCGGGGCCACCGCCGTGCCCTCGACCTGATCGACGCCCGTGGCGGCCGGGCGCGTGAACGGGCCCGGCACGCCGAGCATCTGCTGGGCACCGACGCCGCTCTCGCCACACGCACCCTCACCGACGGCGCCGCGGAGATCCTCGCGCGGGACCCGGCGACCGCGGCGCACTGGCTCCGGCTGGCACTGCAGGCCCTGCCCGACGGGGGGACGGACTCCCCCGCGCGCGTCGAGACGGAACTCGCCTGCTGTCGCGCGCTGATCGCCTCCGGCCAGTTCGCCGAGGCCCGCACCCGCGCGCACGAACTGCTCGGACGCCGGCACGCGGCTCTCGGCACGAGACAGCTGCTCCAGGCGCACGCCGTCTGCGCCGCCGTCGAGCGGCAGCTCGGCCGGTACGCGGAGGCGGCGGCCATCGCGGGTTCCGCCCTCGGACTGCTGCCCAGGCCCCTGCCCGATCCGCTGCCGGCCGAGGCCACCGAACTGGTCATCGAGTACGGGCTGGTCCATGTCCTGGGCGGCACGCACGACCAGGTGCATGCCCTGCTCCGGGAAGCCGTACGGACTCCGCTCGAGGCGGACAGAGCAGACGGAGCAGACGGAGCCGACCACACCGTGCTGCGGATCCTCAACGCCCTCTGTGCCACCCACGCCGGCGATCTCGACGAGGCCATGGCCGAGGTCACCCGCTGTGTCCGGCTCGTCGACGCCCTTCCGGACCCCCTCGTCGGCCGCACCCCGGAAACCCTGGCCCTGCTCGGCAGCGCGGAGCTGTACCTGGAGCGCTTCACGGACGCCGCCCGCCATCTGAGCCGGGGGCTGGGAACCGACCGTACGGGCTCCCGGCAGCCCATCGTGCTCCACCGGTTGCTGGGGCTCGCCATGGCCGAGCAGTGGACCGGCCGCCTCGACGCCTCCCAACGGCACGCCCAGGAGGTCGAGTCCCTGGCCCGCGACCTCGGTGTCCGGCCCGCGGTCACCCTGGCGCAGGCGATACGCGCGACATCCCTCGTCTGGTCCCGCGGCCGGGAGTACGCCGCCGAGGCCGTCGCACTCGTCGAGGAGGCCCCGCGCGCCGGCCGGCACGGCCACAGCTGGTGGACGGCCTCGGCGGCGGGCCTGCTCGCACAGGCCCGGCTGCTCGCCGGTGACGCGGCCGGCTGCCGGCGGACCCTGCTGGACAGCGAGGGCGGCAACCGTCTGCCGCCGGTCCGGCCCTTCTCCCGGCCCTTCCTGCTCTCCCTGCTCGCCACGGCCACACTCGAGTGCGGCGACCCCGAGGAGGCGCACCGGCTGGTCCGCACCGCCGAGGCGGAGGCCGAGCGGCTCGGGCTGCCGGTCCAGGAGGCGTACACGCGCCGGGCCCGCGCCCTGCTCCACCAGGCCGACGGTGAACACGACGCGGCCGCCAAGCTCTTCGACTTCGCGGCGGATGCCTTCCGGGCGGCCGACATGCCCGTGGAACACGCCTGGACCCTGGCGAGCGGCATCCGCTCCTTCGACCTCACCCAGGGCCGCGAAACTGCCCTGGGCCATCTCGACGCGGCCGAAGCGCTCGCCCGTACCTTCGGGGCGGCGCTCGTACAGGAGCGGGTGGCCCGGACGCGCGCCGAACTCTCCGAGGGCAACGGCACCGCCCACCCGCTCGGCCTGCTCAGCGACCGCGAACGGGAGATCGCCGAACTCGCGACGACGGGGCTGCGCACCCGGCAGATCGCCGAACGGCTCTTCCTCAGCCCACGCACGGTGGAGACGCATCTGTCGCGCGTCTACCGGAAACTCGAGGTGTCGTCCCGAATCGCCCTCTCCGACCTGCTGCGCCGAGAGCCCCGGACTTGAGGTGACGCGAGGCTGGACCGCGGGGCCCAGCCTCGCGTCGTTCCACTCAACCCCCGCTGGAGGCCGACCACTTCTGGTTGGAGGCGCCCGTGCAGCTCCACAGCTGGACCTTGGACCCGTTCGCCGTGGCCGTGCCGGTCACGTCGAGGCAGAGGCCGGACAGGTCGTTGGTGACGCTGCCGTCCGCGTGGAAGGTCCACTTCTGACTGGCGCCGCCGTTGCAGTCCCAGGTGACGACCTTGGTGCCGTTGGCCGTGCCGTTGCCGAACGCGCCGAGGCACTTGCCAGCGACCTGCAGCTCACGGCTCGCCGAGTACGTGTACTGCTGGTTGGCGCTCGCCGACGTGCAGTCCCAGATGTTCTGCTGGATGCCGTTGGCCGGGTTGCCGGTGTCGTCCAGGCACCGGTTCGAACCCTGGCCGACGATCTGTCCGGCGGCCGTCTGCGCGCCCCGGGTGAAGGTGACCGTGGCGTGCGCGGGCAGCGTGTAGGAGAACGATCCTGCGTTGTTCCACGTGGTGGTGAACGTGGTGGCGGAGGAGTTGTTGTTGTAGGCGACCAGCACCTCGCCGCCGTCGGGGTTCTGATAGGCCTGCGCCCAGATGCCGCCGCCGTCGCTGTAACCGATCCGGGTCGCGCCGGGGACGACGAACTTCGAGAACTGGCCGAGCTGATAGTAGTTGTCGGTGTACGTGGCCTTGCCGGTGGCCTGGTCCACGGTGACCAGTCCGGTGCAGTTGGTGCAGCCGACGCCCATCTTCGGGCCGCCGTCGGTGTCGAGGGCCAGGTTCCACAGCAGGGCGCCGTTGGCCCAGTTGAAGGTGGACTCCAGGGCGAGCTGGGCGGCGTTCATCGGCGCGATGCCGGGGCCGGTGGAGCACTCGCTCTCGTAGAGCCGCTTGTCCGGGTAGGAGTTGTGGATGGTGGTCATCTTGCCGAGGTCGTTCTGGTAGCAGTGCCACGCGGTGCCGTAGATCGCGTCTCGGGCCGCCTGGTTGCCCATCAGCGTGTTGGCGTAGTTGGTGTCCACGTGGTCGGCGTCCCCGGCGAGGATCTTCGTGCCGGAGAGGCCCGCCTGCTGGAGTGCAGGGGCGAGGTTGTCGGCGATGAAGGTCGCCTCGTTGGCCGCGGGCCACAGCATTGCCGAGTACGTGGACGGGGAGATCGTCGGCTCGTTCTGCGGGGTGATGCCCCAGACGTCGACGCCCTTGGCCTTGTACTCCTGGAGGAACTTCACGTAGTACTGCGCGAGCGGCCCGTACATGTCGGAGCGCAGGGTGCCGTTGTTCGTCCCCAGCATCGTGTTCGTGGTCTTCATCCAGGCCGGCGGGCTCCAGTTGTTGGCGAAGAGCTTCATCGATGGGTTGAGCGCCTGGGCCTGCTTGATGACGGGGATGACGTAGGCGTCGTCGTGCGCGGTGGAGAAGTTCGCCAGAGTCGGGTCGGCGACGCCGCCGTTGTCGTCGTAGGAGTAGGTGCCGGGGCTGCTCGCGGGTGTGGCCGTGTAGTCGGAGGAGCCCATCGGAGTGCGCATGAGGGACAGTCCGATGCCGGAGCCGCGGGTGAACAGATCACGCATCACCCGGTCGCGGGTGGTGGCGTTGAGCTTGTTCTGCAGGAGGTACGCGGAGGTGTCGGTGAAGGCGGCGCCGAAGCCGTCGATGGTCTGGAACGACTGGGTGTCGTCCACCTTCAGGTTCACACTGCCCGAGGAGACGGGCCCCAGGGCGATGCCCGGCTGCGGGGTCAGCGCCTGACTCAGGTCGGACGTCGTCAGGGTCACGCCGATCGTGCTGCTCGCGGCCTGCGCGGGCGACGCGGCGAGGACCGCCACCCCGCCCGTGACGGCCAGCGTCAACGCGGTGACCTGCGCGCTCAGTCGGCGCAGCGGTTGTCTCATGGTCATGGAGGTATCCCTGTTCACTTGTGATCGGGGTCGTCTGCCTGCGGCGCGGGCCGGAGTCCGGCACCGAGCCGGGTCATGAGGGGGGAGGGATCACACGGGGCTGATCGTCCACTGCATGTTGGTGCTGTTGCCCCAGGCCCACATCTTGGTGACGGAGCCCTCGGGCACGTTGCCGCCGCCGTCCAGGAGCTTGCCCGTGGTGCGGTTGACGATGTTGTACTGGCCGTCGCCGCGGTGTGTGATCTTCCACTGCTGGTTGGTGTGACCGTTCCAGGCCAGTTGCTTGCAGGTGGCGCCGTTGGCGGTGGCGCCCCAGCTGTCGGCAACCATGCCGTTGGTCCGGTTGACCAGCTTGTAGTAGCCGCCTCCGACCTCGACCGCCTGCCACTGGAGGTTGGCGCTGTCGAACCAGTGCCACTGCTTGAGGGCGGATCCGTCGGCGACGTTGCCGCCGCTGTCCAGGGCGAGCCCGTCGGTGTAGTTGATGACCTTGAGGTAGGTCGACGGGTTGAACTGCACCTTCAGTGACGTGATCTGGTCGTTCTGGCCGGTGACCCGCAGGTCGGCGTTGTCGGCGGTGAAGGTCCACTGGGTGCCGGTGAAGTTGTCGCCGGAGTAGGCGACGATCTGCTGGCCCGGCGCGAGCTTCAGCGAGGAGATGGAGAGCGCGGGCAACCCGTGCAGGTCGAGCTGGTCGGCGGTGTAGTCGCCGAGGCCGAGCGTGGCGGAGATGCCGCTGTAGTTGACGTCCGTGAAGACCAGGGCGCCGTCGACCGGCCGCAGGGCGGGGATCTGGCCGGAGAAGGTCAGCTTCAGTACGTACATGGGTGCGGAGTACGGCGCCGACGACGGCAGCGTCACCTTGAGCCCGGTGGCGTCCTGGGTGCGGCTGGGGAGGTCGATGTAAGTACCGGCCGTGCTGTCCAGCAGCTTCACCGAGGTCAGCGAGCCCAGGTTGATACGGCTGGAGCTGAGCGTCCTGACGGTCAGCGAACTGCCGGGATAGCCGAGCACCGTCGCGTACAGGACGTTGTTCGCCTTGTTGCGGGTGAAGCGGATGTCCTGCGCGGTGCCGGCGCTCGGGTTCATGAAGGTGCCGCCGCCCATCTTGGTCGGCCCTTCCCCGTACGCGGTCCAGGCACGGGTCGAGTACACCGACTCACCGAAGCGCTTCAAGTAGTCGCCGATGCCCACCAGGATGTCGCGCTGGCCCTGGGGAATGGTGCCGTCGGCCTTCGGCGCGATGTTGAGCAGAACGGTGCCGTTCTTGCTGATCCGGTCGATCATGGCGTGCAGCAGCAACTGGGCCGTGTAGTAGCCGATGCCCTCGGTGTAGCACCAACTGGAGCTGGAGACGCTGTCGTCGGTCAGCCAGTAGGGGGACGTGATGTCGGCGGGGCCGCCGCGCTCGTAGTCGAAGACCTCGCCGTGGCCGTTGAAGGCGTCCTTGTAGGTGGCGATGACCTCGCGGCCCCAGGAGTTGGCCTGGTTGTAGTAGTAGGAGAGGAAGTTCAGCAGCTGTGTCTCGGCGATCTGGTCCAGGTGGACGTCCTGGTAGATGATGTCCGGCTCGGCCAGGTCGATGACCTCCTTGAGCTTGTCGTACCAGAGCTGGTCCTCCGTGGTCTTGTCCAACTGCCCGTAGAGCTTCTTCAGGCTGGGGTCGGACTGCGCGGGGACGGCCTGGAAGTAGCCGAGGTAGTTGTAGGCGTGGTGCATCGACACCAGTAGCTTGAGGTTCTTCGCGCGGACCGCGTCGGTGAACAATTTCAGCAGGTTGAGCTGTGGGCCCTTGTCGACCGAGTTCCACTCGTTGACCTGGCTGTCCCACATGGAGAACCCGTCGTGGTGCTCGGCGACCGGGCCGGCGAACCGCGCTCCGGCGTCCATGAACAGCTGCGCCCACTCGTCGGGGTCGAAGTTGCCGCCGGCCGACTTCAGACTGGGCTTGAACTGGGTGAAGTTGCCCGCCTTGTCGTTCGCCCCGTTGATGAAGTTGTGGTACGGCCACGCGGAGGTGGTGCCGTAGGTGGCGACGTGGTGGTTGTTGACCCCGCTGCCGTTGAAGTACATGTTGCGCGGGTACCACTCGCTGTCGTACGCGGGAACGCTGAAGACACCCCAGTGGAAGTAGATGCCGAACTTGGCGTCCTGGAACCACTCGGGAGCCGCCGGGTGCTGGTTCACCGAGGCCCATGTGGGCGTGTAGGTGGCCGGTGCCGCGAGGGCGCGGCCGGAGCCGAAGACGCCGCCCGCGACCGCGGCCGCCGCGACGGCGGTGGTGCCGGCCAGAAACTGCCGTCTGTTGATCGCTCTCGACATGACGAGACCTCCAGGGCAACGAATGTGCCGAACGGTTGACGGGAGAGAGCGCGGGAGCGAGGGCTACGACGCCTACCGACCCTCGATTGCTGGGATGTTTCCCGAGCTGCGAGGACGTTACGGCGACATGACAGGAAATGACAAGAGTCCTTTCGTACCGATTCTTCCGGCCGGGGACTCGAGAGCCCGGGAAGGGGGAGCGACCCCGCCCGGACCGGCCACGATGCCCAACCCACTGAACTCCGCTTTCTCTGGTTACCCGTACGTAGCAGGGACGTTGGCGGCGACCGGAGATTCCGGAACGCGGATTTCGGGTACCACACCCACGTCTTCCATGGCCGGCCGGAGAGTCGCGTCCCGTATCTCCCGGGCAGCCTTCGGACACCTGACACACGTCGCCCGTAGCGGACACAGACTTGGGACGAGCTCACTCAATACATCCCAGCAATGAGTTGCCAGCTCGACCTATGCCGTCTACAGTCACCGCAGCACCAGCCCTGCGATCACTCACTCCGCGACGCGCGCCGACGCCGTGCGGCTCGCGAGGCAACTGGTCCCCCTTCGGACGTTCCTTCAGGAGTGTCGTCATGCCGTCCTCCGCGCGCTCGACAGCTCGCCTCGCCGCCTCCGTCGGCGCTCTCCGCAACGACTGGGACGACGCGGGCGCGGCCCGTGTCTGACCGCCCGTGCTACGGCCTCGTCGACGCCCATCACCATGTGTGGAATCTCGACCGGCGGCCCCAGCCCTGGCTGGACGAAACGACACACGGGCCGATCCGCCGTTCCTTCGGCATGGATGACCTGCGGATGACCGCCACCCGGACGATCGCGGGCCGGCGCCTGGAGCGGACCGTGGTCGTGCAATGTGTGGCGT
This sequence comes from Streptomyces sp. NPDC047042, assembly GCF_040644035.1. NCBI lineage: Bacteria > Bacillati > Actinomycetota > Actinomycetes > Kitasatosporales > Streptomycetaceae > Streptomyces > Streptomyces sp. NPDC047042. Next base: position 108,976 of record NZ_JBEYVP010000009.1, on the reverse strand, counting down.
CCCTGCCCGAGACGCGCGAGCTGTTGGCCCTGGCCGAGCGGGACCCGTTGATCGGCGGTGTCGTCGGCTGGGTGGATCTCACTTCGCTGGCCATCGTCGACATGCTCGACACGCTGCGCGCCGGGCCCGGCGGCTCCTGTCTGCGCGCCGTGCGCCACCTCGTCCAGGACGAGTCGGACCCCGACTGGCTGCAACGGCCCGTCGTGGAGTCGGGGTTGCGCACAGTACGTGACCAGGGGCTCGGGTACGACGTGTTGATCAGCGCCCCCCAACTGCCCCAGGCGATCAGGCTCGCCGAGCGCGTTCCCGGCCTGCCGCTGGTCCTCGACCACGCGGGCAAGCCGCCCCTCGCCGACGGCGACCTCGCCGACTGGGAACGGCAGATCCGCCTGCTGGCCCGCCACCCGCAGGTCCGGTGCAAGATGTCGGGGCTGATCACCGAGGCCGACCACGAGAAGTGGGAGATCGGGGACATCCGGCCCGTGTGGGACGTCCTGCTCTCCGCGTTCGGCCCGAAGCGGCTCATGTTCGGCTCCGACTGGCCGGTCTGCCGACTCGCCGGTGGCTGGAACGCCTGGGCGGCCACCGTCGAGGAGTTGCTGCGCGGCTGCTCCGGGACGGAGACGCGGGCGATACTCGCCGATACGGCGACCGAGTTCTACCGGCTGAGTCCCCGGTGAGGACGGGGTCCCAGGTGGACCGGACGGACTCGCCGACCCGGATGACGGTGAAGTGGGCCTCGGCCATCAGATCGAGGTCGTCCTTGAGACGGTCGTACGGCTGGTACTCGTGGTAGTAGGCCGCGCCGAACAGAACGCGGCGCGGCGCGGCGGCGAGGTCATGACGAGCCCTCTCCGTGGTAGCGGAAGTCGGTGAAGTGGACGGTGCCGTGCTCGGCGAACACGCCGGTCACGCGGCCGGTGAAGGGGGACGCCAGTTCGACGGACCAGAAGCGGCCGTCCAGTTCGGTGAGTGTCGTCTCGGTGCCGGCCTCGTCCACGACGGCGAGCCTGATCGTGTCGCCCGGCGGCAGCCAGGGCACCTTGTGCGGTTCGGGGATCCGGGTCTCGAGCCGCAGGAGCACCTGGTGGCCCGGCACCTCGATGGTCCAGGTCTGGGTCAGTGAGGGCAGGCTGCCCCGTGCCGTGACCAGGAGGCCGACGCCGGACGGTGCCCGCTCGGCGACCAGCGTGATCGTGTACCGCTCGTCGAAGCGCAGGCCGAGCCCGCCCCTGCCGTCCGCCGGGTCGACGCAGGCGTCGAACACGCTGCTCAGATGGCGCTGCCGGCGGCCGACGAAGTCGGGCCGGAAGGTGTCCAGGCCGCCGGAGTCCGCACTCAGGGTCAGGTGACCGGGTCGCGCGTCGAGGGAGGCGACGTCGGCGGGGGCGCGGCCCACCGCCAGCCAGCCGGGGTCGGACAGGGCTGCCGGGTCGGTGAACTCGAAGTACTCGTCCAGTGGTTCCGGGCCCGGGTTCACCTCCACGGGCGCCGGGTACGGCCAGTCGTCGGCCCATTCCACGCCGGTGACGTACGTTTCGCGGCCCAGGGGTGAGGTTTTGCCCGCCAGGCGCGTGCCGAGCAGCACCAGGACGTCCTCGCCGTGCGGGCCACGGACCAGGTCGGCGTGGCCGGTGCACTGGACGGACCGCTCGGTGCCCGAGGCGCACAGCAGCGGGTTGCCCGGGGCGCCTTCGAACGGCCCCTCGATGCTCGGCCCCCGCGCGACGCTCACCGCGTGGCCGTACCCGGTGCCGCCTTCCGCGATCATCAGATACCAGTGGTCGCCGCGCCGGAACAGGTGCGGTGCCTCGGGCGCGACCAGTCCCGTCCCTGACCACAGCTCGCGGGGTTCCTCCAGCACCCGTCCTTCGGCGAGGTCGACCCGGGCCTGGAGGATGCCCCGGTGCTCGACGACTGTCGTACCGTCCAGGTGCAGGCCGCTGTAGGTGACGTAGGCGGCGCCGGTCTCGTCCCAGGCCAGGTCGGGATCGATGCCGATGATTCCGTCGAGGGTGATGCCGTCGCTCCAGGGACCGGCCGGGTCGGCGGCGGTGAACACGACGCAGCCACGTGGGCTGGTGGCCACCGTGACGATCACATGGAAGAGGCCGTCGTGGTGGCGGACGGTCGGGGCCCACACTCCCCCGGAGTCCGGCACGTTCGCGACGCCGACCTGCTCCTCGCGGGTCGCCACGTTGCCGATGTGTTCCCAGGTGACGAAGTCGGTGCTGCGGTAGACCGGGAGCGCCGGCAGATACTCGAACGACGAGGTGACCAGGTACCAGGTGACGTCGACGAGGACACAGCTGGGGTCCGGGTTGAAGCCGGGGATCAGCGGGTTCGGCAGCAGGGGTGCGGCCGGGTGCGGGTTCGGTGCTGTCATGGCTGGTCCTGCCTTGTCGGGGGTGCGAGGGTGCGAGGGTGCGAGGGTGCGAGGGGCACGGGATCGGCCGGGTGTGTGCGCGGCAACTGTCAGGAGCCCCGGCATGAGCACCCGGGTCAGCGCACGACGACCCTTGCTCGGCCCAGGTTCCGCACCCTGGCGAACGGCGTGTGCGAGTCGCCCTCGCGTTGAGCGGTGGCGCGCAGTGCCACGAAGTACGTGCCTGGCTTGTCGTAGGTGAAGGCGGCCTGGATCTCCACGGTTTCCCGCGCGGGACCGCAGGGGCGTGCGGTGAAGGTTCCGGATCCGGTGAAGTCCCATTCGGTGGACACGATCCGGCCGGCCTTCGGGGGTGCCTCGATCCTGGCCCGGAAGACGACCGGTCGTCCGGCGGTGACCTCGATGCGGTCCCGGCCGTGCACCGTGAGGTCGACGACGGGCTGGACACCCAGCCGGGCGCGGGCCCGCGCCGGCACGGCGATCTGGCTGTCGCTCATGCGGTAGGACGTCGTCCGCGCCGGTGCCTTGCCCTTTTCCACCCAGGCGCTCAGGTCACGCAGTGCGTGCTCCAGGATGCCGTTCCAGTCGACCAGCCGGGTCGCACGGGCCCCGGTGGCGGGACCTTCCAGGTGGTCGGCGCTGTCGTTGTACCAGAGCCGGTAGGTGTCGTCGAAGCGGTCGCCCATGGCCTGCTTCACCTGGGCGCCGTACCAGTCACCGGGCACGGGGCAGGCATCGCAGTCCAGCAGGTTGGCGACCACGATGACCTTGCCGCTCACCTTGCCGGTGTGCGTGCCGCCGTCGCTGGTGTTCTTGGAGATGAGCGGGCCGATCTGGATCGCCCGCTGCGGGTACAGGGGCTGTCCGTCCGGTCCTCGGTACTGGTCGAAGGTGTGGAAACCGGGCCGGGTCGGAACCTGGTGCCGGTGGTAGGCGTGGAAGGCGAGGAACCAGCGGTTGTCGGACTGGAACCTGCCACCGGCGGCGAGGGCGTCGAGGACGCTCGCGCTGTTTCCGTCCGCGAGGGTGAACACCTTGGCGGCGACGTCCAGCGAACCCGTCAGCGTGCCGAGGTTCGTCGTGCCGTCCGCACCGCGGACCGTGAAGTCGAGGGGTGTCGTGATCGGTGTGGACGGCACGCCGTCGAGGAGCAGAGCTGTCGGCACGTTGTCCGCGTTGCGGCGCACCTCGGTGATGGTGGCTGTGTGATCGATCCGCGCGGCACGGACCAGATCGCCGAGGGATGACTTCTCGGTGCCCAGGTAGCCCGGCTTCGACCAGAAGTCGTCCGCGTACGTGGGATCGAGGTTGCGCACGACGGCCACGAACCCCAGCAGGTTGTCGGGGTCCACCGGCAGTTTGAGTACGTAGGAGTAGTCCTCCCATGTCCGGAGCGGAACACCCATGCTCGACACCTCGCGCAGCATGGCGCGCTCGACGCTGTTGAGCCCGGCGTAGGGATCGCCAGAGCCGCCGGGGGCGACCGCGTCGGCGATGCGGGCGGCCTTCTCCCGCAGCACGAGCCTGGCCAGGGCGCGCACGGTGAAGCTGTTCGGGATGGACACCGGGCTGCCGGGGATGAACGGCACCGCTCCGTCCCACACGCCCACGGTGTTCTCGATGGCGCCGATGGTCTGGTAGGAGCCGCCGCTGCCTCCGTAGACGTATCCGTAGATCCGCCGGTCGGAGCGGTAGTACTTCGCCGCGACGGTCCTGGAGAACTTGGCCGCCGCCGCCTCGACGCGGTAACCGGTGCCTCCGTTGGTCTGGACGGTGTAGGCGCCGCTGGCCGCGCCGAACGCCACGACATCGGCGGGGGCCTGCTCGTCCTGAGTGGGGTACACCTTCTGGAAGAACCTCCCCTGCCACTGCTTCTTGGGCGGCAGGTAGACGGTGAACTTCTTGGACGTGCCCTCGAAGTGGCCGGACACCTTGCGGTGCCGGACGGGCGAGGTCAGGTCCTCCTCGCTGTCGATGACGGGCCGGTTGTACGTGGGGTCGTCGCAGTCGGATGTGATCTGCAACGGGCCGCCGGGGCCGCTCGCCGCGCACACCGGGCGGCCCTCGGCCGAGGCGGGGGTACTGAGCAGCGGGGTCGCTCCCAGCACGACGGCGGTGCCTGCCGCCGAGGTGCGGACGAAATCGCGTCGGGAGGGTCGTCGTACGCTCATGTGCTTCTCCTGGGAAGGGAGTGTTGCGCTGGTTCGTGGTGGGCTGACGTGGGTTCCGGGCTGGTGCGGGGCATGGCGGGTCTCCGGCGGATACCGGGCGGCCCCGTCGGTGACAGGGCATGCCGGGGAGCCGCCGGTACTCAGGGGTGGACGGGCCGTCGGGCGTGGCGGTGTGTCAGCGGGCGTCCGTCGTCTCGGGCACGCCGGTGCCCGCGTCGGCGGCGAGGCTCAGCCGCTTCGCCCGGCGGAGGCGCTGTCGCTTCGGGTCCGCGACCGGTGCCGCCATCTGGAGCATGCGGGTATAGGGATGGACCGGCGCCGTCGCGACCTGGGCGGACTCCCCCAGTTCGACGATCCGGCCCCCGTCCAGGACCGCGGTTCGGTCGCTGATGTCGTTGACGACTCCGAGGTCATGGCTGATGAAGATGTACGCGACGCCGGTTTCGTCCTGGATGTTCTTCAGCAGGGTCAGGACCTTGGCCTGGGTGGTGACGTCCAGGGCGCTGGTCGGTTCGTCGCAGACGATGACAGACGGGGCGAGGGCCAGGGCACGGGCGATGGCGACGCGCTGGCGCTGGCCGCCGGAGAACTCGCGCGGGTAGCGGCGGGCGGAGTCGGCGGGAAGGCCGACCGCGTCGAGGAGTTCACGAATCCTGGCCGCTCCGCCCTCGACGCCGGCCGCGTCGAGGGGTTCGACCAGGATGCTGCCCACGGTCATGGCGGGGTTGAGCGAAGAGTACGGGTCCTGGAAGACCACCTGGATATCGCTGGCGATCTTCCGTCGGCGGGCGCGCGAAACGTTGCTGATGGTCTTGCCACGAAAGGTGATCTCGCCGCCGCTGACCGGGGTGAGGCCCAGGATCGCGCGGCCGATGGTGGTCTTGCCGGAGCCGGACTCGCCGACCAGGCCCAGGGTTTCACCGGGGGCGATGTCGAAGCTGACGCCGTCGATGACCGTCTTGCCACGGCCCCGGCGATCGGCGAATCGGACCACCAGGTCCTCGACCCTGAGGAGCGGTGCGGTGTCGGATACGGGCTCGGTCACGGGGTCTCGATCTCCATCAGCTCGACGCGGCGGGAGGCGGACAGGAGTTCCTTGGTGTACGGCTCGCGCGGCGACTCGAACAGGTCGTCCACCGCGGCCTGTTCGACGATCCGGCCGTCCTTCATGACGCTGACGGTGTCGCACAGATCGGCGACCACGCCCAGGTTGTGGGTGACGATGATCATGGCGAGGCCGCGCTCGCGCGCCAACTCACGCATCAGTTCCAGGACTTCGGCCTGAACCGTGACGTCGAGAGCGGTGGTCGGCTCGTCGGCGACGATCACGTCGGGGTCGGAGGCGACCGCGCCGCAGATCAGGACACGCTGAGCCATACCACCGGAAATCTGGTGCGGATACAGACCCATCACACGCTCGGGATCCTTGATGCCGACCCGCGTGAGCAGCGCGACGATCCGTTCCCGGGCCTCTTCGATCCCGAGGTCGCTGGACGCCCGCAACCAGTAAAGGAGTTGGCGGCCGATGGTGAAACAGGGGTCGAGGTTGGACATCGGCTCCTGGGGGACGTACGCGATACGGCGGCCGCGGGCCGCGCGCATCCGGCCTTCGTCGGCGAGCAGGTCTACGCCGTCGAGGTGGACGCTTCCGGCGAGGGTGAGGGCCTCGCGCGGCAGGATGCCGAGCACGGAGAAAAGGATCTGGGACTTGCCCGAGCCGGACTCGCCGACCAGGCCGTGGATCTCGCCGCGCCGCACGTCCAGGTCGACGCCGTGCACCACCTCGCGGATCTCGTCGCCCTGTGGGTAGGCGATGCGGATGCCGCGCAGGGACAGGAGTGCGTCGTCCGCGGGCTTCCCCACATCGGTTGTCCCGTCGGCGAGCGCCGCCCTGCGCTGCCGCGCCGTCACCGGCTTGCTGCGGGCCGATGCCTGCAGGACGTCGCTGAGAGCGTTGCCGAGCAGGATCAGCGCGAGGATGGTGAGGCTGATCAGCAGGGCCGGCCAGACGATCCCCAGCGGGTTGTTGTAGATGTCCTCGAATGCCTTCTGCAGCACCACACCCCACGAGCCCGCGTTGCTGTCGCCGAGACCGAGGAAGGTGACACCGGCCTCGATGCCGATGCCCGCGGCGAGGACGAAGGAGCTCTGGATGACGATCGGCACCCGCACCGCCCACAGCACATGGCGGCCGACGATGCGCAGGTCGGAGAGGCCGACGACCCGGGCGGCATCCACGTACAGCTCCCCGCGTACGCCCAGGACGACGCCGCGCACCAGACGGTAGTAGCCAGGAGCGACCAGCAGGCCGAACACGGCCATCGCGACGGGGATGTCGGGACCGGTCAGGGAGTAGAGGGCGATGAGCAGGACGACGCCGGGCAGCGACATGACGACGTCGGTGGCGAAGCCGGAGACGGTCTCGAAGCGACCCCGGTAGTAGCCCGCGACCAGACCGCTGACCGCCCCGACGGCAAGCGAGACACCGAGGACAATGAGGCTGGCGAGGCCGCTCTGACGGGTGCCCCAGATGAGGCGGGACAGCACATCGCGCCCGGCCGCGTCACCACCGAGAACGTGGCCCGTGCTGAAGGCGGGGGCGCCCACTGCCTCGAGGTCGGTGTAGGCGGCGCTGTATGGGGCGAGGAGCGGTGCGAAGATCGCCACGAGCGCGATGAGGACGACGAAGGTGAGACAGATCGCCGCCTGCGGATTGCGCAACAGCCGTACGAACAAGGAGCGTTCCGCGGAGGCGACGGAGGAAGCCGCGGTGCCGGCGTCGGGCGCCGGGACGTCGGGCACGGTCATCGGATCCTCGCCTTCGGGTTCAGGAGCATGGTGGCCAGGTCACCGAGGATGTTGACGACGATCACGATCGCGATGGTGACGAGGACCGTGCCCATCACCATGGGAACGTCGCCCGACTGGGCGGAGAGATTGCCGAGCTGGCCCATGCCCGGCAGGGCGAAGATCTGCTCGACGAAGACAGCGCCACCGAGGGTGCCGATGAGCTGCAGATTGAGCACGGTGAGACCGGGGCCGCCCGCGTTGCGCAGGACATGGCGGAAGAGCACCGCGCGTTCGGGGACGCCTCGGGCTCGCAGCGTACGGACGTAATCCCGCCCCAGGTTGTCGAGGAACGCCGCCCGGAACTGGACCGCGGCACTCGCCACGGACCCGATGAGCAGGGCGAGCACCGGCAGCGTCACGGAGGAGATCCACCCGCCGAAGCTGATCTCGGGCGAGGTGTACCCGGTGGCCGGGAAGGCTCTGAAGTGCACGGCGAAGGCGAATACCAGCACGATCGCGATGATGAAGGAGGGAACGGCCGTACCGAGCACCGAGAGGAACTGCACCATCCGGTCCACCCAGCCGCCCCGCACCGCCGCCGTCACGCCGAGGATCACGCTGATGACGGCGGTGAGGACCAGGGTGATCAGAGTGAGGGCGAGGGTGACCGGGACGCGCACCTGCAGCGCCCCGGCCACGGACTGACCGGTGAGGTAGGACTGCCCGAAGTCACCGGTGAAAACCCCGCCGAGCCAGTCGCCGAACTGCACCAGGAGCGGCCGGTCCAGGCCGAGCTCGACCATCCGGCGATGTACGTCGGAGGCGGACGCGCTCATGCCGAGCGTGGCTCTGGCGACGCCCTCTCCGTTGCCGTACATCAGGCAGAAGGTGGAGAAGGTCACCAGCAGGAAGATGCCGGAGGCGCGCGCCAGGTGTCTCAGGAGCAGTGCGGGCATGACAGGGTCCGTTCCTTGTCCTCTTCGGGTTCTGTTCGGCCGCTTCGGGCTGTAACGGGGTGTCGATCACTTGAAGTCGCGCAGGATCGGATGCGCGTCGTTCGGGTCGGTGGACTCGGGGATCCTGACACTGTCGGTGTACGCGTAGAAGACCTGCGGGTTGACCAGCGGGACGTACCACGCGTTGTCCAGGACATATTTGCCGATGGCCTGCTGAGCCGCCTCCGACTCACTGGTGCTGCCGTTGACGATGGTCTTCCAGTACTTCTCGACAGTGGCGTCGGGCTGGTGGGAGACGTTCCAGTAGCCGGCCTGGATGACGCCGATGGAGATGTCCTGGACGGAATTGGCGACAGCGCCGACCGTCCACAGCGGGGCCGGGTAGTCACCGCTGAGCAGCTCGGTGATGGCGTCGGGGCCGGTGAGGGTCTTGGTCTCCACCTTGATGTTCAGTTCGGCGAGCTGCTGGGTGACGTACGGCAGCAGCACCGTCCACGCCTGGCCCTCCATGGTGGGCAGGGTGAGGGTGAATCCCTTCTCGAAGCCGGACTGCTTCATCAGCTTCTTGGCTTCGGCAACGTTGTACGGGTACGGGGCGCCCGCGTCCTTGACGTAGGCCGCGCCGTTCTTGTTGAAGAACTGGAAGGTCGGCGAGGCCAGGCCCTTGTAGAGCTTCTTCGCGACGAGGTCACGGTCGAAGACCATGTTCATGGCCTTGCGCACACGGAGGTCCTTGAGGGCCGGGATCTTCTTGCCCTCGCGGTCGGTGAGCATCAGCGCGGTGACGCCCGACTCGATCGCCATCACGTTGACATTCGGCGTCTTCTTGGCCTCGTTGTAGGTGTCCGCCGTGACGACCGTGCCGTCGATCTGCCCCGTCTTCAGCGCGCTCAGGGCGGCGGTGGCGCTGCTCAGGACGCGCAGTTCAAGGGTCTTGTACGGGTACTTTTTGGCGTCGTAGAAGTCCGGGTTCTTCCTGAGAACGTAGACCGAGCCGGCGGTGGACGCCTTGGCGTCGTAGGTGTACGGGCCCGAGCCGACCGGGGCGGTGTTCCTGCTCTTGGAGGCGAGGTACTTCGCCGAGACGAGCTCGACGCTGCAGGTCCGGACGCTCATCAGGGGCTGCGGGTCGGGCCAGGTGATGGTGACGGTCCGTGAGTCGGGGATGTCGAACTTGATGCCGCCGTAGCGGTCGGAGGCCGTCTTGGCCAGCGGCGTGAAGCTTTCCTTCACCGTTTGGGCGGTGACCGGGGTGCCGTCGGAGAACTTCATGTCCGACCGCAGGTGGGCGGTGAAGGACTTCTTGTCTGCGCCGATCTCCCAGCTCGTCGCGGCGGCCGGCGCGAGGCTCCCGTTTTTGTTGCACTTCACCAGGGTGTCGTAGGCCGCCTCGTACCCCCACGCCTGGTAGTCGGGCGCGGTGGACGGGTCCCAGCCGGACATGTCGGCGGTCAGGCCGAGGACCAGCTTGTCCTTGCCGGTTCCGCCCGCCCCCGCATCGCCGCCGCTGCTGGACTGACCCGTGCAGGCGGTGAGCAGAAGAGCCGCCGCGGCCAGCGGAGCAACGGTCTTGGTCGCGAGAGGGAGTGTGCGTCTCATGGGTGACCCCTTAGGGCAAAGTGGTGCGAGAGGGTAGCTGTGCGGGAAGCAGACACCGCACAGCTTGTGCAACGTTTTACGAACGGGACCGTAACTCTGGCCAACTCGAGCGTCAATAGACCGCGCAGGGCGAGAAGTCACGTTTCAGGAACGGGGACGCGCTCCCGAGGTGCGCTCCGAACCGGCGCGCACCTCGGGTTTCGTGGCGCGCGGACGCGGGGCGGTATGCGGGGAAAAGGTGCCTTGCCGGGGCCTCCGAAGCGGCCCTGGGGCTCTCCTGATAAATCTCCGTGGGAGGCACTGGGCGGTTCAGTGCGGGAGGCATCTATCGCGGGGGCTGTGCGGCGCATGGGGCACGGCTTCCGCGAGGATGGAGGCAGAGTATGTGCAACGTTTCACGTCGGAAAGCCCTCCGCACCCGGGTCAGGCCCGCTCAGGGCTCCACAGACTGGGGGGCCGCCACTGTGGAGCGGGACTCGAGCCGTGGCGCGATGACATAGTGCACGGGCCTCTTGCGGCCCTGGATGCGCTCGAGCAGCAGTCGTGCGCTCACCGATCCGGTCAGCGGCCCCGACTGATCCACCGTGGTCAAGGAGATCCGCCCGATCCGGCTGGGCATGATGTTGTCGTAGCCCACGATCGACACGTCACCGGGGACGGACAGGCCTCGCTCCTCGGCCGCGCGCAGGACGCCCAGCGCGGCGACGTCGGCACCGGCCAGGATCGCGGTCGGCGGTTCGGCGCGGGCGAACAGCTCCTGTGCGGCCTCATGTCCGCCTTCCTCGCTGTACGACGTGACGACGACCTCGGGTTCCAGGTGGCGGCGGCGCATCTCCGTCTCGTAGCCACGCCGACGTGCCGTGTGGGAGAGCATGAACGGCTCACGGAACGGGCCGTCGGGCATCGCGGTGTGGGCGATCCGCCGATGGCCGAGCGCGGCCAAGTGGTCGACGAGCAGGGCCGCGCCCAACCGGTCGTCGTTGATCACCGTGTCGAAGTTCCCCGGGGCTCCGTGCAGGGCGACGGCCACGACCGGGATCCGGAAGGCCAGTTCCTCGATCCACGCCACCTCGAGCCAGGGCGCGACCAGGACCAGACCGTCGACCTGGCGGTCCACCAACGCCTCTATGGCCCTGCGCTGTGTCTCGGGCTCGACGCCGCCCAGCGCGATGATCTCCTGGAAGGGCGTGTCACCCAGTTCCCGGCTCACGCCATGGGCGACTTCCGTGGGGAACGGCGAGGAAAGGTCCGGAAGCACCATGCCCACCGTGAACGTGCTGCCCCGCATCGCCCGCGCGCCGGCATGCGGACGATAACCCAGCCGCCCGATCGCCGAGTTGACACGCTCCCGCATCTCCGTGCTCACGCCGTAGGCGTCGCGCACCACCTTGGAGACCGCGGACACGGAGACACCCGCCTCGCGCGCCACATCCTGCATCGTCACTCGCCGAGTGCGGGCCGGTGTCTGGGCCCGCGTGACGGAGCCCCCGCCCCTCGCAGTGCTCATGGGTCGCATCCTAAGCGAGGGTTGGCGAACGTTCTACCATCCGGTCCGCGCCACGCCCCCTCGCCCGAACGGCTCCGCCGTGGGTACGCATCGCGGTCCTCCGACGTCGCGTTCCCGCCTCTGACGTCGCGTTCCCGTACTGCGCGGGCTGAAATAGGATGCCGCGCATGACCGACGTGCAGCCGGGACGCAAGCAGGCGCCGGCCCGCGCCACGATCAAGGACGTGGCGCGGGAAGCCGGCGTCTCGATCTCGGCCGTCTCCAAGGTGCTGCGCGACGCGTACGGCGTCAGTGCGGAGATGCGCGAGAAGGTCACCGCGGCGATCACTCGCCTCGACTACCGGCCGCACGCCGGGGCGCGGGCCATGCGCGGCAAGTCCTTCACCGTCGGGGTCGTCCTGACCGACCTGTCCTCACCGTTCCAGACCGAAATCGCCCAGTCGATCAGTTCGGCGCTGGATGAAGGCCCCTTCCAGGAGATCATCGCGATCGGCGGAACCGAGCCGACTCGGCAGCGCCACTGTGTGGAAGCGCTGGTGGACCGCCAGGTCGACGGGCTCATCCTGATCGCCCCCTGGATGGAGGTGGACTGGCTGGAACAGCTCGGTGCACGCATCCCGACAGTCGCGGTGGCCCTGCACGGCGCTCCCGAGCACGTGGACACCGTGACCAACGACGACCGTCTCGGCGCCGCGCTCATGGTGGACCACCTGGTGAAACTCGGCCACCGCCGCATCGCGCACACGGCGATGCCCGACGGCCCGTTCCAGGAGCCCTATGTGCTCTCGCACACCGCCCGTCGGCACGGCTACGAGAAGGCCATGCGGCGCCACGGTCTCAAGCCGGACGTCGTCGTGAGCTCGTACTCGGAAGTCGGTGGCCACAAGGCAGCGACCGAACTCCTTGCGCGACGGCAACCGCCGACCGCGATCTTCGCCGGCGCCGATACAGCGGCCCTCGGAGTGCTGCGGGCCGCGGCGGACAAGGGCCTCGGTGTCCCCTCCGACGTGACGGTCGTCGGCTACGACGACATCTTCGCCGCCCGCATCAGCCGCGTCTCACTGACGACGGTCGACCAGTCCGGCGAGCTCACCGGCTCCGTCAGTGCACGGCTTCTCCTCGAACGCATCGAGGGACGCGGCAAGTCCGTGCACTACGTCGTCGCACCCCGCGTGGTGGAACGCGACACGGCTGCGGCGCCATCCGCATCCTGACGGCCACACGACGCTCGCGCTCCACCGGCTGAGCCCATCCCCCGCCCGTCAGCAGAGCTGGTGTGGATACGCGCCATGCGACAAGCGCCGCCTACGCCGACCGCCCCCATCGATCGACGCCCTCCCTCGTCCTTGACACGCCCGAGCAGCGCTCCCTACGCTGCACGCGTAGAACGTTATACGACACCGGCCCGCCACACAGCGCTCAGCACCGCGCGCGGGCGTTCCTGGGCAAGGCCACGAAGCCTGCTCCAGGCCCGGTCACCGACTGCCTGAAAAGTCTGGAGACTTGCATGGCCGTGGCAGCCGCTCCCCACGCACCCCACTTCGAGCACCTCACCGACCCGTCCCCACTGCGGGGTATCGGCACGGGCTCACCCCGACTTTCCTGGACGATCCCGCACGCCGACGCGGGTTACCGCCAGACCGCCTACGAGGTGGAGATCTCGCGCGGCGGAAACACCGAGTACCACCGGGTCGACAGCGCCGAACAGGTGCTGGTGCCCTGGCCGGCGGCACCGCTGAGATCCCGTGAGTTCGCCTCGGTCCGCGTGCGCGTGGCCCATGACTCCCACTGGAGTGAGTGGAGCGGGCGTTCGGTCGTGGAGGCCGGACTGCTCGACGCGGCCGACTGGTCCGCGGCCTTCGTCAGCCCGGTGGACATCGGCGGCCTGCGCATGCCGGCGCCGGTACTCCAAGGGGCCCTGCATGTGCCGGGCGAGGTGCGAAAGGCCCGCCTCTACGCCACCGCGCACGGCCTGTACACCGCCACCCTCAACGGTCACCGCGTCGGCGACCAGGTCCTCGCACCCGGCTGGACCGCGTACGAACACCGGCTGCGCTACCAGACGTACGACGTCACGGACCTCGTACGCGAGGGCGACAACGAGCTGGACGTCCTGCTGGGCAACGGCTGGTACCGCGGGCGTCTGGGCTTCAACGCCGAACGCGCCCTGTACGGCGACCGGCTCGCCCTGCTGGCGCAGCTCGAGGTCACCACGACCGACGGCCAGGTGCACGTTCTCGCCACCGACGGCACCTGGACCGCGCGGGAGAGCGAAGTGCTCGCCGACGATCTCTACGACGGCCAGCGCACCGACCTGCGCCGGCGCGACGCGCGCTGGCACTCGACCGCGAGCGCCGTGGAGGTGGTGCCGGGCGACCTGGGACGCCTCGTCGCCCCCGAGGGGCCGCCCGTCCGGGTCGGCTGCCTTCTCCCCGCGGAGAAGGTGTGGACGTCACCCAGCGGCCGCACCTTGGTCGACTTCGGCCAGAACGCCGTGGGTTGGGTGCGGTTGCGCGTGCGCGGTCTGGCCTCCGGCACCGAGGTCGTGGTCCGGCACGCGGAGGTCCTGGAGAACGGTGAACTCGCCACTCTCCCCCTGCGCTCGGCCGAGGCGACCGACAGCTACCTCGTCAGCGGCGTCACCGAGGAGTCCCTGGAGCCCTCCCTCACCTTCCACGGCTTCCGGTACGCGGAGGTGTCGGGCGTACCCGGTCTGCGCGCGGAGGACGTGGACGCCGTGGTGATCGGCTCCGATCTGCGCCGCACGGGCTGGTTCAGCTCCTCCCACGCCCTGCTGGACCGCTTCCACGAGAACGTGGTGTGGAGCATGCGCGGCAACTTCGTCGACATCCCCACGGACTGCCCCCAGCGCGACGAACGGCTCGGCTGGACCGGGGACATCCAGGTGTTCGCGCCCACGGCCATGTTCCTGTTCGACAGCGCCGGCTTCCTCAGCTCATGGCTCGCGGACCTGGCCGCCGAGCAACAGCCCGACGGGTCGGTGCCGTACGTGGTGCCGGACGTGATCCGGACCCCGTCGCCCGCCGCGACGGCCTGGGGCGACGCCGCCGCGCTCGTCCCCTGGACGCTGTACCAGCGCATCGGCGACCTGGGGCTCCTGGAGCGTCAACTGCCCAGCATGCGCGCCTGGGTTGATCATGTGGCGGGCCTCGCCGGCCCCGACCGCCTCTGGTCGGGCGGCTTCCAGTTCGGCGACTGGCTCGACCCGACGGCTCCCGCCGAAGACGCCGCCCGGGCCAAGGCCGATCCGGACGTCGTGGCCACCGCACACCTGGCCCGCTCGGCGGAAGTCGTGGCCGAGGCAGCGCGCGTGCTCGGCCGCACGGCCGACGCCGACCGCTACAGCGCCCTGGCGGCCGAGGTGCGTACGGCGTTCGCCCACGCGTATGTCACCCGGACCGGCCGGGTCCTCTCCGACGCCCCTACGGTGTACGCCCTCGCCGTCCAGTGGGCGCTGCTGCCCGGCGCCGAGCAACGCGAGCACGCGGGGCGGAGGCTGGCGGACCTGGTGCGTGCGAACGCGTTCCGGATCAGCACCGGCTTCGTGGGAACGCCGCTGGTGACCGACGCGCTGGTGGCCACGGGACACGTCGACGTCGCCTACCGCCTCCTGTTGCAGACCCAGTGCCCTTCCTGGCTCTACCCGGTGACGATGGGTGCCACGACGGTCTGGGAGCGCTGGGACAGCATGATGCCCGACGGCAGTGTCAACACCGGTGGGATGACGTCGTTCAACCACTACGCGCTCGGCGCCGTCGCGGACTGGCTCCACCGCACGGTCGCCGGACTGGCCCCCGCCGCGCCCGGTTACCGCGAGATCCTCGTCCAGCCGCGCCCCTCCGCCGAACTGACGTCCGCGTCGGCCCGTCACATCACTCCGTACGGCGAGGCCCATGTCGCCTGGGAGAGGGCCGCGGGAACCTTCCGTCTGACCGTACGCGTCCCGGTCGGTGCCACCGCGCACGTGCATCTGCCCGGCGCCGACGAACCCCTGACCGTCGGACACGGTGACCACCGTTGGGACGCGCCCGATCCGGTGGCCGGTGACAGGGGGTCCGGCGCCGTGGCCACGGTCCGCGACCTGCTCGACGACGCGGGCATGTGGTCCCAGGTCGTGGCGTCGGCCGTCGACACCGGTGTCGTCCCGGGCGGCGAGCCGGACGTCGCCTCCCGTCTCGCCCCGTACTTCGACTCGCCGGTGGCCGTGCTCCCGAAGGCCCTCGCGCCGCACGAGGTCAACTCCGCGACCAGGGCACTGGAACAGCGGCTGGACTCGATCCTGGGCCTGCGCCCCGTCTGACACCGATCCGCACCAACCGATCCGCACCACAGGAAGAACACCCCCATGTCCAGCAACGATCACCGCGACGTGCGCCTGCCCGCCGGCGAACGCGCCACCCTGCTGCTGCGGGAGCTGACGGTCGAGGAGAAGTGCCACCAGCTCGTCTCCGTCATGCCCTGGACCCTGGTCCGCGCCGACGGTTCGGACTCCGACGAGGCCGAGAAGTGGCTGCGGAACCCGCCGGGGCATGTCGCGCAGCTGATCACCGACGACCCCGCGAAGCTCGCGCAGTTGGTCGGGAGCATGCAGCGGCAGGCTGTCGAGCGGACCCGGCTCGGGATTCCCCTCCTGTTCCACCAGGAGGCGCTCAGCGGGTTCCTGGCCGGCGGGCACATGTCCTTCCCGACCGGTACGGGCCTGGCGGCGGCCTGGAGCCCGGAGCTGGTCCAGGAGATGACCGAGCTGATCCGCCGTCAGATGATCCGCACGGGCATACGACACGCGCTGTCCCCCGTGATGGACGTGGCGCTCGACCCCCGCTGGGGCCGGGTCCACGAGACCTACGGCGAGGACCCGTACCTGGCCGCCGCCCTCGCCGTAGCCTTCACCCGCGGGCTGCAGGGCGACGACCTGAGCCAGGGCGTCCTCGCCACCGGCAAGCACTTCCTCGGCTACGCCCTCCCGGTCGGTGGCGTCAACACCTCGGCGTACGAAGGGGGCGCGCGCCAGACCAGGGACCTGTTCGCCTACCCCTTCGAGGCAGCGATCCAGCTCGCCGGTCTGCGGTCGGTGATGAACTCCTACGGAGACGTGGACGGCATCCCGGTGGGCGCCTCACGCGAGGTGCTCACCGACCTGCTGCGCGGGGTCCTCGGCTTCGACGGCTTCGTGTCGTCGGACTACATGACCCTGGACCAGCTGGTCGAGCGCCAGCGGGTGGCGGACACCCCCGCGGAGGCCGCGGGCCTCGCGATCGCGGCCGGCCTCGACGTAGAGATGCCCAAGCCGTACGGCTACGGGCAGGTGCTCGCCGAGGAGGTCAGGCGGGGCAACGCGGACCTCGCCGACGTCGACACCAGCGTGTGGCGGGTGCTGCGGGCCAAGTTCGAGCTCGGGCTGTTCGAGAACCCGTATCCGGCGGAGCGCATCGACGTGGCCTCCGTCGCGGCCGAGGGCACGGAACTGTCGCGGGAGCTGGCCCGGCGGTCGGTGGTCCTCGCGAAGAACGACGGCATCCTTCCCCTGACGGGCGGGGTGAGGGTCGCCGTGGTCGGTCCACACGCGGACTCGGCGAAGCTCCAGTTCGCGACCTACACCTACGCGGCTTGGCGGGAGGCGACGGACGCCGTGCTGAGCGGGGAACTCGGCAACATGCTCGGCTCCGACGACGTCACCGACCCCTGGTACAAGGCCCTCGTGACACCCACTGACCCCGAGCAGCTGGTCCACGACCGGTTCGGCGCCCGCTCGATCGCGGAGGAGATCTCCGACTTCGCCGGGCAGGTGCGGACGGAGCAGGGCAGCACGCTGACCTGGCCGCTGGGGGACGACGCGGTCGCACGGGCGGTGAAGGTCGCCCAGGACGCGGACGTGGTGGTGCTCGCTCTGGGCGGCGCGAGTCTGTGGTTCACCGGGGAGCGCACCGAGGGAGAGGCCAGCGACACGGCGGACATCTCGCTGCCGGCCGCGCAGACGCGGCTCGCCGAGGCCGTCGCCGCCACCGGCAAGCCCCTGGTGGTCGTGCTGGTGCAGGGCCGTGCCTACGCGCTGCCCGAGGTGGTCCGGGACGCTCCGGCGATCGTCATCGCGTCCTACGCAGGCCCGTTCGGGCCCAGAGCGATCGCCGAGGTCCTCTTCGGCGCGACGAACCCCAGCGGCAAACTGCCGTACAGCATCCCCCGGCACTCCGGTCAGGTCCCGGTGTACCACCACCAGAAGGCCGGCTCCGGCTACCGCAACCCGCTGCCCCCGAGCGTCGACAAGCACTACCTCGACCTGGAGGCCACGCCGCTCTACCCCTTCGCACACGGCCTGAGCTACACCGACTTCACCCTCGACGACCTGTCGCACGACACACAGGCCGACACCGACGGGACGATCCGGATCGCCGCCACCGTCACCAACGCCGGCACGGTGACGGGTGCCACCGTCGTGCAGCTCTACGTCCGGGTGAACAGCAAGGGCGGTGTCACCCGGCCCGCGCAGCAACTGGCGGGCTTCCACCGGATCGAGGTGGCGCCGGGCGACTCCCACCGCGTCAACTTCCATGTCGCCGCCGCCCAGTTGGGCCACACCAACGCCGCTCGTGCGTTCGCGGTCGAACCGGCGCGCGTCGACTTCTTCCTCGGCTTCGACTCCGACGACCAGCGGCTCACGGGCTCCCTCGACCTGGTGGGCGAGCCGCGTGAACTCAGCAGCGCCCAGCGGGCCTTCCTCTCCGAGACGGTGACCGAACGTGCCTGAGACCTACGACTCCATCCGCCCGGGCCGGCTCTGGCTCGACACCAACGGCAAGCGCATCCAGGCGCACGGCGGTTCGCTTCTGTTCGAGTACGGCACCTACTACTGGTACGGCGAGAACAAGGAGCACTCCAAGCCGGGCAGTGACGTCTGGACCTGGGGCATCCGCTGCTACTCGTCGACGGACCTCTACAACTGGGAGGACCGCGGGCTGATCATTCCCCCGGTCCTCGACGACCCGTCGTCACCCCTTCACCCGTCGCAGTTCGTCGACCGGCCGCACATCGTCCGCCACCCGCGCACGGGGAAGTACGTGTGCTGGATCAAGATCATGGACAAGGACGGCAGCCAGCGCTCCACGGTCCTCACCGCCGACTCGCTTCTCGGCCCCTACGAGATCGTCCGCACCGGCATCCGGCCGCTCAGCATGGACGCAGGCGACTTCGACCTGGTCGTCGACCCCGTGGACGGCAAGGGCTACTACTACTTCGAGCGTGTGCACAGCGAACTCGTCTGCGCCGACCTCACCGAGGAGTACACCGATGTCACCGGCTACTACTCGACGCACTTCCCCCACCGGCACCCCCCGATGGTGCGCGAGGCACCCGCGTACTTCCGACGCGACGGCCGGCACTACCTGATCACCTCCGGTACTTCGGGCTACTTCCCGAACCGCTCAGAGGTGGCGGTGGCGGACACCTACCACGGGCCGTACACCGTCCTCGGCGACCCGCATCCCTCGGACGCGAGCGGCACGTCGTTCCGGTCGCAGATCAGCTCCGTCTTCAGGCATCCGGCCCACCCGGACCTCTACATCGCGATCGCCGACCGATGGCTGCCCCATCTGTCGGAGGAGGAGTCCGACCAGACCGAGGCGTTCCACCGGTACTTCGGCCGGCACTTCGGCGAGAAGGTGAGCGGCGGGGCGGAAGTGTCCCTCCCGCCGCAGGAGTTCGACACATCGATGGCCGACCATGTCTGGCTTCCGCTGCGTTTCGACGGGGACATGCCGGTGATCGAGTGGCGGGACGAGTGGCGGATCGAGGACGTCGTGGGGCATGGAGGCCCGGCCTGAGTTCACACCTCGCGCTTATCCGCGTCGGATTAGAATCAGACACCCCCTGTCCCGCCCCTCCCTCTCCCCCACAGAAGGATTCATGTCCGGCACCAAGCGCGTTCTGGCAATCGTCACCAGCATCGGCGAGTACGAGACCGTCGGCTACCGCACCGGCCTCTGGCTGGGCGAACTGACCCATTTCTACGATGTCGCCGAAGAGGCCGGCTTCGAGGTCACCATCGCGAGCATCGAAGGCGGCCCCGTTCCGCTCGACCCGGAGAGCCTCGCCCACAACGTCCTCAGCGATCTCGGAACCGACAAGCGGTACACCGACCGCGCGTTCATGGACAAGCTGAAGCAGACCATCTCCGTGTCCCAGGCCGAGGTCGACGACTACGACGCCATCTATCTGACCGGCGGTCACGGCGTGATGTTCGACTTCCACCAGAGCTCGACCCTGGAAGCACTCATCGCGCGGTTCTACGAGACCGGCCGTATCGTCTCGGCCGTCTGCCACGGGCCGTGCGGTCTGCTCGACGTCACACTGAGCAACGGAGAACCCCTGGTCAAGGGCAAGAACGTGACCGGCTTCTCCTGGCGCGAGGAAGAACTCGCCCAGCGTGCGGACGCCGTCCCCTACAGCCTGGAGGACCGGCTGAAGGAGCTGGGGGCGTCCTACAGCAAGGCCGAAAAGCCGTTCGACACCTATGTCGTGGAGGACTCCCGACTGATCACCGGTCAGAACCCCGGCAGCGCCAGGGCGGTCGCCGAGGCCGTGGCCCGACAGCTGGCCTGAGCCTGAGAGACGGCCGCCGGCGAGCGGCCGTCAGCGGGAAACATGTTTCTGGGGCGGCGCGGTGTCATACCGGTCGCCCCACACCTGTATGTACGGACCCCCTCTGGATGTTCAGTCCTCAACTGCCCGCAGCCGGACCGCGATGTACGGCCGGCCGGGCAGCGGCAGTGTGAACTCCCCTTCGTACGTGCCGGGCAGCTCGCTGACCGTCATGTTCCATGTGTCGAGGACGTCGGCCCGGTAACGGACGCCGGGGCGAAGCAGGAAGGTCCGTCGGCGGGGTTGCCCGGTACCGAAGTAGGCGAGCAGCCGGCGCCCCTCGACGCCGCCGAACGGGAAGTCGAAGGGCGACGGGAGCGGTTGGATACCGGGCAGGTCGGCAGGGAGTTCTTCGAGGATGCCGCGCAGGAATCCCAGGCGTGCCGTGCTCTCGCCCTTGAGGGCGCCGCCCTTGGCCCACCACAGCACGTCGTCGTCGGCCAGCCGGCATTCCCCGTGGGTGACGTATCCACCCCGGACCACGCCCTCCCAGCAGCGGCGGACCAGTTCCTGCGGGGTGAGGTTCCCCCAGCCCTGTTCGATGTCGCCCTCGTAGCCCAGTTCGTCGAGCACCACCGGCTTCCCCCACCGGGAACGCCAGTCCGCTGTGCCCGCCGGGGGCTTCTGGATGCTGCAGTGGGTGACCCACTCCGCGTCGTTGTCCCAGATCTCGATGCAGTCGTGCACGCTGATCAGGTGTCCGTGCGGGTCGTGCGCGCGGATCACGGCCGCGATCCGGTGCCAGTCCTCGGTGTTCTTTGACCACACCAGGTCGTACTCGTTGGCCAGCGACCACCAGACGTTGGGCAGTGCGGCGAGCCGGGAGACCAGGTAGCGCAGATAACGGTCGTCGGCGACCGGGCTCATGTCGGAGAAGCCCCAGCGGTCGTACGCGTGGAAGAGGATGAGGTCGGCCTCGATGCCCAGCTCGCCGAGCTGGGCGATCCGCTCCTCCAGGTGCCGGAAGTAGGCGGGGTTCGGCCGGCGGAAGTCCCAGCCGGAGTCGGGTGAGCCCTCGAAGGGGTACAGGGGCGGTTCGTCGGTGTTGAAGAGGTACGACTTCGGGAAGACGCACATCCTGATCTTGTTGAAGGGGGCGTCGGCGAGGGTCCGGAGGGTCTGTTCCTCCAGCTCGGCGCCCTGGTGGGTCCAGGCGTACGCGGTGGTCCCGACCGGGAAGTAGCGGGTGCCGTCGGTGTGGCGGAAGTGGAATCGTTCGTGGACCTGTACCGGACCGTGGTCGTGCGGACGGGCCTGGCCGCAGTGGAAAGTGCCCTCGACCGAGTCCAGGGAGCGGGCGTTGCTCGCGGTGCGGAAGGTCCAGGTCCCCTCCTCGTCCGGCAGGAACCGGATGCGGTGGACGCCAGCTCCGTCGTAGAAGCCGTGCGCGGTCAGCGTGCGTTCTCCGTGGCGGAACTCCGCCCGGAGTGCGACGTCCGTGAACGGGTTGCCGTGTTCGGGCCCGTGCAGCTCCAGTTCGAACGGCTGCCACCGCGTCGCGGCTTCCTGTCGCACGCACCGGGCGCTGCCGATGGGGACATCGGCCGACTCGTAATCGGGAGACGGGACGATGTCCGTCTCGGCGGCCGGGGACGTCGGTTCGAGCACCGTCTCGGGGAGGGCGGCCAGTTCGGCGTAGAGGGCGGCCTGGGCTTCGGGGTCGGTCCGCAGCCGCTCGATGAAGAACGAGAGCTGCCGCAGCGTTCCGTAGCGGAACTGGACCGTCGTCAACTCGTCGTCGAGGCGGGGCACGTACTTGCGCACCACGGCTTCGGCCTGCTTGTCGCGCAGGACGTCGCCGAGGACGGATTCGGGGCCGTAGGGCATTCCTGATTCCTTGGAACGGGGAGGTGTACGGAGGAGACGAGGGTGGGACGACTGGTCGGCGGTCGGGAGTCCGGTCGGATGCTGGGCTGTGTCAGCCGAGCAGGGCCGTGCGGACGATGCGCTGGACGGCCATGGCGTCGTGCGCGGACTGTGCGGCACGCAGTTCGGGCAGCGGCAGACGGGCCGCCTTGTCCTCCAGCGCGCGCAGGGTGGCGACGGATTCGCGGACGGCGTCCGCCGGGTCCTCACGGTAGGGGAAGAGGTCCAGTTTCAGCGGCTGGTCCCAGCCGATCCGGCGGACCACGTGGAGGAACTCCAGGGTCTCCACGAGGTGGAGTGCTCCGGCGGTCAGATCGTCGTCCCACTCCCGGTAGTTGTCGTCCAGCTCGATGTCGACGAGACGGCCCATGGAGTGGGCGAGCGTGAGGACTTCAGCGGGATTCTCCTTGGCGAAGAGCGAGTGGCCGAAGTCCACGACCAGGCCGACGTTGTCCACGCCCATCTGCTCGATGGCGAGCAGGCTGGTGGCGGCCGTCGACCAGAAGAGACGATTGCGGGGTTCTTTGAGCTTGTACTCGATGGCGAAGGTGACGTCGGGGAAGTTCCGGGCGACGTCCCGGATGCCCTCGATGGCGTGGCGGCGCAGTTCGGCGTAGTCGACCTGGAAGGGGTAGTCGTAACCGTCCTGGCCGGGCCAGAACTTCACGTAGCGGGCGCCGAGTCGGGCGGCCACGTCGACCGATTCGTGGGCGAGTTCGACGGCACGTGCGCGGGCGGAGGCGTCGGCGCTGGTGAACGAGCCGCTGCGGAAGCCGCGGTCGTAGATCACCGGTGTGATGTTGACCGCCGAAAGACCGTGCGCGGTGAGGGCCTTGCCGACGTCGTCGACGGTCACGTCCCCGTCGAAGGGGTAGTTGAGGTCGAGACCGACCAACTGCCCGGACGCGGCGGCCAGTTCGATCGCCCGGAGGGTCGGCACGGTCGGGCCGTAGCCGTCGGTGGCGTAGCGGTCGATGATCCGGCCGAAGGTCCACATGCCGCCGGTGAACGTGCGGTCGGCGGGAGCCGTCTCGGGCTTCATGCTCGACCTCCTGAATTTTTATTCACTCTATTCCCTTTCACCTGACTGGACGCTAGGTCGACGCTCGACCGACTGTCAAGGCTTCCAGCAGGGGGTTGACGGTCACGACAGGCACCCTCCACCATCCGTGGTTAATAGATATCAATCACTGAATGGATATTCATAGATGTTGACCGCTGATCCAGGTGCGGCCGCGGAGTATCGCCGACTACGGCGCTCCCTCCCCTCCGAACGCCCTCACGAGACCGTCGAGCGACTGCGCGCCATGTCCGCGGAGATCCGCCTCATGGTTCTCGACATGATCGACAGGGCGGGGATGGGACACATCGGCGGCGACTTCTCCGTCACCGACATCCTCGCCACGCTCTTCGGAGCGGTCGTCGACGTCGATCCGGAGCACCCCGACGCCCCCGGACGCGACCGGTTCATCCTGAGCAAGGGCCACTCCGCCGCGGCCCTCTACGCCACGCTCGCCCACTGCGGATACTTCCCGCGCTCGGAACTCGCCGGCTTCACCACCGCCGCCTCCGCGCTCAACGGGCATCCCAACCGCCGCAAGGTGCCCGGTGTGGAGACCAACACCGGACCGCTCGGCCACGGCCTTCCCGTCGCGGTCGGCTGCGCACTCGGCGCCCGGCTGCGGGGGGACGGCAGCCGGACCGTGGTCGTCCTCGGTGACGGGGAACTGCAGGAGGGCAGCAACTGGGAGGCGGCGATGACCGCCGGACACCAGGAGCTGGCGGGGCTGTACGCCGTCGTCGACCGCAACCGGCTCCAGCAGGGAGCCCGTACGGAGGAGACCGTCGGCCTCGACCCGCTGGCGGAGAAGTGGGCCGCCTTCCGCTGGGAGGTGCGCGAGACGGACGGCCACGACCACGCGGCCCTGCTCGCCGCCTTCGCCCCCTCCACGAGCGGACGGCCGGTCGCCGTCATCGCCCACACCGTCAAGGGCAAGGGCGTCTCCTTCATCGAGGACCGCGCCGAATGGCACCACAAGGTGCCCGACCAGGACCAAGTGCGCGCCGCCGTCGAGGAGTTGACCCGATGACCGAGACCACTTCCCCGGCGAGGACGACCGGCCAGGTGGCCGACCCTACGGCCGAATCAGCGGCCGACCCGACGGCCGAGACCGTCGCCCACCCTCTCGCCGACGCGCCCGCCTACGACTGCCGACAGGTCTTCGCCGAGGAGCTCATCGCGCTCGCCCGCGAGGACAGCCGTGTGGTCGTCGTGTGCAACGACTCGGTGGGCTCCAGCAACCTCTCCGGGTTCCGCGACGAGTTCCCCGACCGTCTGATCAACGTCGGCATCGCCGAGCAGAACATGGTGGGCGTCGGGGCGGGCCTCGCCAACGCGGGTTACGTGCCGTTCGTCTCCGCCGCCGGCCCCTTCCTGACCGGCCGCGCGCTGGAGCAGATCAAGGCCGACTGCGCCTACAGCGGGCACAAGGTGATCCTGTGCGGCCAGAGCCCCGGCATGGCGTACGGCGAACTCGGCCCCACGCACCACTCGGTGGAGGACCTGTCCTGGCTCCGCGCGGTCGCCGACCTCACCGTGGTCGTGCCCACCGACCGCGCCCAGACCCGCGCCGCCGTGCGTTGGGCCCACGCCCACGACGGGCCCAGCTATCTCCGGGTGCCCCGCTTCAAGGTGCCCGACGTGACTCCGTCCGGCGCCCCCTTCGCACCGGGGCGCGCGCTGACCCTGCGGGAGGGAAGCGACGTCACCCTCGTGGCCATCGGCACGATGGTCCCGCGCGCGCTGATCGCCGCCGACCGGCTGGCCGCCGAGGGCATCTCGGCCCGGGTGCTCAACACCCCGTTCGTCGACCCCCTCGACGAGGCCGCGATCCTGCGCGCCGCCGCCGAGACCCGGGCCCTCGTGACAGCCGAGGAGGCCACCGTCAGCGGGGGACTCGGCGCGGCCGTCGCCTCGCTCACCGGCCAGCACTCCCCCGTCCCGCTGCGGCTGCTCGGCGTGTCCGGCTTCGCACCGACCGGCAGCCCCGAGGGACTGCTGGAGCACTTCGGACTGACCGCCGGCGCCATGTACCGTGCCGCGCGCGAAGCCCTCGGTCTGCCATCCTCGGCCTCATGACGTCCGCCCCGCTCCTCCTCGCCGTCGACCAGGGGACCTCCGCGACCAAAGCGCTGGTGATCGACGGCGTCGGCTCCGTCGTGGGCTCGGCGTCGGTGCCGATCGGCGCCGCACATCCGCGCCCCGGCTGGGTGGAGCAGTCCGCCGAGGAGATCTGGCGCAGCGTGACCCGGGCCGTCGAGGCGTGCCTGGCCGGACGGGACGGCGCACACGTGGCCGGCATCGGCGTGTCCAGTCAACGGGAGTCTTGCCTGCTCTGGGAACGTGCCACCGGGCGGCCACTCGGGCCGGTGCTCGGCTGGCAGGACCGCCGTACGGCACCCGCCTGCGCCAAGTTGCTCGCCGACGGACTGGGCCCGCTGGTCCGCACGACGACCGGCCTGCCCCTGGACCCGATGTTCAGCGCCCTGAAGGCGCAGTGGCTCCTCGACATGTACGACCCGGACCGCACCCGGTCCAGGCGAGGCGAACTGTGCCTGGGCACCGTCGACTCCTGGCTGCTGTGGCAGCTGAGCGGGCGCACCGCCCACGTCATCGAGATCGGCAACGCCTCCCGCACCCAGCTCCTCGACGTGCGCACCCGGGACTGGGACGAAGGGCTCCTGGACGTCTTCGGCGTTCCCCGTGAGGTACTGCCCCGCATCGTGGCCTCGATGGGCCCCTTCCCCGCCGTACGACGGCTGTCGGCGGTGCCGGACGGTACGCCGGTCGGTGCCGTCCTGGGCGACTCCCATGCCGCCCTCTTCGGGCACGGCGTCTTCGCACCCGGCAGCGTGAAGGTGACGTACGGCACGGGCTCGTCCGTCATGGGGCTGATCGACACCCCGGCACAGGCGGAACACTCACCCCTCTGTCTGACCATCGCCTGGGACGACGGCACACCCGCCTACGCCCTGGAGGGCAACATCCGCTCCTCCGGCGCCACACTGCGCTGGCTCGCCGGCCTGTTCGGCACCGACGAGGGCGACCTCGCCGCACGGGCGGCGCCGGATGCAGCGGGCGTGCATCTGGTCCCGGCTTTCGGAGGGCTCGGCGCGCCCTGGTGGGACAACGAGGCCGCCGGGCTGGTCTGCGGGCTCACGTTCGCGGCGGGGCTGCCCGAGCTCGCCCGGGCCGCCCTCGAATCGATCGCCTTCCAGGTCGAGGACGTCGTGGCCGGGCTCGACGCGCCGGGCACCCCGGTCGCCACCCTGCTCGCGGACGGTGGCCCCACCGACAACACGACGCTCATGCAACTGCAGGCGGACATCTCGGGGCGCACCCTGCGCCGCCCCCGCGCCCGTGCCATGTCCGCCCTGGGCGCGGCGCACCTCGCGGGGTGCTCCCTCGGACTGTTCACCAAGGAGAGCCTGACGAGCACGACGAGTCCGGCGGACGTCTACCACCCGCAGTGGTCGCCCGCGCGGCGCGCCGACCGTCTCAGTGCCTGGCACGAAGCGGTGTCACGGGCGAGGACGACGTCCACCGCGCCGCCGGACCCGGCGATAGCGACATGACGGCTCCGCCCCTGCGGCCGGAGATCAGTAGGGTGCGGGGTGTGTCCCAGCGTTCTGACCTCACCAGCGGCGAGTCCGTCGACAAAATGCGGCTGATCGTGCGCGTGGCCCGCATGTACCACGAGCGCGGCATGCGCCAGGCCGACATCGCCGACGCGCTGGGCCTGTCCCAGGCCGGTGTGTCCCGGCTGCTCCGCTCGGCGGCGGACCAGGGCGTGGTCCGGACCGTCGTCGTCTCGCCGCCCGGCATCCACAGCGACGTGGAGGACGCCCTCGCGGAGCGGTACCACCTGACCGACGTCGTGGTCCTCGACGACGAGGACCAGCCGGAACACGCGCGCACGCTGCTGCGCGGGCTCGGCTCGGCGGCCGCGAGCCATCTGGAGACGGCCTTCCGCTCGGGCGATCTGATCGGGGTCTCCACCTGGAGCGAGACACTGCTGGCGGCAGTGGAGACCATGCAGCTCGCCAAGGCCCCCGGCGCCTCCCAGGTCGTGCAGCTGATGGGCGGTATCGGCGACCCCCGGAGCCAGGTACAGGCGACCCGTCTGACCGCCCGCCTCGCCGAACTCACCGGCGCCACCCCGCTGTTCGTGCGCGCACCGGGGCTCGTCGGCTCAGCGGAGGCCCGCCTCTCCCTCCTGCGGGACCCGGCGGTCGTGGAGGTCAGTCAGGCGTGGCAGCAACTCAGCGCCGTCCTGGTGGGCATCGGAAGCCTCGAACCCTCCCCCCTGCTCCAGCTCAGCGGCAACGCGGTCGCCGAGGAGGAGATCTCCCGGCTGCGTGCCCTGGGCGCGGTGGGCGACATCTGCCAGCGCTTCTTCGACGAGAACGGCGTCCACGTGGACGCGGGACTGGGCGAGCGGACCATCGGCATCTCCGTCGACCAACTGCGCACGGTCCCGCGCCGCATCGCCGTCGCGGGCGGTGAGCGCAAGTACACGGCCGTACGCGCGGCGGTACGCGGTCGCTGGATCACGGCGCTGATCACCGACATCGCCACGGCTCGGCATCTGCTCGAGGAGCCCTAGAGGACCGCGCCCGGGGTGCGCGACGACGAGTGTTGGTGCGCGGCCGCCTGCCGTCCCCGCCGCGCGTCGAGCACTACGGCCGGCCGGTACGCCGCCTCGGGGCTCCCCCGCACACCGCCGATACCGCCCGCCCGGGACGTCGAGCACTGCGGCGTCTCCAGGCCTGACCCGTGTCATCCGGGCCGCCCATGGCCATGCGCGGCAGCAGCCGCGACCGTCCCGGAGCCCAGCCCTGGCCGGGCCTCGCTCCGATGGTCCGGATGCGGCTCGCCCGTCGTCTGTCCCCGGATGCTTCTGCGGAAGTCGATCGGGGTCTGGTCCGTCCGTTGCATGAAGTACTTGCTGAACTGGGAGGCCGTGACGAAACCGAGGTGGTCCGAGATCTGTGCCGCGGTCTCGTCGCCGTGCGCCAGCAGACGCTTCGCCTCCAGCACGACCCGGCGGTCGATGAACTCCTTCGCGCTGAGCCCGGCGCTGGCCAGGGTCGCCCGGGCGAGGGTCCGTCCCGAATAGCCGAGCAGCTGCGCGTAGTCCTCCACCCGGCGGGTCGCCGTGAAGTGCCGTTCGACCGCGTCACGGAACCGCAGATAGGTCTCGTCGGGGTCCGGCGCGGGGCCGCCGACCGGGACGGTGAGATGGGCCAGGCGCAGCAGGAGGACGGCCAGAAGGTGGCGCAGCGCCGCGATGTGCACGTCGAGCGGCAGCCGGCCGAGCGCCTGGAACTCACGGTTCAGGTGCTCCGCGGCCATGGTCACCGCCTCGGCGTCGGCGGTGACGGGGGTGGTGACGACGGGCGCGTGCGGGTCGTCGACACGGGCGGCCGTCGCCGTGGCCGGGTCCAGCACGTCCTGCCGGAAGAGGATGAGCGTGCCCTCGGCCTGGGTGATGTCGCCCCACTGATGCACCTGCCCCGGGCGCACCCACAGCCACGATCCCGGCCGCAGGGCGTGGCCGTCGAAGTCGATGACGTGCCAGAGGTCGCCCTCGGTGAGCGTGAGCAGGTGATGGAAGTCGGGGCGCTGCGGCCGGGTCAGGGTCTCGGCGGGGACGCGCCGTCGTAGCTCGGCGAGCGACATGACCTCGACCCCGGCGGGCGTACCCGCGGGTGCGGCGAACGGGATCTCCGGGATCTCGCGCGGCGATTCGTGTCGGTTTTTGGCCATCATCGGTCAGAAGTTTATCCGGCTTTCTCCCTGTGCTCTCCGTAGGTTGGTCGTGCCGCCGTGGAAGCGGAACGCGTCCCCTGGCGGAAACAGGAAATCAATCGGAGAGGACCCGCGCGCCGTGAGCACCGTGGACGACGTTCCCGCCCTGACGGCGGACAACACCGCCATGCCGGCCGCGTCGGCCTGCGAGACCGTCCGCACCTGGCTGGAAGAGGCCGACCGCGTCCTGATCGCGGCCGGCGCGGGCCTGAGCGCCGCCGCCGGCTACGACTACGGCGACACCGACCGCTTCCGGGAACTGCTCCCCGCGCTGTACCGGCTCGGTCTGCGTTCGCGCTACCTCCTCGGAGCGCCCCTGCCGGCGGTCATGATGTGGGGCTACTGGGCCGTCCACATCGACGACATCCGCTTCAGCCCTGAGCCCAACCCCCTCTACCGGACGCTCAGGGAACTGGTCGGCGACCGCGACCACTGGGTGATGACGTCCAACGTCGACGCCCTCTTCGCCCGCAACGGCTTCGAGGCGGACCGGGTCTTCACCCCGCAGGGAGACTACGGGCGCTTCCAGTGCACGGTCCCGTGCTCGCGGGAGACCTGGTCCAGCAGACCGTTCCTCGACACGCTCCTCGCCGCCTACGACCGCGACTCCGGCCGGGTTGTCGACCCGCACGCCCTGCCCCGCTGTCCGCGCTGCGGGGCCGACGTCTTCCCCAACATCCGGGTCGGTCCGGAGTTCGTCGACGACTCCTACCTCCCCGCTGGGCACCGGCTGGGTCGGTGGCTCGACGACGCGCCCCCGGACAGCGCCCTGCTCGTGCTGGAGATCGGGGCCGGTTTCAATACCCCCGGCGTGATCCGTCGGCCCATGGAGAACCTGGTACGCCATACGCCCCGGGCCAGGCTCGTCCGGATCAACCTCGGCCATCCCGAGGTCCCTGCGGATCTCGGACCACGGGCTCTGTCCGTCCCCCTCGGCGCGGACGAGCTGTTCTACGGGCTCCGTCCCTGACACGCGGCGGCAGCGCACCCTCGTCACCACAGGAAGAGAAACAACGCACCATGCCCGACGCATCCGAGACACCCGCCCCCACCATCGCAGTCACCGGCTCCACCGGCCGGCTCGGCGGACGCGTTGCCCGACGGCTGGCCGAGCGAGGTGTACCGCAGAAACTCCTGGCCCGCAGGCCGGAACGGGCTCCACGGCTTCCCGGCGCGGTGGCCGTGCGAGCCGAGTACGCCGACCAGGACGCCGTGCGGGCGGCTCTTGTCGGCATCCGCACCGTCTTCATGGTCTCCGCCTCGGAGAGCGCCGACCGGCTCGCCCAGCACAAGGCGTTCGTGGACGCCGTCGCCGAGGGGGGTGTACGGCACCTGGTGTACGTCTCGTTCTACGGCGCGGCACCCCACGCCACCTTCACCCTGGCACGCGACCACTTCCACACCGAGCAGCACATCCGCGCGAGCGGCCTGGCGTACACCTTCCTCCGGGACAACTTCTACGCGGAGTTCGTCCCCGACCTCGTCGGTGAGGACGGTGTCATCCGCGGCCCGGCCGGGCGGGGGCGCGCCGCGTTCGTCGGCCAGGAGGACATCGCCGACGCCGCAGCAGCGGTGCTGCTCCGGCCGGACGACCACGCGGGCACGGCCTACGACCTGACCGGGCCCGAGTCCCTCACGCTGGACGAAGTGGCCGCCATCCTGTCCGCGCAGCTCGGCCGCACCGTCACCTACCAGCAGGAGTCGGTCGAGGAGGCCTACGCCTCCCGTGCCTCCTACGGCGCTCCGCCGTGGCAGCTGGACGCCTGGGTGTCCACGTACACGGCCATCGCCTCCGGCGAACTCGACGGCGTCAGCGACGCCGTTCCCCGTCTGACCGGCCGCCCGGCCACGCCACTTGCGGACGTCATCAACAAGGGTGTCGCTTTTTGACTATAAGGAGGCGCCATTCACCCCGATGAGGCAGGCATCGGCGACATATTTTGAATACACAGCCCCTCCACCAGGAAGACAGTCATGAGCAACGCGAAGAACATCGTCCTTCAGGCCGCCGGTGAACTGTTCGGCGACAAGGATCCCTCCGCCGTGGACCGCTGGGTGGCCGCGGACTACAAGCAGCACAGCGCGCTCGCCGCCGACGGGCCCGAGGCCCTCCGCGGGCTCGTCGGAAGCCTGGGCGGGGACTTCAGCTACGACGGTGCCCGGGTCATCGCCGACGGTGACCTCGTCGCCCTGCACGGCACCTACCACGGCTTCGGTCCGGACCCTCTCGTCGGTTTCGACATCTTCCGGGTCGACGCCGAGGGCAAGCTGGCCGAGCACTGGGACGCCCTGACCCCGCTGGTCAAGGACACCGTCTCCGGCCGCTCACAGACCGACGGTCCCGCCGCGGTCACCGACTCCGACAAGACCGAGGCCAACCGCGCCCTGGTGGTCGCGTTCGCCGAGAAGGTCCTTGTCGGCGCCGACTACTCGGTGCTCACCGACTACATCTCCACCGAGACCTACCATCAGCACAACACCGAGGCCGCCGACGGCCTCGACGGTTTCGGGGCGGCCGCGGCCAAGTGGGCCGAGCAGGGCAAGAACCTCGTTTACAAGAAGGTCCACAAGGTCATCGCCGAGGGCGACTTCGTCCTGACGCAGTCCGAGGGCGAGTTCGGTGTGCCCGTCGCGTACTACGACCTCTTCCGTGTCGCGGACGGCAAGATCGTCGAGCACTGGGACGTCATCGCGCCCGTACCGGCCGAACTGCCGCACGGCAACGGCCTGTTCTGATCTCACCCCGGGGGCGCCACGAGGAGAAGTCGCCTCGGCGCACTCGCAGGGATGTGAGCCCGCCGGTGGCCCGGCCCCGTACACGCCTATGTGCGGGCGCCCGGCCATCGGTAGCCTTCGTCCACCCGCCCATACCTGGTCCAACCGCCCCGACGGAGGCACCGATCAACGCACTGCCTCTGACCGCCTACCGGTCAGCCGTCGCCCTCGACGAGCCCTTCCACCCGACGGTGGCCCCTGCCTCTGCCGCACGGGTGGACGCGCATGTGCGCTCTGCGCTGCGCCTGCTCAGCACCGATCCGGCCGTGGCCCGGCTCGGGTTGGACTCCGAGGCGCTGAGGAGCCTGGCCGATGCCGATCCCGATGCCAATGCCGATGCCGACGCCGGCTCCGATGCCGGTGCGGCCGTGGCCCGCAGGGTGCTGCGCGCGCTGCTGACCGTCCGCGATCCTGGTCCCCTGCCGGAAGGAGCGGACCGGGAACTGGACGCGCTCCTCGGTGCGGAGCGGCAGCTGCGGCCCGTCTTCTCGGCGCTTCGACTGCCCACGGTCGAGGAGGAGTTTCCCGGCACGACCTTCCAGGCCGCGGCCGAGGCCGTGCTGTGGCGGGGTGACATCACCACGCTGGCCGTCGATGCTGTGGTCAACGCCGCCAACAGCCAACTGCTCGGCTGCTTCCGGCCGATGCATCCCTGCATCGACAACGCCATTCACAGCGCCGCCGGGCCTCGTCTGCGCGACGACTGCGACACGATTGTCACAGCGCAGGGTGGTGCGGAACCGACCGGTGCGGCCAAGATCACCCGG
Source organism: Streptomyces sp. NPDC047042 (assembly GCF_040644035.1). NCBI lineage: Bacteria > Bacillati > Actinomycetota > Actinomycetes > Kitasatosporales > Streptomycetaceae > Streptomyces > Streptomyces sp. NPDC047042. Next base: position 76,633 of record NZ_JBEYVP010000009.1, on the reverse strand, counting down.
GGCTATCATCTGCCGGCGCGGTACGTCCTGCATACCGTCGGCCCTGTCGTCGAGGGGCAGCCACGTGCGCGTGACGCGCGGGGTCTCGCCTCCTCGTATCGGGCGTGCATGGATCTGGCGGCGCAGGTGGAGGGCATTCGTACCCTCGCCTTCTGTGCCGTCAGCACGGGCGTCTTCGGGTATCCCGTTGAGCAGGCTGCGCCGGTTGCGCTGCGTGCCGTCGTGGAGTGGGTCTCGGCGCATCCGGGGCGGTTCGACCGCGTGGTGTTCGTCGTGTTCGACGACGACAACGAACGGGTGTACCGACACGTTCTCGGCGTGGGCGGACGGTTCGTGTAGGTTTTTCGCCCCCGCCGCCCCTACCCGTCCCATCCCGTTCCTGGGGGCTGCGCCCCCAGACCCCCCCTACGGCCCTGAACGGGCCTTGTCCTCAAACGCCGGACGGGCTGAGGGTGCGGGCCGGCGTTAGAGGTGCCACCCGCGCCATGGGCGCCGCGCCGCGCCGCGCCGCGCGCGGCACTTGGCGGTCTGTCGTCACCGTCATTTCGGGCGTGCCGTCCGTCTCGTGGTGAGGGCTTGGCGGGGGGCGCCGGAAGACGGTTTGCCGGTCAGGTATCCGGATTTCGGCGATTCGTAGCCGAATTTCCCAAACAGTTGAGCGCCTGTCGTCCGCTCCGCACGATTTGCCCTGTCAAGTGCCCGACGGCCGGGCCTCGCCAGGCCTCGGGTCCCAGCGCTGCAGAAGCGAGACCAGCATGGTGCGTGTCCGTGCGTCCCTGTCCCAGCTGCCCGCCTACGTCCCGGGCCGCAAACTGCCCGGCGCGGTCGTACTGGCCAGCAACGAATCCCCGTACGGGCTGCTGCCGGGGGTGACCGAAACCCTCGCGGAGGCCGCGGGCGGCGTCTCGCGGTATCCCGATCTGCACGCCGCCTCCCTGGTCGAGGCCCTGGCGGCGCACCACGGAGTCGAGCCGGACCGGATAGCGGTGGGCGCCGGTTCCTCCGAGGTGTGCGGGCAGTTGCTGCACACCGTTGTCGGGCCCGGTGACGAGGTCGTCTTCGGCTGGCGTTCGTTCGAGGCGTATCCCATTCTTACCGCCGTGGCGGGGGGTACGGCGGTGCGGGTGCCCCTGCGCGGGCATGCCCTCGACCTCGACGCCATGGCCGCGGCGATCACCGCCCGGACCCGGCTGGTCTTCGTGTGCAACCCCAACAACCCGACCTCCACGGCGGTCGGCGCGCAGGCCCTGACCGACTTCGCGGACCGGGTGCCCCGGGACGTGCTGATCGTCGTCGACGAGGCCTACCGGGAGTACGCCGATCCGGCCCTGGTCCCCGACGCGCTCGCCCTCCTCGGCGACCGGCCGAACGTGGTGGTGCTGCGGACCTTCTCGAAGGCGTACGGCCTGGCGGGGCTGCGGGTCGGCTACTGCGTCGCGCCGGCCGGGATCGCGGCCCATGTGCGCCGGACGCAGGTGCCGTTCAGTGTCAGCGCTCTCGCCCAGCGGGCGGCCGTGGTCGCCCTCGGCGAGGGCGCGGAGGTCGCCCGGCGAGCCGCTCTCACGGTCGCCGAACGCGAGCGGGTCACCGAGCGGTTGCGGGCCCTGGGGCACGAGGTGCCCGACTCCGGATCCAACTTCGTGTGGCTGCCGCTCGGTGAGGACAGCGTGGGCTTCGCCGAGCACTGCGCCGACGGGAAGGTGCTGGTCCGCCCGTTCCCCGGCGAGGGTGTCCGGGTGACGATCGGGCTGCCCGAGGAGAACGACGCCCTCCTCGCGCTCGCGGCGAGCCGGCGAGGCTGACGGCCATGCGCGCCGGTCCCTACGAGCGCCACCGCGAGCTGCTGCTGAGCGTCGGTCGCGCGATCGCCGCCGGTGAGTCCCGTCGCCCCTTCACCGAGGCGACCTGCCGGGACGCGGCCGACGCGGGCATGAGGTCGGCCCGTACGGCGGGAAAGGTGTTCCGCTCGCTGCTGGGGCGGCCTTTCGAGCTGGGGCAGCCCGGCGAACTCGGCCGGGTGCGCACGGAGTCGTCGCCGTACGGTCTCGCTCTGGCCATCGACTACCCGCGCTGCGATCCCGCGGAGCTGGTCGCGGCAGCCGGGCGGGCGGCGGCCGGCTGGCGGGCCGCCGGACCGTACCAGCGGGCCGGACTCGCCGTGGAGATCCTGCGCCGTCTCAACACGCGCAGCCATGAACTGGCCCTCGCCGTGCATCACACCACGGGTCAGTCCCTCCAGGGCGCCTTGCGCGCCGCCGGGCCACGCGCCCAGGACCGTGCCCTGGAGGTGGTGGCCCAGGCCTTCGCCGAGTCGGAACGCGTCCCCGCCGACCTGCGCTGGATGAGCGCCGAACGGGGAGGGCGGCCAGTGGAGGGCAGTTGCAGCCTGGTGCCCCGGGGGGTGTCGCTGCTGGTCGGCTGTCCCGACTTCCCGCTCTGGAACGGGTATCCGGGGTTGTTCGCCAGCCTGGTGACCGGCAACCCGGTCGTCGTGGCTCCGCACCCGCGCTCCGTGCTGCCGTTGGCGATCACCGTGCGGGTCGCCCGGCAGGTGCTGGCGGAGGCCGGTCACTCCCCCGACCTCGTGACCCTGGCCGTGGCCGAACCCGAACGGCAGGTGCACCGGCGGCTGGCCACGGACCCCGCGATGCGCATCGTCGACTACACGGGCCCCGCGCGTTTCGCCGACTGGCTGGAGCAACACGCCCACCAGGCCACCGTGTTCGCCAACCGGACCGGGCTGAACACCGTGGTCGTGGACTCGACCGACGACTACCGGGGCCTGGTGCGGGGTCTCGCCCTCGCCTCGTGCCGGTGCAGCGGAACGGTGCGCACCAATCCGCAGAACATCCTGGTCCCGGAGCGGGGCTTCGGCACCGACGAGGGGCACAAGACGCTGCGGGACCTCGGGGCCGACCTCGGCGACGCCGTGGACCGGCTGCTCGCACATCCCGCCCGCGCGGCAAGGGAGTTGGGCGCGATCAGCGCCGACGAGGTACGCGACGCCCTCACGGACGCCGCGCGGTACGGACCTGTTCTGCACGCCTCCGGCCCGGTGGACCGTCCCGGCCTCCCGTACGCCGACCTGCGCAGCCCGCTGCTGGTGCGGCTGCGCGCCTGCGACGAACGCGTGTACACGCACGAGTGGCCCGGGCTCGTCTCCTTCCTGGTGGGCACCGACTCGACCTCGCACAGCCTCGCGCTGCTGCGCCGAACCGTGGGGCGGCACGGCGCGCTGTACGCCTCCGTGCACTCCACCGACCCGCTGGTGCTGGCGGCGGCCGAGACGGCGGCGCTGGACGCGGGGGTGCATCTGGTGGAGAACCTCGACGACCTGCCCGCCGACCCGTCCTCGGCCCTCGCCGAACTGCCGGGCTCCGGCGCCCACTTCGTCACCGGACGGTTCCGTGTGGTGCGCTCCCGGCGCCACGCGACGCCGGTGCCCCCCGTCCCGGCACCCGCACCGGCACCGGCCCGGCTCGAGGTCGCCGCCGACCTGGTCGACGTATGACCGCGCCGGTTGTCACTCCGTCCAGACGGCGCCGCGCCCCCGCACCTCGTCGAAGACGAGCCAGGTCCGGGTGGAGCGCACCCCGGGGATCGCCTGGACCTTCTCCAGGACGACCTGGCGGAGTACGAGGTTGTCGGGGGCGCGGACGAGTACCAGGACGTCGAAGTCGCCGGTGACGAGGGAGATGTGCTCCACGTAGGGGATCTCGCGCAGCCCGCGTGAGATGTCGCGCCAGGCGTTCTGCTCGATGCTCATCGTGACGTACGCGCTCGTGCCCAGGCCCGCCCGCTGGGCGTTGAGCTGCGCGGTGAAGCCCGTGATGACCTCCTCGGCCACCAGCCGGCCGATGCGGGTGTAGGCGTTGGCCCGGGAGATGTGCACCTGTTCGGCGAGGGCGCGGACCGAGATCCGGCCTTCCTGGAGGAGCCGGCTCAGGATCTCGCGGTCGATGTCGTCGAGCGGGACGGCAGTTCGTCCGGCCACTGCCCCCGGCAGCGTGGTTTCCTCGGACACTTTGCCCTCCCAGGCGCTTTGATTCGGCAGTTCATCGCCGGTTCGGCCGAGCTATTGAACAGATATTCCGCTATAGCCACCATTCTCCTGTCAAGTGTCCAGAAGAAAGCGAGTGCCCTCCATGTCCGTGAAGAGCCTCCGCCAGACGGTCCAGGGCCTCCTGCCGTCGCTGACGCCGGTGCGTTTCGTGGCCGAGGACGGCACACCGCTCGCCCGGCCGCCCGCCGATCACACAGCGCCTTCCGTCGAGGCCCTGCTCGAGGCCTGGCGGCGGATGGTCCTGGGCCGCCGGTTCGACACCCAGGCGACCGCCCTCACCAAGCAGGGCCGCCTCGCCGTCTACCCGTCCAGCCGCGGCCAGGAGGCCTGCCAGATCGCCGCCGCGCTCGCCCTGCGCCCCGACGACTGGCTGTTCCCGACGTACCGCGACTCCGTGGCCCTGGTGACCCGGGGCATCGACCCGGTCGAGGTGCTGACGCTGCTGCGCGGCGACTGGCACTGCGGCTACGACCCCGCCGCGACCCGTACCGCGCCCCAGTGCACGCCGCTGGCCACCCAGGTGCTGCACGCGACCGGTATGGCCGAGGCCCTGCGCCGCAAGGGCGAGGACGGGGTGGCCATGGCGCTGGTCGGGGACGGCGCGACCAGCGAGGGCGACTTCCACGAGGCGCTGAACTTCGCGGCCGTCCTCCGCGCGCCGGTCGTCTTCTTCGTCCAGAACAACAAGTACGCGATCTCCGTACCGCTGGCCCGGCAGACCGCGGCGCCCTCCCTCGCGTACAAGGGCATCGGCTACGGGATGCGCTCCGAGCAGGTCGACGGCAACGACCTCGTCGCGGTGCTCGCGGTGCTGACCTCGGCGGTCGAACACGCCCGCGGAGGGCACGGTCCCGTTCTCGTCGAGGCGCACACCTACCGCATCGACGCCCACACCAACGCCGACGACGCCACCCGCTACCGGGAGGACGACGAGGTCGAGCGGTGGCGGGCCGCCGACCCGGTCGAGCGGCTGGAGAGCTGTCTGCGCTCGCGCGGCGCGCTCACCGACGAGGTCGTGGCGGCCGTACGGGAGGAGGCCGAGGAGCTGGCGGCGCGGGTGCGCGCCGGTCTGAACGCGGACTCGGCACTCGACCCGCTGGAGCTGTTCGAGCACGTCTATGCCGAGCCGACCCCTCAACTGCGCGAGCAGCGTGCCCAGTTGGCGGCCGAGCTCGCCGACACCACCCAGGCCCAGGAGGACTGACGACGATGGCCAAGGTCACGATGGCGCAGGCGCTCAACACCGCCCTGCGGGACGCGCTGCGCGAGGACGAACGAGTCCTCGTCTTCGGTGAGGACGTCGGCCCGCTCGGCGGGGTCTTCCGTATCACCGACGGGCTGACCCGCGACTTCGGTGAGCAGCGCTGCTTCGACACCCCGCTCGCGGAGGCAGGAATCGTCGGCCTCGCGGTCGGCATGGCGATGGGCGGCTTCCGGCCCGTGGTGGAGATGCAGTTCGACGCGTTCGCCTATCCGGCGTTCGAGCAGATCGCCTCGCACGTCGCGAAGACCCGCAACCGCACCCGCGGCCGGGTCGGTCTGCCGATGGTGATCCGCATCCCCTACGCGGGCGGGATCGGCGGGGTCGAGCACCACTGCGACTCCAGCGAGGCCTACTACGCGCACACCCCCGGCCTCAAGGTCGTCACCCCGGCCACGGCCGAGGACGCGTACTGGCTGCTGCGGGACGCGGTCGCCGACCCCGACCCGGTGGTCTTCCTCGAGCCGAAGAAGCTGTACTGGTCACGCGAGGAGACCGATCTGACCACGCGCGGGGCGCTGCCGTTCGGGCGCGCGGCGATCCGGCGCCCGGGGCGTGATGTCACCGTCGTCGCGTACGGCCCCTCGGTGCCGGTGGCCCTGGCCGCGGCCGAGGCCGCCGCCGAGGACGGGATCGAACTGGAGGTCGTGGACCTGCGGACCCTGGTGCCCTTCGACGACGAGACGGTCACGGAGTCGGTGCGCAGGACCGGGCGCTGTGTGGTCGTGCAGGAGGCGCAGGGCTTCGCCGGGGTCGGCGCGGAGATCGCCGCGCGGGTGCAGGAGCGCTGCTTCCACTCGCTCGCCGCTCCCGTCCTGCGGGTGGCCGGCTTCGACATCCCGTATCCGCCGCCGAAGCTGGAGCACGCGCATCTGCCCGGCGTCGACCGGATCCTCGACGCCGTCGACCGTCTGCAGTTCGCCGACGAGCCCGACACCCGGCACCTGGTGAAGGGAGCGGTCGCATGACCACCGCGACGCTGAACGAGCAGGTGTTCCGGCTGCCCGATCTCGGTGAGGGCCTGACCGACGCGGAGATCGTCGAGTGGAAGGTCGCCGTCGGCGACACCGTGACGATCGACCAGATCGTGGTCGAGGTGGAGACCGCCAAGGCGGCGGTGGAGGTGCCGGTGCCGTACGCGGGCACGGTGTTGCGGCTGCACGCGGAGGCGGGTACGCCGCTGGGGGTGGGCGAGCCGCTGATCACGGTGGGCGCGAGCGCACCGGCGGTACCGGAGCCGGCCGTCGTCGAGGCCGGCATCAGCGTCGGCGCCGCCGCCGAGCGGTACCGCGAGGAGGAACAGGCAGGTTCGGGCAACGTCCTGATCGGCTACGGCACCGGGCACGGACCCGCGCCGCGCCGTCGCCGCCGACGTACGGCCGCCGCCGCACCGGAGACGCCCGCGCCGGCGCCGGAGGCGCATGCTCCCCGTGTCATCTCGCCTCTCGTCCGGCGGGTGGCCCGCGAGCACGGGATCGACCTCGCCGCGCTGACGCCTTCGGGCCCGGCCGGGGTGGTCCTGCGACGGGACGTGGAACAGGCCGCCGCCCGACAGGCATCGGCATCGGCATCGGCACCAGCACCGACGCGACCCGCGTCAGCGCCTCCCGCCGGTGACGGGGTCCGTATCCCCCTGCGCGGCGTACGCAAGGCCGTCGCGGACAAGTTGGCGCGCAGCCGGACCGAGATCCCCGACGCCACCACCTGGGTCGACGTCGACGCGACCGGTCTGCTCGAGGCCAAGCGGGCGCTGGAAGCCGCCCAACCCGGCCGCCGTATCGGGTTGTTGGCGCTGCTCGCCCGCATCTGCGTGGCCGGTCTGCGTCGCTACCCCGAGCTCAACTCGACCGTCGACACCGAACGTCGGGAGATCGTGCGCCTCGACGAGGTGCACATGGGCTTCGCCGCCCAGACCGACCGAGGGCTCGTCGTCCCCGTCGTGCGCGACGCCCACCGGCTCACGACCGCCCAACTGGCTGCGGAACTCGCCCGGTTGACCGAACTGGCCCGTACCGGCAGCCTGCCGCCGGCCCTGCTGACCGGGGGCACCTTCACCCTCAACAACTACGGGGTGTTCGGCGTCGACGGATCCACGCCCATCATCAACCACCCGGAGGCGGCGATCCTCGGCATGGGCCGTGTCGTCGACAAACCCTGGGTCGTCGACGGCGCGCTCACCGTCCGCAAGGTCACTCAGCTCTCCCTCAGTTTCGACCACCGGGTCTGCGACGGCGGTACGGCCGGCGGGTTCCTGCGCTTCGTGGCCGACTGCGTGGAACGCCCGGCGATCCTGCTCACCGACGTCTGACCGGCCCTCCGACCTTCCCGTCTCGCCGCGCTCGTGTCCGGGCGCCCGCCACCCGTCCACCGACCGAACGTCCGGCCCAACCGAGGAGCACACCGATGTCCGATGACGTCTACCTGATCGACGGAGCCCGTACCCCGCAGGGCCGTTACGGCGGCGCGCTGGCCTCCGTGCGTCCCGACGACCTGGCCGCGCTCGTCGTCGGCGAGGCCGTGCGCCGGGCCGGTGTACCGGCCGACGCCGTGGACGAGGTGATCCTCGGTGCCGCCAACCAGGCCGGGGAGGACAACCGTGACGTCGCGCGAATGGCCGTAGTGCTGGCCGGACTTCCGCACACCGTGCCCGGGTACACCGTCAACCGGCTGTGCGCCTCGGGGCTCACGGCCGTCGCGTCGGCGGCGCACTCGATACGTGCGGGCGAGGCCGACGTGGTCGTGGCGGGCGGGGTCGAGTCGATGACCCGTGCGCCGTGGGTGATGGCCAAGCCGGGCACACCCTGGGCGCGGCCCGGCGACGTCCACGACACCTCGCTCGGCTGGCGCTTCACCAACCCGCGGCTGCCCGCGACGACGACCGTGTCGATGGGCGAGACCGCGGAGAACCTCGCCGCCCTGGACGGCATCAGCCGTCTGGACTCGGACGCCTTCGCCCTGCGCAGCCACCGCCGGGCGGTGGCCGCGCGGACGGCGGGCCGCTTCACGGCGGAGATCGTCCCCGTGCCGGTCGCGGGCGGTGAGGTGACCGAGGACGAGGGGCCGCGCCCGACGACCACGTTGGAGCAGCTGAGCGGCCTGCGTACCGTCTTCCGTCAGGGCGGCATCGTCACCGCGGGCAACTCCTCACCGCTGTCCGACGGGGGCGCCGCCCTCGTGGTGGCGAGCGGACGGGCGGTGGTGCGCTACGGACTGACTCCCCGTGCCCGGGTCGTCACCGCCGCCTCGGCCGGGGTCGAGCCCCACCTGATGGGGCTCGGTCCGGTGCCGGCCACCACCACGGCCCTGGAACGTGCGCGCTGGAGCGCCGAGGACCTCGACGCGATCGAGCTCAACGAGGCCTTCGCCGCCCAGGCTCTGGCGGTCGTACGACGACTGGGACTCGACCCCGAGCGCGTCAACGCCGACGGCGGAGGCATCGCCCTCGGTCACCCGCTGGGCTGCTCCGGCGCGCGTATCGTCCTCACCCTGCTGGGCCGATTGGAGCGGGAGGGCGGCCGACGGGGTCTCGCGGCCCTGTGCGTCGGGGTCGGACAGGGCGTGGCGATGCTCGTGGAGCGGGTGTGAGCCCGCGCGGGAACGCGTCGTACGAGACGACGTCGTACGAGACGCTGACGGTCGAGGAGCGTGGCGACCGGATGGTTGTCACCCTGCGCAGACCGGCCGCACGCAACGCCATCAACGGCCGGATGGTCGCCGAACTGCACCGGGTGTGCGAGGAGTTGGAGCGAACCCCGAGGCTTCTGCTGCTCACCGGGCACGGCGGGGTCTTCGCCGGCGGGGCCGACATCGGTGAACTTCGGCGGCGCGGGCGGGACGAGGCGCTGGCGGGGATCAACAGCCGCCTGTTCGAGCGGGTACGCGGGCTGCCGCTGCCCACCGTGGCCGCCGTGCCCGGGTGGGCGCTGGGCGGCGGCGCCGAGCTGGCCTACGCCTGCGACCTCAGGATCGCCGGGACGGACGCGGTCTTCGGCAATCCCGAACCGGGCCTCGGCATCCTCGCCGCCGCCGGTGCGTGCTGGCGGCTGCGCGAGCTGGTGGGTGAGTCGGTGGCCAAGCAGGTCCTGCTCGCCGGACGCGTCCTCGACGCCCCCGCCGCACTCGCCTGCGGGCTGGTCATGGACGTCGTACCGGCGGACCGGCTGGTCGAGGAGGCGCACGCGCTGCTCGACCGGATGGCCCGCTCCTCGATGCTCGCGCTGCGGCTCACGAAGCTGGTCACCGACGCCGACGGGGCGCATCCGCTGGCCGACGATCTCGCCCAGGCGGTGCTCTTCGAGAGCCCGGACAAGGAGGAGCGCATGACGCGCTTCCTGGAGAAGAAGGGAGGCCGGGCATGACCTCGGCAGCAGCACCACCCGCCGTGGTGGGAGTCGTCGGCGGGGGTCGCATGGGCGCGGGTATCGCCCAGTCCTTCGTCGCCGCCGGGTCGCGGGTGGTCGTGGTGGAGCGCGACGGAGCCACGGCTGCAGCGGCAATGGACCGGATCACCAAGGGACTTCGGCAGGCGACCGAGCGCGGGACACTCGCCGGGCGGACTGATTTCACGGTGCCGGACCTGGTGACCGTCGTCTCCTCGGTCACCCAACTGCCCCGCCACACGGACCTGGTCGTCGAGGCCGTCTTCGAAGACGCGTCTCTCAAGGGCGAGTTGCTCGCCGCCGCCGAGGATGTCGTGCACGACGGATGTGTGCTGGCCAGCAACACGAGCGCTCTGTCCGTCACCGAACTCGCGGCGGCGCTGAGGCGTCCCGGGCGGTTTCTCGGGATGCACTTCTTCAATCCCGTGCCCGTGTCCACCCTCGTCGAGCTGGTCCTGGCGCCCGACACCGATGCGGCGACGCTGGCCGCCGCGGTCCGCTGGACACACGCCCTCGGCAAACAGGACGTCGTCGTCAAGGACTCGCCCGGGTTCGCCAGCAGCCGCCTCGGCCTCGCCCTCGGTCTCGAGGCGATCCGCATGGTCGAGGAAGGCGTCGCCGACCCGGAGGCCATCGACACGGCCATGCGCCTCGGCTACCGGCACCCCATGGGCCCGCTGCGCCTCACCGACGTCGTGGGACTCGACGTACGACTCGCCATCGCCGAGCACCTGCACGCCACGCTCGGCGAGCGGTTCGCGCCGCCGCGACTGCTGCGGGAGAAGGTCGCTCGCGGCGAGCTGGGCCGCAAGACCGGTCAGGGGTTCTATCGGTGGCAGTGAGCGAGAGCCCCGCGGCCCTCAGGATCGTTTGAAGAACTCCACCTCCGCCACGGCCAGTTGACGGCCCTGGGTGAGGCCCATCGGGGATTTGAGGGTGAGGCGGACTGTTTTCACGTCGCTGATGGCTGTGACGAAGGTCTGCGGGCCCGGTTTGTCGTTGAGGCTCAGCTTCTTGGTCTGCTTCTCACCGGAGTCGGTTGTCGTCTCGAGATCCACTTCCAGGGCTCTGGCCTGAGCGGCGTACTCCTTCGGGGTGGCGCCCGCGCCGTTGGTGATGATGACGTCCACCAGACGGAAGGGGGCGCGGAAGGTGTAGGTGATCGAGGCGCCGGGGGACGTCGCCCCCCAGTAGCTGTTGCTCACGCCGTCCGACGTGTTCGCCGCCGGATGGTCGCGGGTTTCCGTGCTCGCCTTGATGTCCACCGGGGTGATGGGGGTGGCCTTGCCCAGTTTGTCCCTGGTGTCCTCGAAGAGGGCGCGGCCTGCGGGGAGGAAGAAGAACGCCGCGACGCACAGGGCGAGCACGACGGCCAGGATCACCAGGAGGCGCGTTCCCCGGCCTGAGCTGGCTCGTACGCGGCGGGGGCGGAAGGGCCATACCGTCCGCCACCAGGGGAGGGCGGCGGGGCGGGCGGTCGCCGTCAACTCGGCCGCGCAGCGGCGGCAGAAGCGGCGACCCGGGGGGTTGGGGGTGCCGCAGTTGGGACAGGGAGGGCCGGTCACCTCGTCCTGGGCCGGTACGGGGCGGAGCGTGGGGCGCGGGGCGGCTGCCTTTGCGGGGAGTACGGGCTGGATCGGGGCGGGGGGATCGGGTTCGGGGATGGGTGTGGGGGTGGCTGTGAAGGTGGGGGTTCGCGGACCTGGGGCGTTGAGGGTGGGGCGCACGGGGGGTGGTGCCTGTGGGGGTTGTGCGGTGGGGGCAGGAGGTGCGGGAGTGGTGGGGGGTGTCGGTTCGGCGGGGGTGGGTGTCGTACTCCGCTCCGTGGACCCGCCTCGGGTACGGCTCGTCAGGCGGGCACGCAATGACGAGGTGCGGGGCGGAGTGGTGGATGTGGAGGTGGGGTCCTCTGCGGCCGGCGCCGGCGCCGGCGGCGGTGAGGCTGGTGCAGGGGACGGTGGTGTCGCGGGCGCCGGGGGTGTGGTCCGGGTCGGCGTCTGCGGGGTCGCTTCCGGGGACGGCTCGTCCGGATTTGGCGCGCGCGACTCCGTCGTATTCGGAGCGGGGATGCGTGAAGCGGTGCCCGAAGCGGGGGTTCTCGAAGCGGGGGCGCTGGACGCCGGAGAACTGAAGGCCGGGGAGGTGGAGGCCGGGGAACTGGGGGCCGGGGAACTGGGGGCCGGGGAACTGGAGGGAAGTGCACTGGACGCCGGGCCACTGGACGCTGAGGTACTCGAAGGCGAGCCACTCGAACCTGGGCCACCCGAACGCGGCGCACTCGCAGCGGGGGTGTCCGAATCCGACGTGCTCGGCCCCGAAGTCCCTGAAGTCTCCGCCCCCGAACCCGAAGAACGCGAGGTCGACGTATCCGAGCCCGCCGCTCCCGAACCCGGGGTCCCCGAACTCGACGTGTCCGAACCCGCCGTACCCGAACCCGGGGCCCCCGAACCCGACGCATCCGAACCCGCCGTACCCGAACCCGGGGTCCCCGAACTCGACGTGTCCGAACCCGCCGTACCCGAACCGGAAGAACCCGACCCCGACGCATCCGAGTCCGGAGAACCCGAACCCCGAGACCCCGAGCCCGGCGCATCCGAACCCGCCGAACCCGAACCTTGAGACCCGGAACCGGAAGAACCCGACCCCGACGCATCCGAACCCGGAGAACCCGAGCCCTGAGGCCCCGAACCCAACGCATCCGGGGTCGGCGACGCCGACCCCGGTCCCGTACTCTCCGACCACCCCAAATACGCCCCGCAGTTGCCGCAGAAGTCATCCGTGGCCCCGTTGGACGTCCCGCACACGGGACACGCGCGCACGGGTCACCTCCCTTCGTCGGTGGGCGGGCCGGGGAGGATTTCCACCCGGCAGTTGGTGTGGACCGGACACATGGCCCGGACGATCGCGTGGACCCTGGCGGGGTCGACGTTCGCGTTCCCGTCCTGCCGGACGCGGACCAGGGGACCGTCCGCCGAGGCGGGCGGGAGGTCGGCGCCGGGGGACGAGGACCAGGCCGCGCCACCGTCGCCGGTGACCTCCGCGTGGACGCCGAGGGTGAGGCGCAGGGCCTCGACCAGGCCACGTGCCGTACCGCGCCACCGGTGCAGTTCGACCGCGCGGGCGACCGCCTCCCGGCGCAGGGCGAGCGGCCAGCGGGGATCGTCCTCGGCGCCCACCCAGGACGCCAGCCAGACCACGAAGTCGCTGGGGGCGATCCGTGGGTCGAAGTAGGCGGGAAGGTTGTCGAGGGTCGCGAAGACGGGGGCGAGGACGGTGTCGAGGCCCGAGGTGAAGCGTTGTGCGAAGTCGTCGTCGGCGTAGAGGGCGGGCAGTTGCCCGCCGATCGGGTACCGGCTCGGCAGGCCGGGGACGGCGGCACGGGTCATCCGCCGGCCCCCGGCTCCGACGCCGTCACGACCACCTGGTGCTGGTACGAGAACACCAGCGCCCCCGGCCCCACGTCGATCCGGTCCGTCGGGGTCCCACGGCGTCCCGTGATCGGGTCGGCCGCGAACAGCCGCACGTCCTCCACCAGCACATTGCCCGTCGCCTGTTGCAGGACGCCGAAGATCTCGCCGTACTGGACGGGCCGGCCGAACGGCCAGCCGGTGCCGTCGGGGCCGCCGGTCAGCGGGTTGAGGTACCGGAACAGGGCGTCGAGGGCCGACTCACGGACCCGGTCGGTGTCCGACGCGGGCGCCGCGAACCGGGCCACCACCGTCACCCCCTGGTACACCGGCGGCTCCACCACCAACCGGGTGCCGATCAGGCGTCGTTCGTCGAGTGTGGTCGTGATCGCCGTCAACACCTGTTCGGACGGGATGAGTTGCTCGAAGCGGAGCCGGTCGTCCCCCTCGTCGGCGACGGCGTCGGGCACGACCAGTACCCGTACCGCACCCGCTTCCCCGCCCACCGGCAGGCAGCGCACGCGGCGTACCGAGGGTGCCGCCTGGCGGGCCAGGATCTCGTAGTCCTCGGCGGTCACCGCGCGTTCCTGCATGCGCAGCACTTCGGGCGCCCGGAGTTTCGCGTTGTCGATGGTCTCCCCCGCCACCCCTCCGCGTGCCGCCTCGCGGTTGATGACGCGTGCGACGTACGGAACGGAGCTGCGCAGTACGGAGATCGCGCCCCGGGCGACGTTCCCCGCCGGGCCACCGCCCGTGCGGTAGCGCGCCACCCGGATCTGCGCGCCCTTGGGCGGTACCGCGCCGCACTGGCGCAGGGTCCCGTCCGGTTCGCGGAGCGCGGGGGGAAACGTGAACTCGCCGGTGGTGGCGTCGACGCGGACGTGCCGGTCGTCGGGGCCGGAGCGGCCGAAGTGGTCGACCACGTCCCAGCGTTGCCAGCCGTCGGCCGAGGACACCTCCACGTCGGGCGGGTCGCCGTCGAGAAGTACGGGCGGTCGAGGGAGCCGGAACGACTGTCCCGCGACCCCCTCCGAGGTGCCGAGCGGCACATCGAGAACCGTCTCCGCGTGCTCGACCGTCATTGTGCCGCCGACGGTGAACACCTGTGCCTCGCGGACGGTCGGCGACTCGGAGTAGAACGGCTGCCCGGGCTCGGGCTCCGTGACCCGGCACCGCAGCCAGCCCGCCCGTGTCCCGCCGATGACCGAGGCCGTGTGGCCTGCGGGGACGTGGAGGACCACCTCACCGGGGCGGTTGAGGCCGCCCGTGGTGTCGGAACCGGTCTCGCACTCCTGCCAGCGCGCCCCGTCCCAGGCCTCCCAGACCAGCGGAGGCTGGCGCGGGTCCACGCCGATGCCCTCGACACGGCTGTCCAGGTTGACGGCGACGATGCAGCGAGGGACGGCGGTCGGGAGGCCGAACAGCAGGGCGTCGCCCGGTTCCGGGGTCTGCTGGAAGGCGGGTACGTCGCCGCCCTCGTCGAGGGTGCGGGTCCGGTCGGTCTGCTCACCGGTCCGGGGAGCCGTGACCAGACGGATCAACTCGCTGGGGACGATGGGGAGTTCGTGGGCAGTCGTGAAGACCACGGCATCGTCGTCGGTGAAGGTCTCGCCGAGTGCCGTGGTCACCTCGGTGCCCGGGGGCAGGGTGACCGTGTCGGGCTGCGGGGCCGAGAGCCAGAAGTCGACCTCGGCGGCAGCGGCCGTCGGCGGGAAGAGCCGGATGTCCAACAGGTCCAGGAAAGCTGTGTAGTTCTTGTCCGGGACCCGGTTCAGCCGGTACAGCAACTGGTCCACGAGATACGCGAACGTCTCGATCAGGGTGACGCCCGGGTCGGAGACGTTGTGGTCGGTCCACTCGGGCGCGCGCTGCTGGACGTACCGCTTCGCCTCGTCGACGAGTTGCTGGAAACGCCGGTCGTCCAGGTTCGGGGAGGGCAGGGCCATCAGTCGGCGACCATTTCCTCGGCCCCCTCCTCGGAGGGGATCGTGTAGAAGGGAAAGACCAGGTTGCGCCGGTCGTTGGTGGAACGCACCGTGTAGTGCACGTCGATGTAGAGGGTCCCGGCCTCGACGGCGTCGTAGGCCACCACCACGTCCTCGACGGCGATGCGCGGTTCCCAGCGTTCCAGGGCCTCGCGGACCTGCTGGGCTATGCGGCCGGCGGTGGCGCCGTCGCCGGGAGCGAAGACGTATTCGTGGATGCCGCAGCCGAACTCGGGGCGCATGGGGCGTTCACCGGGCGCGGTGCCGAGGACCAGCCGGATCGCCTCCTCCAGCTCCCGGTCCTTCTCGACCATGGCGATGCCGCCGGTCGGGCCGACGCGCAGGGGGAAGGCCCAACCCCGGCCTATGAAGCGCTCGTTCACGACCCGTCTCCGTTCCGCACGTCCCGGCGAACAGCACGATCGGGCATCACACGCCTCCGATCAGGACATTGGGTGCGCCACTGACGATCATCGCCCCGCACGCCGTCTGGTCCCTGGCCCGCGCCGCCGGAAGTCCGCCGATGAGCACGACGCCCGAAGTGAGCCCCGCCGGGTTCGGCATGACCACGTTCGCGGGGCCCAACGCCAGATGCGGCGGCATCGCGCAGGTGTGCACGCTCCCGATGACAGCGGCCGGCCGGCCGCCGATGAGTACGGTCGCCACGGCCCTCGCGGCAGCGGGCGGCGGTGTCGCGATCACTCCGCCGTGGTTGGTGGGGTCACCGGTGCGGGCTGCGGCAGGCATGTCACTCTCCTTGGGTACACACGCGACGTGCGCGCGGATTACGCGTGAAGTACTCGCTGTACAGGGTCAGTTGATCCGGATCAGCTTGGCCTTGAGGACGCCGAGCAGCCCGCCGTCGACGGTGACGTTCGCCTTGCCCTTCACATTCACGTTCTGTCCGTCCACGCCCACGTTCCGCCCGCCGATCTTCACGTCGACCCGCCCCTGGATGTCCACGTTGCGCCCGGACACGCTCACGTCCCCGCGCCCCGCGTCGAGGGTGATGCCCTTCGTGTCGAGGACGACGGACGTCAACTGCCGTTTCCCGCGCGCGTAGACGGTCAGCTCGATCCGGTCGCGGCGGTCGTCGAGGAAGACCTCGAGCCGCTCGTCGGCGGTGCGCAGCCTGAGCCCGGACGGGCCCGGTGCCCGCGCGTCGAGCAGTTCGACCCGATGTCCCGAACGGGACACCACTGAACGCCGGTTGACCTTCCCGGTCGTCCCGTCCACGAGCGGTACGTCGTGCGGGGAGGGCTGGTCCACGCCGTTGTAGAGGCCCCCGATGACGTACGGGCTGTCCAGCAGCCCCTGTTCGAAGCCGACGAGCACTTCGTCGTTGACCTCGGGGCTCACCACCCCGCCGCCGCCCTTGCCGCCCCACTGCACGGTCCGTACCCAGTCGGTGACGTAAGTGTCGTCCAGCCAGGGGAACTTGAGCTTGACGGCGCCTCGCTGGCCGCCCGCCGGATCGCGCACGTCGGTGACGACCCCGATGGCGAGGCCGGGCATGCGCGGGCCGCGCGAGGGCGCGTTGGCGCCGGTGACCAGACCGGTGAGGGAGCGGTCGGGGCTGGCGCTGACCCAGACCGTCGTACGGTAGCCGCCGTGCGGTTCGAGGACGTGCTGGACGGCGGTGGCCGTGTACTTCCCGGAGAACGCCTTGCCCACGTTGCCGAGCGCGACCGGCTTGCCCGCCCGCAGCAGGGGGTTGCCCTCGGCGAGGACCTCCAGCTCGGCGAAACCGGCGCTCACGTGGTCGGCGACGGCGTCGGCAACTGCCTTCGTCTCGGCGGCGGTTCGGTACGGGGTGTCGGTGACCGTCAGCTTCGACTTGCCGAACCTCGCGGCCAACTGCGGTGCCAGGCCCGGCAGTACGGTGTCGCTGACGACCGACGGCTTCGGGGACACCAGGGGTTTCTTGTTGGTGACGTCCCAGCCCCGCACCTCCACCTGGGAGGCGCCGTCGGCGGCCGACAGCGCGGCGCGCAGAGAGAGCAGGTTGCGGCCGTACTCCAGGACCATCGGGTCACGGACGGCCGACGTGGTCGGGGCCGGTGCGCCGGACGCCTTCTTCGGCTTGGTGAACTGGAGCAACCCCTTGTCGTCCACGCGGACTTGGGCGCCGCTCTCACCGGCCAGGAACTGGAGGAAGTCCCAGTCGGAGACGTTCGCCTGGGAGAGCTGCTTGTAGGTGATCGGCGCGGCGTCGACCGTGCCGCAGGGCAGCCCGGCACCGGCGGCGACCTTGCGGACGATCGCCGACGCCGTCATGTTCCGGTACGCCACGACCTTGCGGCCCCGCTGGAGGCGGTGCGCCTTGGAATAGGCGCGGACGACCGTGAAGGAGCCGGTACGGTCCCGGTCGATCTCCAGGGCCGTCACCTCGCCGTTGAACAGCCGCTCACGGGCCTGCCCGGAGACGGTCACGACCGACACCCGCAGGGGGGTGCCGATGGTGATGCCGGTCGCCGCGAGGAACTCGTGGTCGGGGTCGCGGAAGGTGATGACGGCCGCGTCCGGCAGACCCACGTTCTCGTCGACCACGCAACTCACCACCTGCGCGGCCCAGATGGGCGGCAGTTCGCCTGGCGTCTCGATGACGGGGTCGGCGGCGAAGGCCCGCCCACTGCGCTCAGCCACGACGCCCCCCGGAGCCCGAAGAAGACCCTTCCCCTGTCGCCCTCACCACTGTTCCTCCTCCGCCCCCGAGTCCCGCAGCCCCGGCACCACCAGTTCGGTGCCGGGTACGAGGGCCATCGGGTCGTCGATCCCGTTCGCCTCCGCGATGGCCCGCCAGGCCGTCGCGTCGCCGTACTCCCGCCAGGCCAGCATGGCGAGGCTGTCGCCCGCGACCACGGTGTGCGTGCTGCGGGCGGTACGCGCCCCGGACGTCGGGTTCTGGCCCGCCGGGTCGACGGTCGCCTCCTCGATCGTGAGCGAGCAGGTGGCCCGCAGGGGCCTGCCGTCCACGTCGAACAGCGTGTACGACACCGACAGGCTCGACAGCACCCCGTCGAACGACGTCGTCCGTGCCGTTCCCCACTCGAACCGCACCCACGGGCTCGCGGGCTTCTTCCGGCCCAGGCTGGTCGGGGTGGGCACGCAGGCCTTCATCAGCTTCTCCACCGCCTGCTCCACGGAGTTGTCGTGGGTGGCGGTGGCGTCCAGGAACACCTCGAGGCTGAGTGTGCGCGGGCCGCTGCCGACGAACTCGGGCAGCGCGGACTGGCCGGCCATCCTGGACGGGGTGCGCCGCCACTCGGTGGACTTGCTCAGTTGCAGGGTCGAGGGGTTGAACTGGAGGTCGAGGCGCGCGATCGTCCCACCGGGCTTCGCGCCGACGGACGGCGGCGGTTCTTTCAGCGTCAACTGGGCCCTGACGCGGCTGGAGCGGGCCGGTGACATGCCGGGACCTCCTTTCCTTGCGTTCGGTCGTTTGTGGGTCTGTGCTGCGACTGTCGGTTCAGGAGGGGCGCAGCCCCTGGTGGGCGATCTCCAGCGTCTCCACCGCCGCCGACGAATCCGCCGGGTCGAACGACGGGCCCTGCCAGCGCACCGGCACGATCCCGAAGACCTGCCAGCTGATGATCTGGCTCAGGTCGGGCCGCAGCGCCACGATCTCGCCGTCCTTCGGCTCCACCCGCCGCAGCGTCTCGTCCAGCCAGCGGGCGATCTTCGCCGTGTCGGCGGTGACCGGCCGGGTCAGCGTGATGTTCGACCAGGTCACCCGGCCCGGCAACTGCCAGGTGAAGTCGTTGTTGCCGCCCTCGGCGTACGTCTCCATCTCGACCTCGGCGCCCATCCCCGAGCAGGTGTGGAACGCGCCCAGGTCGTTGCCGCCGATCGCGAGCCGGAAGTACACGCTCGTCGCGAAAATGCTGTCGGTCATCGGTCTGTCATCCGTCCGTCTTTCCCGTCATCCGTTCTGTCCCGTGGCTCAGCGGCGGCCGTCGTAGGGGCGACCCGTACGGTCCCGGCCGCGCCGCAGCTCGGTCCGCAGCAGCCGGGACACCGGGTCGAGCAGCCGCCGCGCCAGATCGTCCAGATCCGGGTCCGGCGGAGTGCCGTCCTTGCCGCTCTCGGACGCCGTGGCCGCCTTCACCTCCGGCTTCCGCTGTACGTCGGCCCCGGACGGCGTGGCCCGTGGCGTCACGGTGTCACGCTGAACCGGCGTCCTGCCGGTCACGGGCCGCGCCACCACGGGTACGGCCGGCACGGGCGCCGGGGCGACCGGCGCCTGCTCCACCTGCGGCACGGCCGCGGGCAGGGGCCGCGCGGGAACGATTCTCGGGGGTGTCTCCTGGCGGGGAGGAGCGGGCTGGACCAGCAGGACGCGCTGAACTGGACTGGGGGCGGCGGGAGTTGGCGCGCCGGGGTGTGGGTGCGTGGCTCGTTGGACGTACGACGCCGAGGGGCCCGGTTCCGGTCGTGCGGGCGGTGGCGTCGGTGTGCCCTGCGAGCGAGACCCCTGATCGGCGGGCCAGCGTGCCGCCACCACCGGTCGGCGGCTCGACGCCGGGGCAGCGGACGGTGCCATTCCCTGCGCGGTAAGGGTGCTGAGGGTCAGGGGGCGGGCGGGGAGCAGGGGGAGAGCGCGGGGTGAGCGGGTCGGGGCATCATCGGCGATGGCCCGGTTGACGGCCCGGCCGCCGGCCGACGGGCCTACGGGGCCCGTGGATTGACGTCGACCGGAGCCGACACCGGGACTGGCGTCCACCGCCCGGGCAACGACCACCGGGGTCGGTGCGCCCGGCGCCTGGGGTCGTCGACGTACGGTGGCAGGCTGGCCCGGAGAAGGCCGCGAGCCGGGCTCCGTGACGCCCCGGGTACGGGCCTCCTGCGAACCGGAACCCTCAGCCGCCGCCCGGGCCACGACCAGCGGCCCAGGCGTCCCCACTCCACCGGAATCGGCACCACCCGCAGCCGGGACGACAACCGGCCCCTGAGACGGTGACGGCTCGGGCCCCGGCCCGCCCCCAGCGACATCCCGAGGACCCGTCGACCCGCCCGGAGACGACTGCGCACCGCTTGCGACGGTTTCACCAGCGGTGCGAGCAGCACCAGTTGAGGCCTGAGACCGCCTCGAACCGCCACCGGAATCACCCCCCGCGCCCTCGGCCAAGGACCGGGCCACGACCACCGGTCCCGGCGCCCCCGGCCCACCGGAAACCGCACCACCCGCAGCCGGAACGACAACCGGCCCCGTGGACGGCGACCGCTCGGCTCCGGACCCGACCCCATCGACATCCCGGGCCCCGGCCGATCCCGGAGGCACCTGCCGCCCAGAACCAGCGCTCTCACCATCAGACTTCACGTCACCCGTGGCACCCCGAGCCGGCCGCGAACCGTGCGCCGACTCGCCTCCTGGTCCCTCAGTCAAGGCCCGAGCGACAACCACCGGCTCCGGGCTCCCCTGCGGAGCGGAGTCGGCCCCCGCCGGAGTAACCACTACAGGCCCCGGATCCCCAGACCCCTGCGCCCCCTGACGGCCGTCCCCGTCAACCACCCTCCGCTGTACACCAGTTGACTTCTGGGACCGCTCACTCCTTGAGCGAGAACCGCGATCCTCCCCCGACTCCCGAGCGACAACCGGCGCCCCATCGGTCCTGGTACGAGGCTCCTCCGCACCCGCTCCCGCTCCCGCCGACGCCGACGTCCGCAACGGCACCACCAACGGCGCTGCGGCCGCAGCCGTTTGCCCCTCCTCGACGGACCCCACGAGACTGCGTTGAACCGAGCCGGCCGAAGACCCCAACAACGGTGAGTCACCCGGCCCGACCGACGCCTCAGGCCCCGAACGCCGCTGAGGACGGCTCCCCGGCAACTCGGCGCTCGCGGGCAACGCCGACATCGGCGCCCCCAACCCGCCCCGGGCACGAGCACCGGAATCCCCGCGTGGCACCGAGGAGTTGCCCGGCAACGCCGGACCTGTCCCCTTCGTACCACCACTGTCCGAACCGTCCGGCTGACGCTGCACGACAGGCAACGCCGGACCATCCCCGGCCCCGAGCGCCACCCCGGACACAGAATCACCCGACGCCAACGGCATTGCCGTAGCCGGTAGTTCACCCAGGGGCGCTCCGAGGGGACTCGCCTCACGAGAAGCAGCGCGCTGCACGGGAACATCGGGACGTGCCGGTGCCTCGGATTCCGAGCGGGACGCGACGACGGCCGGGCGTACCGCACTCACCCGTCGCACGGGCCCCACCGGACGGCGGGCCACGGTCAGCGAAGGCCCTGCCGGGCGGGTCCGGACCGGCGGACGGGATGATGTGCCCACATTGCTGTCGGGCGAGGTCTCCGCGCGCCCGCCCTCCGACGCCACCGGGGCCGTGCGCCGACCGGCGTCGGTCGCGGGTCGGCCGACTGCGCCCGGAAGCACAGCCACCCGCCGGACCACGGGAACCGGCGAGTCGACGGGCCGCACGACCGCGTCAGGGGCCACGGCCCGCTGGACAGCCGAGGGGGACGAAGGCGAGGACGGCACGGCACGAGAGCCCCCGGACGCGAGGCCGCGCTCCTGCGGACCCTCCGCCTCCGAATCCCCGTCCCCATCCCGCCGCACGGACCGCAGCAGCAACGGCCCCCCGTCACCAGCCGGCGCCGGCCGAGGGCCCGAAGGCCGCGCGACCCCTCGTACCAGACCCGCCGGAGCCGAAGGCAGCACCGCGTGGCCGAGCCGGGAGCCGAAGGACGGGTTCTGCCAAGCGGCCAGGCCGGAACGGAACGTCAGCCCGTCGCTGACCCCGAGCGGTGCCCGCGAGACAGTGAGCGTCGGCGGCGCGGTACGCCGCCACCCCCCGTCCCAGTCAGCGGGCAGAGAGGACGCGGAACCATCGGAGACCGCGTCGCCGGAACCCTCCGCGCCGAACCCCGCCCCGGCAGCCGGGGCACCCGAAGGAGCACCCCCCTGCGCGGCGGCCCGGCCCCGCAGCCAGTCCCGCCATCCCATCTGCTCAACCGCCTTCGTTCACCCGGGTGTTGATACGGGCGATCTCGGCCACCCACTGCCGCCGCTCCTCATGGGTCAGATCGAGGATCTCCTCGCGCTGCCAGTGGAAGTGGTAGGCGACGTACGCGATCTCCTCCCGCAGCCGGGGAAGCGCGTACGTCACGATTCCCCCAGGCGCCCACCCGAGAGGTCGACCTCGAAGCCGCCCTCGCAGTGCGGACAGGTGACCGCCGCGCGGGTGTGTCCCTCGCTGTTGACGCGGCGGTAGAAGTCCTGGAGGAAGGCGACGTCGGTGGCGTACATCCGTTCGACGACGCCCGCGTGGACGTCGCTGATGGTGCCGAGCCGGGTGATGACCTGGCTCAGGAGCACCACGCTGAGGTACGCGGGGTTCTCCTTCACCCGCAGGTCGATCTGCGGGCGCAGCTCGTCGCGGGCGGTGGCGAGGCGCATCACGCCGTGCCGGTGGACGGTGCCGGCCTCGTCGACGTACCCACGGGGCAGTTCGAACTCGAACTCGGTGCGCAGGCCGCTGTCCTGGGCGCGCGCCGGAGCGGGAGCAGCGGGCGGCGCCTGCTGCTCCGGCGGCTGTGCTGTGGCGGGCGCCGTCGCCTGGAGGATCTCCTCCAGATTGCCCGCCGTGACCGTACGGCGCCTCATTCGACGATGATCTCCTCGAACACGATCGTCACGGACTCGGTCGCCGCGGCCGACTCGCCGGCCTTGAGGGAGGGGCCCTCCCACTTGGAGGCCCAGCCCTGCATGAGCTGGATCCGGCGGACGGTGTTGCCCTCGGTGTCCTTGATCTCGATCGTGAGGTTCTGCCGGGCGGAGTTGACGGCCCCGTTGTTCAGGGTCTCCTTGATCCACGAGGTGAACTCGCTGCTCTGGTCGAGTCCCCGGGTGATCGTGATCTCGCCGGCCTGCCGGGCGCCCGGCTGCTTGCGGATGATCTGCTTGCCCTCCGCGCTGACCTGGCGGACCTCGACGACCTCCTCCTCGACGGTCAGACCGCTGATCTCCTGGATCGACTCCACGAGATAGCCGCCGAGCTGCACGCCGAAGACGTGGGTGGAAAGAGCGTCACCTGTTGCCATGGCTGTCTGTCAACCTTCCTTGCGCTCTGCTGCGCGATCTTCTGTGCGGTGGCCGCTGTTCACTCGTGGATCACTCGTCGATGAGGCTGGTGCTGTCGGAGAACTGGGCCAGCCGGAAGACCACGAACTCGGCGGGCTTGACCGGCGATACGCCGATCTCACAGACGACCCGGCCCTGGTCGATGGATTCCTGCGGGTTGTTGTCGCGGTCGCACTTCACATAGAAGGCTTCTTCGGCGGTACGGCCGAACAGCGCGCCCCGGCGCCACTCCTCGGTGAGGAACGCGGTGACGTTGCGCCGGATGGACGACCACAGGCGGTCGTCGTTGGGCTCGAAGACCACCCACTGGGTGCCCAACAGGATGGACTCTTCGAGGTAGTTGAACAGGCGGCGCACGTTCAGGTAGCGCCAGGCCGGGTCGGAGGAGAGGGTGCGGGCACCCCAGATCCGGATGCCCCGGCCGGGGAAGGCGCGTACGCAGTTGACGCCGATCGGGTTCAGCAGGTCCTGTTCGCCCTTGCTGAGCCGCAGTTCGAGGTCGACCGCGCCCCGGATCACCTCGTTCGCGGGCGCCTTGTGGACTCCGCGCTCGGCGTCGCTGCGCGCCCACACGCCGGCGACGTGGCCGCTCGGCGGGACGGTGGTGTTGCGCCCTGCGGCCGGGTCGAAGACCCGCACCCACGGGTAGTAGAGGGTGGCGTAGCGGGAGTCGTAACCGGCCTCGTCGTTGCGCCAGTTGCGCACCTGCTGCGCGTTGAGCCCGGGGGGCGTGTCGAGGACGGCGACGCGGTCGCCCATCTGCTCGCAGTGCGAGATGACGGCGAGCTGCACGGTCCGTACGCCCTCGGCGTCGATGTCGCCGCGCTGGTAGGCGCTCATCAGGTCGGGCACCGCGACCATCGTGATCTCGTCGATGGTCTCCAGGCCGCCGAAGCCGGTACGGGCGCCCGCGTCGCCGACGTACTCGGCCGGGTCGATGCGTACGACCTCGCCGGCGCCGTTCGCGGCGGGCGCGGCCGGGGCGTCGGGGACGGCCAGGGTCTGGCTCGCGGGCCGGGTCTGCGGGGCGCCGCGCTGCTCGGTGACCTCGATCAGCTTGGAGGCGCGGGCCTGCGTGACCAGGTAGCCCTTGACGTTCTTGCGGGACGACGCCTCGTACGTCTCGGCGACCTGGTCGCCCCGGCGCACCAGCAGCTTGAAGCGGTCCTCGGGCGGGTTCTCGCCGTCCGCGTCGGCGACCTCGACCGACACACCGGTCACCCCGGCCTTGGCGGCGACCAGGAACCCGCCGATCTCGACGGGCTCGACGGCCTTCGGCTGGGCGGGGCCGGCGGAGTCGGTGCCCGCGTCGGAGGAGCCGCCGATCCGCACGATGTACGCGGCACCGCCCCCGTTGGAGAAGTACCCGTGGACCGCGAGGGACAGATACGTGCCCTCGACGAAGCCGCCGAACAGCTGGGTGTACTGGTCCCAGCTGGTGACCAGCGTCGGCGTGTGGAAGGGCCCCTGCCCGGCGAACCCGACGAACGCGGCGACGGCGGTGCCGACTCCCTCGATCGGTCGGGCACCGGACTGCACCTCCTCCACGTACACGCCCGGGG
The DNA here is from genome assembly GCF_040644035.1 of Streptomyces sp. NPDC047042. Lineage (NCBI taxonomy): Bacteria > Bacillati > Actinomycetota > Actinomycetes > Kitasatosporales > Streptomycetaceae > Streptomyces > Streptomyces sp. NPDC047042. The sequence goes on along the minus strand of NZ_JBEYVP010000009.1, from coordinate 51,881 downwards.
TGAGGTACGTCGGCATGCTGGCTCCTTCGCGTTCCTTACGGGATGCCTGTGTCCAGGCCGAGTCTGCTGGTGGGGGCGCCGGTGCGGCAGGGACGCGGGGACATGAACGGGGCAACGCCGCTGCCTTTTCGTACGGTCGCCCTGACCCGCGGGGCTCCCCCGGGGATCTGGACACCCTGCCGCCGCGTGCGGTCGACTCTGGGCAGGGAGCGCTGTGCGACGAGCGGTCGCTCGGCGGAGGTGGCCGACGAGGAGGCAGTGGGTGCGGACGTCCAGGGCGCACGACGAGCAGGCCGAGGGTTTACGACCGGCGGCCGCCCGTCGGGAGACACCGTCGCACGGCGCCGCGGTCCCGCCTCCGCTCACCTCAGACGTGCTCCGGGCCGTCCAGCGCGCCGCGGGCAACGCCGCCGTGGCCGGCATGATCGCCCGCCGGGTCCGTCCCACGCCCACGCCCGAGGCGGAGGAGCACGACACCGGGGTGCGGGAGGTGTTGCGCTCGGCCGGCAAGCCCTTCGCGGGGAAGGTGCGGCAGGACATGGAGGCCCGGTTCGGGACCGACTTCTCCGACGTACGGCTGCACACCGGGGCCGCGGCCGCCCGCTCGGCCCGTGCCATCGGGGCACGCGCCTACACCTCCGGCAGCCATGTCGTCATCGGCGACGGGGGCGACGACCGGCACACCCTCGCCCATGAGCTCACCCATGTCGTCCAGCAGCGCCAGGGGCCGGTGTCGGGCAGCGACACCGGGCACGGGTTCTCGGTGTCGGACCCGGGCGACCGCTTCGAGCGGGCCGCCGAGGCCAACGCGCACAGGATCCTGTCCGGCCCGGCACCGGACGTGCAGCGCGCGCCGGAGGCCGGGCACGAGACGGTCTCGGCAGCGGCGGACACGGTGCAGCGGGCCAGCAGCAGCACGCTGGAGAACGCGGTCGTCACCAACTACGCGCCCACCAAGGACGGCGCCCAGCACGCGCAGAACCTCACCGTCCGGAGGCCGAGCACGGTGACCGGCCCCGTCACCCCGACGGCGACGAAGGGCCGCAAGCAGGCACCCAACCCGATCGCGGTCAAAACTCTGCACTCGGCCTACAAGACCCAGATGGGTGCGACCGGGGCGCCGGACGAGGGGCAGGTGTGGGCGGACCTGTTCGGCGGGGCGGGCTACGACCGCGGCCATGTGATGGGCCTGGAGGTGGGCGGCAGCGACATCGCTGAGAACATCGTCCCCCAGTGGTCACTGAACCAGGGCACCGGCATGTGGCGCGGTATCGAGAAGGCCATGGTCGGGGTGGGCTCGGGCAGTCTCCGCTTCGAGGTGCACTACGAGACGGCCCAGGGCAACCACCGCCGGGTCATGATCCCGGTCAGCATCGACATCTTCCTCGACAACGTCTCCACCACCGTCCCCCACGACAGGTGGGAGAACGAACCGGACGTCAACGACCTGATGAGGGCCGGCCGGGACCCGAGCGACGCGGCGGGGTATTACAGCGAGGCGAAGAATGCCCTGGGCGGCAATACGACGCTGACCGAGCAGCAGATGCAGGATTTCGCCCTGGACGCGCTGGCCGAGGACAAGGCCACCTTCCTCTCGTACAAGGACTACGAGGACAACAGCGCGAAGGGGCAGACCCCGGGTGCCGGAACCAGTACCGCCGGTACCCACCGGCAGGGCATGACCCGCTCGAACATCCCCAAGGACCGCCGGGACAAGCTGATCAAGTCGTACATCAAAGCGGGCTGGGTGACCAAGTCCGGCTCGGGCGCCACCGCCACCTACACCCTGAAAGACGTCCCCGCTCCTGCAGCGGACAGCGACACCGACTCCAGCAGCGAGTCGGACAGCGACATGCTGGACAGCGACATGTTGGACGCGTCGCCCCCGGCGTCGCCGGGGCAGCCGTTCATGAGCATCGACTTCGGCTCGCAGGGCAGCAACTCCGACCCGGAGTGGGAGGAGGACCGGATGTCGACCGGCTCCTGACCCGCCGGATCACGCCTCGACGGCCGTCGCCAGGTGGGGGCCGAACTCGCTCTCCAGGACCAGGCGTCCGAGTTTGCGGTACTCCTGGGCGATGGCGGTCACCAACTGCCGCATGCTGAGCGGTCCTTCGGACTCCGCCGCGAGGTAGGCGGCGGTCACCGCGCAGGCGCGGATCGAGCCCCCGGCGAGTTCGAAGCGGTCCGCGCAGAACATCAGGTCGAGGTCGTCGGCCCTGGGCAGTCGCTTGCCCAGACACCGTTCCCACAGGTCGAGGCGCTGGCCGGGGTCGGGCACGGCGAAGTCGGCGACGACGTCCAGGCGGCGGGTGAAGGCCTCGTCCAGGTTGGCGCGCAGGTTGGTGGTCAGCACGGCGATCCCGTCGAAGGACTCCATCCGCTGGAGGAGGTACGCCGACTCGATGTTGGCGTGCCGGTCGTGCGCGTCCTTCACCTCGGAGCGCTTGCCGAAGATCGCGTCGGCCTCGTCGAAGAGGAGCACCGCGTTGACGGCCGACGCCTCGGTGAAGATGCGCTCCAGGTTCTTCTCGGTCTCCCCGATGTACTTGTCGACGACCGTGGACAGGTCGACGACATACAGATCCATGCCCAGGTCGGCGGCGACGACCTCGGCGGACATCGTCTTCCCGGTCCCCGACTCCCCCGCGAACAGCGCGATGACCCCGCGCCCCCGGCCGCCCCCGGGCCGCATCCCCCACTGCCCGAGCACCTGCTCCCGGTGCCGCGCCCGCAGGGCGAGTTCCCGCAGCCGCCGATGCGTGGCCGGCGGCAGCACGAGGTCGTCCCAGCCGACGCCGGGCTCCACGCGCCTGGCCAGCCGGTCGAGCCCGGCGCCGTTCTGCGCCCGTACGGCGGCCCGCAGATCGTCGGGCCCGACCGGCCGCCGGGCGAGAGCGGCCGTACGTACCGCCACGTCGGCGGCGCGGCGTACCTGCCCGGAGTCGAGGCGATGCGCGGACACGGCGTCGGCGAGGGCCGCGACATCCGTACCGAAGCCGGTGTCGGCGTCGGCGTCGCGGGGGGCGTCGATCCCGGCCGCCGCCCGCTCCAGCGCGTACCGCCACCGCTCGGCCTGTCGCTCCGCGGACGCCACCGGCACGGTCAGGACGACCGGTGTGTCCTTCGCCCACCCCGGGTCCCAGCCCCCACTGCCGTGCACGAACAGCGGCACCCCGCGCAGCGCCCCGCACAACTCCCGCAGGGTACGGGCCCGTTCGCCGGGTTCATCGGGGAGTGCCTCGAGCGGGCCGAGGACGACCCCGGCGCCGGTGAGCCGTGCCTCGCGGGCGGTGACCCTGGCCAGCAGCGGTATGTCACCGACGCGTCGGGCGAGGGCGGCGGCGTCGAGGACGAGCGCGCGCAGTCCCGCCGTACGCAGGGCGGAGACGGCCAGCCCCTCGGCGTCACCGCCACGGGTGCGGAGTTGGACCAGTCCGGTGCTTACCGCGGCCACCGCCCGGCTCAGTTGGGTGTCGTCGGCGGTCGGATCCGCACGGCCCTCGCCCAGCACCCCGGCGAGCCGGGCATCGGGGACGGCGTTGCCCAGCAGATGTCCGGTGACCCGGTCGGGCACCACCAACACCCGTGACAGCGGCGGCCGTTCGGGCTCGGTGACCTCCACGAGCCCGGCGTCGACCAGCGGCGCTCCGGGGGTGAGCCGGAACCGTGCGGCCGATGCTCCGGAGAGCCCGCACAGCTCCAGGGCGAGCCCGACGGTGGGCCGGCGCCGGGTCAGGTCGTCGTTGAGGTAGCCGTAGAGCCGCTCGAACCGCGGGTCCAGGTCGGGCGCCACGGCGATCAGCAGCAGGTCCAGATCGAGCGACGACAGCCCGAACCGTCCGGCGAGCGAGCCGAGCACGGAACCGGCGTCCGGGTTCCACGGTTCGTGCGCGGGCAGGTCGAGTCCGCCCGGCCCGTCCAGGATCCGGTCCACCGCCTCGGGGGTGAGGTACTGCCCCCGGTACGGGTCGTCGGGATCGGCGTCACCGGCCCGGCGTACCGCGACCGCGTGCCGCACCCGCTCCTCGACGAGCCGCAGCCGAGCCCACAACTCCCCTTCCACATCTATGACTTGGGCTTCCGCGTCGGCGGTCTCGCGCTCCTCGACCCCGTACATCAAGGCTGCCGATCTCCTCGCCGACGCCGGGCGGGCGCCGCTCCTCGTTCCCGTGGCCCGGAGAAGCCGTCGCCTCCCGGGTCGCTCACCTCGCGATACCGCAGCCGCCGACCCGGCAGGGCCTCCCCGTCCTCGCCCCGCGCGGCGGACCGTACGACCAGGCCCTCCGTGACCGGCGGCGCGGACGCGCGGGTAGCCCCGGCGAGTGGCGCCCGTACCCGCAGTCCGAGCGAGGCCTTCAGCTCGCCCCCGAGCGCCGACCACACGTCGGACGCGGCAGGGCCGTCGAGCCCGGTGCCGGCGGTGTCGAGCCCGACGGTCAGGCCGAGTTCGGCGAGTGTGCCGGTCAACAGCCGTGCGGGCAGCGTGTCGTGGGCGACCAGCGTGGTCAACACCTGCGACAGCAGCCGGTGTTCGTCCTGTGGACGATTGGCCCATGCCGTGACCAGGTACGTCAGGTCGAACCAGCGCGGCGGGGAGCGCCGCGCGACCAGGTGTCCGTCCTCGTCGTAGACCTCGCCCGAGCCGCTCCCGCGCCGGGTCGCGTCCTCGCGGATGTCGTGGAGGAAGACGCAGACGGTGGGGGCGCTGCGCCGCGCGGCCCAGTCGCGGGTGGGCGCGTCGAAGACGACCTCGACGCCCGACGCCTCGAGACCGGACTCGCCGAGCAGACGGCGCAGCCCTTCGTCGACTTCGTGGATCACCGGCGGGTCACCTCGTCGGGCGGCTGGATGGTCCCGGAGACCACGAGGAAGTCGGTCGTCACGGGCGAGAACCCGGGGCCGCGGGCGGTGATGATCCGGGGCCCGGTCTGGTCCTTGGCGAGGATCAGGAGCTGCCCGATGAAGGTGCCGTTGCGCAGCGGCACGGTCGGTGCGGCGGCCGCGGTGATCCCCGGCTTCCAGGTGAATCGCACGGGCACGCCCGGCGGGAAGTCCTTGCCGCGCACCGAGGTCACGAACCCGGGCTTGCCGATCTCGGGCACCGCGACGATCCGCGGCTGGAGGATCCGCAGCCGCTGCCGGGCGGTGTTGTCACGCCGGTCGGCGTCGGTCCCGGTGGTGGTCAGCGTCCCGGTGAGCTGGGCGGTGAGCGCCTTGTCCGGGCTCAGGACGACGCGTACGACGGTGCTGGCGCCCGGTGTCAGGTCGGGCAGCGCGCACACGAAGCTCGCGTCGCAGCCCGCCGGGGGCCCGTTGGCGGGGATGTTCGCGGGCAGGCCGATCCGCAGCCGCAGCCCGGTGGCGAGGGCGTTGCGGCCGTTGCGGACGGTGTACGTCACGACGACCCGCCCGCCGACGTACCCGGGGTTGGGCTGGGCGGTGAGCCGCAGGCCGGGCCCTGCCTTGGGGGCGGGCGGTGCCGGAGGCGCGGGAGGCGCCGGGGGCGCCGGGGGCGCGGGCGGCGGGGTGGGCCTGGGGGTGGGTGAGGTGGGCGGTGTGGAGGGTGTGGGGCTGGGCGAAGGCGACGGGGGCGGCTCCTCGCCGACCGGCACCACGGTCCGCCCGGTGTTGTCGCTGGGCTGTGGATCGAGGACGGTCCCGGTGACCGACCAGTCGATGGGCGCGTCCCCGACGACGATCCCGGTGAGGGTGACGGTCACGGTCACGGTCTCGCCGGGGGGCACGACACCGACATCGCACTGGAGGGAGGCGGCGTCACAGCTCCCCCCTGGATAGGTCAGGCCGGTGATCTGGACGCCGGTCGGCGGCGCCACGGTCAGGGTCGTGCCGGGTGAGGCGGCGGGCCCGTTGTTGACGAGGTCGACGCCGATCGTCGTCGACTCGCCCACGACGACGGTCGGGACGGTGCCGGGCGCCTTGACCGTGAGGTCCACGGACTGCTGGACGCTGGGTTCCTTCTGGCGTCCCGCCAACTGCGAGGTGAGGGAGGTGAGTTCACCGGTGGCGATGTCGAGAGTCCGCAGCTTCTCGGGGCTGTTGGGGGCGACCGTCTCCCGGGAGGACAGCACCAAGGACGTGCCGTCGGCCGACCAGGCCGCGTCGCGCGGCTGGAACGGGCCGGTGAGGGAGGTGTCCGGCAGTTGGGTGCTGCAGTCCCCGGCGCCTGCGGGCAGCAGGACCCGGCATTCGCCGTCGGACAGCGAGGTCAGCAGGATGCCGGCGCGCTCGTCGACGGCGCCGCCGCCGCTCTTGCGGTTGAAGGCGACGCTGAGCCCGTCCGGGGAGAACGCGGGGCTGTCGTCGATGACCTGGCAGGTGCCGGGGCAGATCGTGGCGCTCAGGTCGCGCTGCCGGCCCAGGTCGTTCACGGGCACGGTCCAGATGTGCTTGTTGCCGCCGTTGCCGTCGATCACCTCGGTGCGGGTGAAGACGAGGGTGGTGCCGTCGGAGGACCAGGTCGGCTGGGCGTCGCGGCCGGTCTCCTCGCCCTCCGGAGGGACGATCTGCCCGGTGAGCGCGCCGGTCGTGGCGTCCGCGATCAGGATCCGGCTTGGCTGTCCGACACCGCCGGGAGAGCGGGTGAAGGCGAGGAATTTGCCGTCCGGGGAGAACGTGGGGTCGGTGTCCCAGTCCGTGGGTTCCCGTCCGGCGAGCGGCATGGGCTGGGCGTTCGAGCCGTCCGCGTCGGCGATCCAGATCCGCTCGACACGGCCCTGTGGAGTGTCCTCGAACCGGGTCACCACGATGCGGCGGCCGTCCGGCGTGTAGTTCTGCCGTTCCGTCCACGGGTCGAAGCCGTCGCCCGGCTGGAACAGGGGGTCCTTGGTGGGGTCGGTGTTGGTGTCGGCCGCCGGGTCCTCGTTGAGGATCGTCAGGCCGAGGTCGCGCGGGTCGACGCCGTCCGCGCGGACGTCCTGGAGCGTCACGATGTGCGGGGTGGCTGCCGTGGTGCGCTCGACCACCGCGTGACCGCCGTCCACGGACCCGACCCAGGTCGGCGAGCCGACCTCGCGGTCCTCGTTGAGCACCAGTGACGGCACCTGGTCGGAGTGCGCCTGGGAGCGGAACACATGGTCCCAGTCGCCCTCGCACTCACAGGTGATCTCGGGGCTGAGGAAGATCACCCCGTTCCCGTCGGGCTGCCAGGCCACCGAGTGGGCGCGCCACTGCGCCCGGTCTCCCGCCAGCAGCGTCTCGTCGCCGGTCCCGTCCGCGTTGACCACCCGCAGCCGGCCCACGCCCTCAGACGTCGCGGTGTACGCGATCCAGTCCCGGTTCGCGTCGTCGTTCACCGGGTTCCAGGCGGGCTCGCTCGCCGTCCCGTTGGCCGGGGAGGTGACCCTGGTCGCGGGGCCGCCGCTCAGCTGCCGTGCGTAGATCTGCGTGCCGGACAGCGGGTCGGTGTCGCTGGTGTACGCGATGCGCTGCCCGTCCGGGGAGACCGTCGGGGCCGTCTCGTTCGCGGGGGTGTCCGTGAGCCGCGTCAGCCCGGTGCCGTCCGTCCGTACGAGCCACAGGTCGCGCTGCGTCGTCCCCGCGTCGAAGACCACGGACGCGCCGTCCGGCGTCAGCCGGGGGCGCGCCGCGTCCATGCCGCTGGTGAGCCGTTGCACGGTGGCGTTCGCCGCGCGCAGATAGATCTGCGGCGTCTTCTCGTCCCGTCGGCTCGCGAAGACCAACTGGTCGCCGAGTGCGGCCGGTTGGGTGTCGTAGTGGGTCGCGCCCGTACCGAACAGCGGTGTGCTGGAGGTGGTGGTGGCGACCTCGCCGAGGCTGCGGTGCCCGGTCCCCGCGTAGGCGACCCGGGTGTCCCCGGCGGCCCGTACCGCCGGCTGCCCGGGCTCGGCGCTGCCCTGCCCGGAGGCCCCCGTCAGCGCGAGCAACGGCGCCAGTAACAGTAACGACGCCCCGATCCTGCCCAGGCGGTACCGCCCACCCCCGTCAGCGGTACTCGTCACGCTCCACCTCACTATTCGGTACGGCACACAGCTCTCCCCCGGCCATCCTGCGCCCGCCCCGTCCCCCGCGACAGGGCGCCGCAGCCGTACCCGGGGGAAGCCCTCACTGCGCTTTCGGGCAGCCCGCCCTCCCCGTCGCGGCGTGCTGCGTACGGTCAGATCAGCCCGTTGCGCAGCGCGTACCCGACCGCGTGGGCACGGTTGCGCAGTTGCAGACGGGTGGTGATCTCGTGCAGGACGTTCTTGACGGTGCGTTCGGAGTACGACGTCTTGCGGGCGATCTCGGCGGTGTCGAGGCCCTCGGAGACCAGGCGCAGCATGTCCGCCTCACGGGTGGTGAGCGTGGACAGTGAGACGCCCCGGGGGTCGAGCGCGGCGCGTTGCAGGCTCCCGACGTGGGTGAGGAGTTCCCCGAGCAGATCCCCGGGGAGTACGCCCTCGCCGTTGGCCAGCGCCACGACGAGGTGGACGAGCCGGTCCTGCTCGGCCTCGGTGCGGCGCAGCACCGCCGTGACCCCGCACTCGACGACCCGTTGCAGCGCGCCCGAACCGAGCCTGCCGACCACCAGGCCGGTACGGGTGGCGGAGTTGTGGCGCAGCCGCTGGAGCAGCGCGGCCACATCGTCGTCGACGTTGTCCACGACCACCAGCGAGACTCGGGCCGAGTCGGCGTCCGCGTCGTCGACGATGGTGGTTTCGGGGCGTTGGCGTAACTGCTGGACGACACCTACACGCAGGACGGGGTCGGCGGCGTAGACGGCGACGGTGACCGGCTCCGGACGGCCGCTTCTCATGGCCGGGTAGTCGTGGGTGACGGGGGATGACATGGCGGGGCTGTTCTCCTCTGCGCGGAGCATGTAAGGCGGTGCGTGGTCCCTGGCGCGCGGTCACTGCTCTGTGGCCGCGCACTCGGGGGTAACTGGTCAGCGAGGAAAGGGAGTTGAGATTGGACGTTGACATGGGTGGTACGCGCCCGGAAGGCGGCGCACCGAAGTACGCGGGAGGCGTCGGCGGCTCCCGTCGGCGGGCGGGCCGGCGGTCACCGCGCGGGCATCACGACTGCCCGGACACTGCCCTCGTGCCCCTCGCGGTTGCCGCTCGCCCGTCCCTAGCGTGGTCGTGTGACGCTTTCCGCAGCCTCTTCCGGTCCCGGCGCTCCGGGCCTCGACATCCCGGTCGTGACGGTGGCCCCCGGTTCCTCGGCCACCACCACTCTGACCGTCCGCAACGACAGCGACATCGTCGAGGCGTACAGCCTGGAAGTCGTCGGGGAGTGCGCCGCCTGGAGCAGCGTGGAGCCCGCGCGCGTCTCCCTGTACCCGGGCACCTCCGAGACGGTGACGATCACACTGTCGCCGCCGCGCTCCTCCGAGATCCGGGCCGGTGAACGGCCGTTCGCGGTACGGGTGCTGCCGGCCGAGCATCCCGAGTCGGTACGGGTCCCCGAAGGGTCCGTACGGATCGAGGAGTTCCACGAGCTGCAGACCGAGCTGGCGCCCAGGCGTCGGCGCGGCTGGCTGCGCGGGCGCTACCGGCTCGCGGTGCGCAACCAGGGCAACACGCCCGTGCGGGTGGAGTTCACGCCCGGTCAGGCAGGCGAGGAGCTGGGGTTCACCTTCGATCCGCAGCGGCCGAAGCTGGAGCCCGGCGAGTCGGTGGAGGTCGGCCTGCGGGTCCGTACCGGCAAGCCGGTGTGGTTCGGCTCGCCGGTGGTGTGGCCGTTCACGCTGACGACGAGCGAGGTCGCGGAGGCGGGCGACGCCGGGGAGGCCGGTGCCGCCGGGGACTCCGCCGCGCCGGACCTGCCGCGCCCGGAGGAGCTTCTTCCGCCGACGCCGCTGGACGCGGAGTTCGTCCAGATACCGATCTTCCCGAAGTGGCTGCTGGCCGTGCTCGCGGCGCTGCTCGCACTGCTGCTGGCCTGGTTCACGCTGGTCCGCCCCGCGGTGCGCAGCGCGGCCAAGGACGCGGCGAGGCAGGCGGTCCAGCCGCGCCCCGCTCCGTCGTCCGGGGCGCCCGCCGGGCAGAACCCGCAGGTCGGGGCCGGGGGTCCCTCGACCACGCCGGGAGGCGGCGGACAGGCGACGCCGGGGCAGGGCACCGGGAACGGGACGGGTACGGGAACCGGTACGGGGACGGGTGCCGGCGCCGGGGGCGTCGGCGGCGGCCAGCAGAGCTCGCAGACCATCGAGGTCAAGTCGAACGCCGGGGAGACCAAGCCGGGTGTCTACACGGTGCCGGCCGACAGTGTCTTCGAGGTCACGGACGTCGTCATCGCCAACTTCCAGGGCGACGAGGGGCTGTTGACGTTCTCGTTCGGTGACCGCAAGATCACCACGATCGCGCTGGAGACCTTCCGCAACCAGGACTACCACTGGGTCACCCCCATCAAGATCCCCGCGAACGACACCGTGACCGTCGAGGTGACCTGTTCGAAGCCGGGCACACCGGCCACCGGACGGCGCGCCCAGGGGTGCAACGAGGTCCTGAACGTCAGTGGTGTGCTCAGCCTTACGACGCCGTAACCGGAGCCAACCCCTCCGAGCCAAGCCAATACCGATGCGAGCCATTGTCGATCGGTACAGACCAAATCCGTAAGTCCGGTGTCGCGTTCAGTCCGGAAATCAACAACCGTGGTCCGAAAAGTGACGGCCGGTGATCACTGGGATCAGCGTGACACCCATCGGGCGAGCAAATCAGGCATATACCACATATGCCTGATTTGCTGATTTCATGGTGACCAACAGCAAGAAGAAGACAGCCACACCGCCCCGGAAATCGGCCCCCGCCCAGGACCGGATGATCGAGTCCCTCCGGCACTACATCCGCGCACACGGCCAGGACCTGCTGAAGGATCCCAACGTGTCGTCCGTCGGCATAGGCCAGAAGGTCAGCAACGGGACACGCGGGAAGCAGATAGTCCTGCAGTTCACGGTCAGCAGCAAGGTCGCGCCGGAGGCGATGGAGGCGCTGGGCACGAATCGAATACCGCAGACCATCACGGTCGACGGTGTCGAGGTGCCCACCGACGTCGTCGAGCGCAGTTACACGCCGCACTTCCGCGTCGTGGCCGAGGTCAGGAAGCCGGAGCGCAAGACCCGCCTGAACCCGGTCATGCCCGGCGCGAGTGTCGGAGGTGTCAGCGTCTCGGCCGGCACGATCGGCTGCATCGTGTTCGACAAGGCCGACGGCACCCCGTACGTGCTCAGCAACTGGCACGTACTGCAGGGGCCGGACGGCGACCTCGGCGAGGCCGTCGTACAGCCGGGCAAGTTCGACGACAACCGCGTCGCACTGAACCGCCTCGGCGTCCTGAGGCGGTCCCACCTCGGTGCCGCCGGCGACTGTGCGGTGGCGACCCTCGACCCGAGCCGCGACTTCGACCGGAAGATCTGCGAACTCGACGTAGTGCCCGAGGAGTTGGGCGAGCCGGAGCTCGGGGACAAGGTGATCAAGAGCGGCCGGACCACCGGGGTGACCCATGGCGTGGTCCGCCGCATCGACACCATGGTCAAGATCGACTACGGGGGCGATGTCGGCGAGCGGATCATCGGCTGCTTCGAGATCGGACCCGACACCGACAACCCGGCGATGGACGGCGAGATCAGCAGCGGGGGCGACTCCGGCGCGGTATGGCTGTTCAAGCAGAGCAACGGCAGACCGAGCGGGATCATCGCCGGGGTGCACTTCGGCGGGGAGGAAGACAGCGACTCCGACGAACACGCGTTGGCCTGTCTGTCGAGCTCGGTCTTCGAGAAGCTCGACATCAGCCTGCAGCGGCCCGCGCCCGAAGAGGTCACGGCGGTGCGGGGCTACGACCCGGGCTTCCTGGGCGAGCGGATAGATCTCCCGCAGCTCACCACCGAGGTCAGCGCGGACGCCGTACGGCTCGACGGCTCCGAGGTCATCCCCTACACGCACTTCTCGCTGGCGCTCAGCAAGAAGCGCCGCTTCCCGTTCTGGGTCGGGTGGAACATCGACGGCGGCTCCCTCAAGCGACTGAGCCGGTCCGGCATCCCCTTCACCAAGGACCCCCGGCTCCCGGCCAATGTGCAGGTGGGCAACGAGCTGTACGAGGCGAACCGGCTCGACCGCGGTCACATAGCGCGCCGCGCCGATCTGCTGTGGGGCAGCCTCCCGGAGGCGGAGAAGGCCAACGTCGACTCGTTCTTCTACACCAACATCACCCCGCAGATGGACGACTTCAACCAGAGCGCCAGGAACGGGCTGTGGGGGAAGCTGGAGGACGCCGTCTTCGCCGATGTCGACGTCGACGACCTGAAGGTCAGCGTCTTCGGGGGTCCGGTCTTCCAGGACGACGACCACGTCTTCCGTGGCGTCAAGATCCCTCGGGAGTTCTGGAAGGTCATCACGTACACCGAACGGGGCGAGCTGAAGGCCAAGGCGTTCGTGCTCACCCAGAACCTGGTCCAGATCGAGTCCCTGGACCTCGAGGAGTTCCGCGTCTTCCAGGTCACGCTGGACGAGATCGAGGAACGTGCCCGCATCCGCTTCCCTTCCACCCTCCACAAGGGTGACAAGCTGCTCGTGTCCAAGTCACCGGCCGAGCGGACCCCGCTGGAGACTCTGGCGGACATCCACTGGGACTGATCACCGCACGCACCTGTGCTGCTGGAGCTACTGGAGCGGGGAGTCCGGCGGCGGAAGGCCGACGGTTCGGTCCCGGTCGACGGATTCGACGCCGGCGACCGCCCTCAGGGCCGGTATCCGGTCCTCGGCGATCGTTCCGGAGAGCGCGCCGAGGGTCGGCAGCTCACCCGTGACCGTCAGCCCGGCCTGGCGCGCGGCCTCGATCACGTCCGCGAACCGGTCGGGGTCGACCGCGAGGACGACTCCGACCGGTTCGGACTGCGAGGGCCCGCTCATGGGGCCTGGAGCAGACCCGAGCCGACTTCCTCGGCCCCTTGCGACAGCGGGAACGCGCCGGACAGGAGAAGGGACTTGAGGTCGGCCGTGGTGGCGTCGGGGTTGGCCTCGGCGAGCAGCGCGACGACACCCGCGACGTGCGGCGTGGCCATGCTCGTACCCGACATCGACTGATACCCGCCACCCGGGGCGGCCGAGTGCACGTCCCTGCCGGGCGCGGCGATGTTGATCTCGCCGCCCTCGCCGTTGATGGCGCCGCAGGAGAAGAACGATGTCGTGAGCGCCTGGTCCACCGAGGCCACCGCGAGGATGGAGGGGCAGTTGGCGGGCCGGCCGACGGGCTCGACGCGCCGGGGACGTCGGCTTTCGTTGCCTGCGGCGGCGACGATCAGCGTCCCGCGCGCGAGCGCGCGCTGGGCCAGCTTCTCGTACGTCTGGGGGAAGAGCTCTCCCGGGCGGACCGGAGCGCCGAGTGACATGGAGATCACCCGTGCGCCGCGGGCGACGGCCCAGTCCATGCCCGCCAGGATCTGTCCGTCGCTGCCGCTGCCCGCGTTGCTGAGCACCTTGCCGGCGAGGATCCGGGCCTCGGTCGCCACGCCGTAGCGGGGCCCCTGCTTGGGGTTGGCCGGGCCGGCGGCGGTGCCGATGCAGTGCGTGCCGTGGCCGTGGCCGTCCTCGACGCTCTCGCCGGGCACGAAGGAGGCCGTCTCCTCGAGGCGGTCGACGAGGTCGGGGTGGTCGGTGTCCACACCGGTGTCGAGGACGGCGATCTTCACGCCGCGTCCGGTCAGGTGGGACAGGCTGGCCCGGATCGCCTGGAGGCCCCAGGTCCACTTCCCCTCGTCGAGGGCCGGTCCCTGTGCCGCCGCGATCTCGGCGTTGGTGTGGCGTTCAACCACTCTCTCGTCGCTGCGGTACGCCGGGAAGAACTCGGTCGGTGCCTGCTGCGGGGCGGTGATCACCGAGGCGTAGACCATGCGCTCCGGCTCGGCCGCGATGATCGAGGGGTCGGCCTCGGCCATGGTCACCAGTGCGTGCCGCTGGTCGGCCCGCACCTCGACGACGGCGGCGCCCAGTTCTTCGAACTGCACCGAGACGTTGGGGTTCTCGAGGAGTTCGGCGACGTTGGCGGTCTCGGCTCCCCGGACACGCTCCACGGGCGCGATGTCGGCGGCGGAACGCAGCGCGCTCAGTCCGCTCTCCTGACTACCCGGGTCGAGCAGGATCACATACCGACCGGTGTACTCCGCTCCCCGGCCCCCCGGGGAGCCGTTGGGCCGGTCCGGCTGCCCGCCGAAGGCGCGCCTGTCCAAGGGTCCGTTCGCCATGGCATTTCCCGCTTTCTGTGTGCTCCCCCAGCTCGATGGAGGCGCGCCGCCGACACGAGGCCCGCGGCAGCGCCGCCTGGGCACCGGGTGCCGGCGCGCGGATGCTGGGGGCACGAATGATGGGGGCACAAATGATGAGGGGACGGATGATGGGGGACGGATGATGGGGGACGGATGAACGGGGCCACGAATAAGGGGGCGCCACTTCGGCGCGCTCGTCGACGGGTGCCCCGTCGCCCGTAAAACTGTCCCTGCCGGGCACTGTCCCGACAGCGCCCTTTCCACCGTCGCACCGGGTACGAGGGCCCGCAACACGGCACTGCTTCAGCTGACCCGAAGACGCCGACTGCCGCTTGTGGCACCGGAGTTGTCGACGCCAACAGTGCGGGCGATGCGAACACCAGCACCGGGACAGCCCGGGGTGGCGAGCCTGCCGGGCAGGGCATGTCCATCCGCGGGACCCGCAGACGGGCCCGGGTCGTCGGCCTCCTGAAGCTCGGGACGACCGGCCCGGCCTGCCCAGCACCAGGGCGGTATCCGCGTACGACGTCGCGAGCGACACCCGCAGCCGAGTCAGCGCCACCAGCGGCACCGCTGGTACCCCGGCTGCGCCGGTCAGTCGCGCCGTGGCCGGTCACCGTGGCCACGGCGTCCGGTGCCGACGGTTCCCTCCTCAAGGACACGGATCCCGCCGGAATGCTGCGCTCGACGCGGCGGCGCGGGCCGCCGCACGGGCCACCGGCGTGACGCCGCTACTACGCGGCCAACCAGCCGGAGGCTACCGCTGCGAAGGCCCGGCTGGGCAGGCTCACCCCCGCGAACGCGCTGCGCTCACCCTCCTCGCCCAAGGTGACACCAACGCCGGCATCGCCGCCCGCCTCCCCATGCGCGAGAGCCCCGTCAGGGCCCACGTCAGCCGCGTCCTGACCGCCCTGGAGGTCACGAACCGCGTCCAGGCCGCCCTGGCGGAACGGGAACGCGGGGCTCACCGCCTGACCGCAACACCGGCTTCCGGCGGAGCGGCGCTCACTGCCCGCCCGGGCGGTCGGCTCGCGCGGGGCGGAAGCAGGCCGACACCGTCTTGCCGTGTCGCTGGCACTTCGTCTGCAAGCCGTCCGCCAGCGTCTGCACGATGCTCACTCCGCGGCCCGAGGTCTCGCCCGGCTGCGGGTCGCGCCGGCGTGGCAGGGTCGGGTCCTCGTCATGGACGCTCACATGGAGGCATTCGCCGTCCCAGGTGAGGATCAGACGTGCGTCGCTGTGTGCGTGCACATGGGCGTTGGTGAGCAGTTCGGACACCGTCAGCACGACAGCGTCCACCGTCTCGGGCTCGGCGGCGGTCCAGGGCAGGGACTCCAACTGCCTTCGCGTCCACAGCCGACCGTTGCGCACACCTCCCGAAACGGGAAACGAATGTGCCCAGCCCATCGCCTTGATCGTCACCGGCCTCCCCTTCCTGCCGTTCGAACCCGCCTCGTACTCGTCGTGTGCCCGTCGACCTCGATGACAGACCTCCAGGCGACTGAGAGAAATCCCGTCGGATGCCCCGAACCGCGGATAAGAAACAGTTAAATTCTCAAGGTGTGCGCAGGTCACGACGGGGCACCCGGCGGAACGGAGGTTGATAACCATGATTCCGCTGATACTCGTTCTGCTTCTCGCCCTGATCCTCTTCGGTGCCGGGTTCGCGCTCAAGGCCCTGTGGTGGATCGCCCTGATCGTCCTGGTGATCTGGCTGGTCGGATTCCTCGCTCGCTCCACCGGAGCAGGCGGGCAGCGAGGCCGCTGGTATCGCTGGTAGAACACCCCGCGGTAGAACGCTCCGCGACGCCTGAGAAGGGGTGGGGGCGCACCGAACGCCGGTGCGCCCCCACCCCTTTGGTGATGTGCGGTCAGGTCACCCGGACGCCCACGATGCACGTGTCGTCGTCCGTGTCGGACTTGCTGTACGTGAGCAGGCGGTCCAACTGCTGGTCGAGCGTGGGCGACACCGTGCGCGCGGCCAGCAGCAGTTGGGCCAGGGATTCCTCGACGGATCGGTCACGGCGTTCGATCAGGCCGTCCGTGTACATCAACAGGGTGTCGTCGACGGCCAGTTGGACCTCCTGTTCCTCGTACGTAGCCTCGGGCACCGCACCGAGCAGCAGGCCCTTGATCAAGGGCAGCGGTGCCGCTTCACCGGCGCGTACCAGGACCGGTGGCAGATGGCCCGCCCTGGCCCAGCGCAGGGTGTGGCGGTCGGGGTCGTACAGGCCGCAGACAGCCGTGGCGGTGACCGATCCCGTCAGATGGTGGGCCACCATGTTCAGCCAGGACAGCAACTGGCCCGGCCCCGCGCCGGTCACGGCGAGCCCGCGCAGCGCGTTGCGCAGGACGACCATGCTGGTGGCGGCCTCTATGCCGTGTCCGGCGACGTCCCCGACACACAGCAGCACCAGCCCGGACGGCAGTACGACCGCGTCGTACCAGTCGCCGCCGACCAGGTGCTGGGTCTCCGCGGGTCGGTAGCGCACGGCGACGCGCAGTCCCGGAGCCTCCAACGGGGCCTGCGCCGGAGGCATGATCGCGTGCTGGAGCTGGAGGGTGAGCCGGT
Source organism: Streptomyces sp. NPDC047042 (assembly GCF_040644035.1). Taxonomy (NCBI): domain Bacteria; kingdom Bacillati; phylum Actinomycetota; class Actinomycetes; order Kitasatosporales; family Streptomycetaceae; genus Streptomyces; species Streptomyces sp. NPDC047042. The sequence continues at coordinate 35,088 of NZ_JBEYVP010000009.1, read as the reverse complement.
TGCGTTCGCTTGCCTGCTGCTCGGAGTGGGCGAGTTGGTCGCGGGTGGCGGCGAGGGCGACCTCAGTCCAGTGATGGGCGGAGATGTCCTGGTAGGCGCCCCGGACGACGAACAGCCGGCCGTCGGAGTCGAGGACCGGCTCGGCCACGACGCGGATGTGCCGGGTCACACCGTCGGGCCGCTGGAGCCGGAAGGCGGCGGACGCGGGACGACGCTGGTGCAGAAGGGTGCGCAGGAACCTGCCGATGACGACGGCGTCGTCCGGGTGGGCATGGGCGGGCAGTTCCTCCAGCGGGACCGGGCCGCTGACGGACGGCTTGCCGTAGAGGCTGTAGAGCTGGCCGTTCCAGGTGATCTCGCCGGTGCGGAGGTTCTCCTCGAAACCGCCGATGCGGCCGAGGCGTTGGGCGTGCTGGAGCAGGTTCGCCAGCCGTGCGGTCTCGTCCTCCATGCGCCACACGAGAAGGACGCTGCCGCCGTGCCGGCTGACGCTCATGTCGGCGACGGCGGCCAGCGGGACGTCGTCCACCAGGGCCGTGAGCCGCATCCGGCGGGCGCGGAACGGCTCGCCCGTGGCATAGACCCGTTCGATCTGCTCGAACAGCTCGCTCTCGCCGGCGGCCATCGGATACGCCTCCAGGAGCAGGGCTCCGTTGACGGCGCCGCGCGGCCGGCCGGCCGGGTCGAGGAAGTGGGTGTTGACGTGGTGGATGCGGAAGTCGGCCAGGTCCCCGGTGACGTCCAGGTGCGGTACGAGGACCAGCGCGGGGTCGTGGAGGCCGTCGGCCAGGTCCATCAGCTCGGTGAGGTCCGGCCGGGGCCAGGTCCGGGTGTCAGCGTCGGGTCGGGGCGGGGAGCAGGTCTCCAGCGTGTGGGCGCACAGCTCGGCCAGGGCCTCGATCTGCCGGACGATCTGCGGGGGCTGGGCTCCCAGCGGCGTGGGCCAGACGATCTCCAGCACTCCGTGGATCCGGCCGCCGGTGCCCGCGGGTACGGCGACCCGGCCGCCGTCGGGGTGGTGGTGCCGGCCGATGGAGGGCAGCCCGGTCTCGGACAGGCTGCCGATCCACTGTCCCGTTCGCTCACCGAGTCCGCGCCGGGCCACCGTCACCACGCCCGGCGGTACGTACCGCCAGCGGGCCGCCTCGGCGGCCGGGAATCCGGCGCTGCCCGCCAGGGTGAGGGAGCCGTCGGCGCCCAGCGCCCAGATGGCGACGGCCTCCGCGCCGAGCGGCGTCAGGGCGTGTTCCAGCAGGGAGTCGGCCACGGCCTGGGCGTCGTGGGCGGCCAGCGCACCGCTCTCGGCGGTCCGCAGCCGTACGGCGAAGGAGTCCCGCCCCGGCGGGTCGGTGGTGTCGCCGTGGTCAGCCGGGCTCGCGAGGAGGGCGGTCGTCACGTCGGAGAGCCGGTCGCGGGCGGCCTGGTTGATGACGTCGACGGCGAACTCGAGGGGTGTCACACCGGCCTGTTCGGTCAGCTCGGCGAGCTGCCGTGCCGCCTGTGACGGTCCGCAGCCGAGCCGCTCGACGAGGATGCCCTTGGCCAGCTCGATCAGGGCGCGTCCGTCCGCTTCCGCGTGGGCGGTCCGCACCTCGCGGCGCAGTCGCTCCACGGTCGCCGCGAGTCTGCCGACGCGGGAGGGCGCTCCCGCTCCCTTCGGGTCCCCCTCTTCTCCCTCGTACCGCTCCTGCGTATCGGTGGCGGCGGTCTGAGCGTCGGCGCGGGCGACGGGCATCGAAGCCGGTGGGTTGTCGGACGGCGGGCCGGGGTCCTCCGCCGGATCCTCGGCGGGTGGTTCGGCCGGCGGACGGGGATTGCTCACGGTTGACCTGTTCCTCGGCTCGGGCGTCCTGCGACACCACGTGTTCGGCCGGTGCGCGCGGCGGTGTGCCGGACCGTCATTCGGACAGCCATCGCCGGACGCGGCCGATGAGGTCGTCGGTGTCGACCGGCTTGGTGACGTAGTCGTTCGCGCCCGACGCGAGGCTCTTCTCCTGGTCGCCGGGCATGGCCTTCGCGGTGACGGCGATGATGGGCAGATCGGCGTACTGGGGCATCGCCCGGATCTCCGCGGTGGCGGTGTAGCCGTCCATCTCCGGCATCATCACGTCCATCAGGACCACCGAGACGTCCGGATGGGCGAGCAGCATCTCGATGCCCTTGCGTCCGTTGTCGGCGTGCAGGACGTGGAAGCCGTGCAGCTCCAGCATCCCGCTCAGCGCGAAGAGGTTGCGCGCGTCGTCGTCGACCACGAGCACCGTACGGCCGTGGAAGGCGCCCTCGACGACCTGCGCGGCCGGGCGCTGGGACTCCTCGGCGCGGACCAGTGACAGGACGTCCCCGGGTTCCTCGGCTGACAGGTGCAGGGTGATGCGTTCGCGCAGTTCGTCGAGGCTGGAGAGAAAGGCGAGCGGGCGGCCGGCGGCGCGGGAACGCAACGTCTGTTCCTGCGCGAGGTCCACACGGTGGCCGGTGTGCACCAGTACGGGCACGCCGGCCAGCGCCGAGTCACCCTCTATGGCCTCCAGCAGACGTGTGCCCTCGTCGTCGGACATGCCGAGTTCCAGGACGACGCAGTGGCAGGGCTCGGCGGCCAGGGTGCTCGCCGCCTCCTGTGCGCCGATCGCCGTGATGATGTCGATGGCCCCGAGCTGGTCGGCGTCGGGCTCGAGGTCGGCGACCGCGCGTTCGGCGACGAGGGTCAGCAGTCCGCGCGGGCGGTCCTCGACGACCAGCAGGCGCCGTCGGCGCTGCTCGGGATGCGCGGTGGAGGTGGCGTCCGGTCGGCGGGCCGGGGTCAACTCCCGGCCGGTGGGGTGCGGTTGCTCCGTCGGCATGCCACTGCCGTCGAGCACCTCCTCGAAGTCGGCGCGGGCCACGGGGAGATAGAGGGTGAAGGTGCTGCCCTGACCGGGTGTGCTGTCGACGGTGACGGCGCCGCCCAGCAGATGGGCGATCTCCCGGGTGATGGACAGGCCGAGCCCGGTGCCGCCGTACTTGCGGCTGGTGGTGCCGTCCGCCTGCTGGAAGGCGCCGAAGATCGTCTCCAACTGCTGCTGGGGGATGCCGATGCCGGTGTCCTTCACCCTGAAGGCGACGACGGGACCGCCGCGGAGGACGCCGATGGGCACCTCCCGGTCCCCGGCGGGTTCGATGTGCAGTGCGACGCCGCCGTGCTCGGTGAACTTCACGGCGTTCGACAGGAGGTTGCGCAGGATCTGGCGCAGCCGGGAGTCGTCGGTGAGCAGGTCGGCGGGGGTGCCCGGGGCGGTGGCCACCGTGAAGTCCAGGCTCTTCTGCGTCGTCATCGGACGGAACGTCGCCTCGACGTACTCCAGCAGCTTGCGCAGCGGGACCCGCTCGGGAGCGACGTCCATCTTGCCGGCCTCGACCTTCGACAGGTCGAGGATGTCGTTGATGAGCTGCAGCAGGTCCGAGCCCGCCGAGTGGATGATGCCCGCGTACTCGACCTGCTTGGGCGTCAGGTTGCGCGAGGGGTTCTGTGCCAGCAACTGGGCCAGGATCAGCAGGCTGTTGAGCGGGGTGCGCAGTTCATGGCTCATGTTCGCCAAGAACTCCGACTTGTACTTCGAGGCCAGGGCCAACTGCTGTGCGCGGGTCTCCAGTTCCTGCCGGGCCTGTTCGATCTCCAGGTTCTTGGCCTCGATGTCGCTGTTCTGGGAGGCCAGCAGGGAGGCCTTCTCCTCCAGTTCGGCGTTGGAGCGCTGGAGTTCGTCCTGCTGGACCTGCAACTCCTCGGAGCGGGCCTGGAGTTCGGCGGTCAGCCGCTGGGACTCCCCGAGCAGTTCGTCGGTGCGGGCGTTGGCGACGATGGTGTTGAGGTTGACGCCGATGGTCGGCATCAACTGGGCGAGGAAGTCCTGGTGGATCTGGGTGAAGGCGGTGACGGAGCCCAGCTCGATGACACCGAGGACCTGGTCCTCGACCACGATGGGCAGCACCGTCAGGGCGCTGGGCACGGCCTGTCCGAGACCGGAGGAGATGGTCACATAGCCCGGCGGCAGCTCCTCCACGCTGATGGGCCGGCGGTTGCGCGCCGCCTGCCCGACCAGCGAGCGCCCTACGGGGATCCGCTCGCGCCGGTCGGTGTCGGCGGGATAGCCGTACGAGCCCACCAGCCGCAGTTCGGGGCCTCGCTCGGTGTCCTCGGCGAGGTAGAAGGCGCCGTACTGCGCGGAGGCCAGGGGCGCGAGTTCGTCCATGATGAGTTCGGCCACGACGGGCAGCTCGCGGTGGCCCTGCATCAGGCCGGAGATCCGGGCGAGGTTGGTCTTGAGCCAGTCCTGCTCCTGGTTGGCCCGGGTGGTCTCCCGCAGGGACTCCACCATGGAGTTGATGTTGTCCTTGAGGTCGGCGACCTCGCCGGAGGCCTCGACGGTGATCGAGCGGGTCAGGTCGCCCTCGGCGACGGCGCTGGTGACCTCGGCGATCGCGCGGACCTGTCGGGTGAGGTTCCCGGCCAGCTCGTTGACGTTCTCGGTGAGCCGCTTCCAGGTTCCCTCGACGCCCTCGACCTCGGCCTGGCCGCCGAGCCGGCCCTCGCTGCCGACCTCCCGGGCCACCCGGGTGACCTCGGCCGCGAACGACGACAGCTGGTCGACCATGGTGTTGATGGTGGTCTTCAGCTCGAGGATCTCGCCCCGGGCGTCGACGTCGATCTTCTTCGACAGGTCACCGCCGGCCACCGCGGTCGTCACCAGGGCGATGTTGCGGACCTGGCCGGTGAGGTTGTTGGCCATCGAGTTGACGTTGTCGGTGAGGTCCTTCCAGGTGCCGGCGACGTTCGGCACATGGGCCTGGCCCCCGAGGCGTCCCTCGGTGCCGACCTCGCGGGCGACGCGGGTGACCTCGTCGGCGAACGCGGAGAGGGTGTCGACCATGGTGTTGATGACGTCCGCGAGGGCCGCGACCTCGCCCTTGGCCTCGACCGTGATCTTCTGGGAGAGGTCGCCGCGTGCGACGGCGGTGGCGACCTGGGCGATCGAGCGGACCTGCCCGGTCAGGTTCGACGCCATCACGTTGACGTTGTCGGTCAGGTCCTTCCAGGTTCCCGACGCGCCCCGGACGATGGCCTGGCCGCCCAGGTTGCCCTCGGTGCCGACCTCGCGGGCGACGCGGGTGACCTCGTCCGCGAACCCGGACAGCTGGTCCACCATCGTGTTGATGGTGTCCTTGAGCTGCAGGATCTCCCCCCGGGCATCCACCGTGATCTTCTGCGAGAGATCACCCTGAGCCACCGCCGTGGCCACCTGGGCGATGTTGCGGACCTGGCCGGTGAGGTTGGCCCCCATGAAGTTCACGGAGTCCGTGAGGTCCCGCCAGGTGCCCTTCACACCCTTGACGTCCGCCTGTCCGCCGAGGCGCCCGTCGGTGCCGACCTCGCGGGCGACGCGGGTGACCTCGTCCGCGAACCCGGACAGCTGGTCCACCATCGTGTTGATGGTGTTCTTCAGCTCCAGGATCTCCCCCCGGGCATCCACCGTGATCTTCTGCGAGAGATCGCCCTCGGCCACGGCCGTGGTCACCTGGGCGATGTTGCGGACCTGCGAAGTGAGGTTTCCCGCCATGAAGTTGACCGAGTCGGTCAGGTCGCGCCAGACACCGCCGACACCGGGCACCTGAGCCTGTCCGCCGAGCCGGCCCTCGCTGCCGACCTCCCGGGCCACCCGGGTGACCTCGGCCGCGAACGACGACAGCTGGTCGACCATCGTGTTGACGGTCTCCTTCAGCTGCAGGATCTCGCCACGCGCCGGGACGTCGATCTTCTGCGACAGGTCACCCCTGGCGACCGCGGTCGCCACCTGCGCGATGTCGCGCACCTGAGTGGTCAGATTCCCCGCCATGGCGTTGACCGAGTCGGTCAGGTCGGCCCAGGTGCCCGAGACCCCCGGCACCTCCGCCTGCCCGCCGAGCGTGCCCTCGGTGCCCACCTCGCGGGCCACCCGCGTGACCTCGGAGGTGAACACGGACAGCTGGTCCACCATGCCGTTGAAGACCGTCGCGATGTCGCCGAGCAGTCCCTCACCGTCGGACGGCAGCCGGGTGCCGAAGTCACCGTCCCGTACCGCCGTCAGTCCGGCCAGGAGTTGCCGCAGCTCCTGCTCGCCCGGGGCCCGGTCGGCCTCGGTCGTCCTGCTGTTCATGCGCACCCTCGTTCCGCTCCCCAAGAGCCCTCACTCCGAGGACTCGGAACCCGCGCCGGGCCCGTGAAAGGCCCTCCCAGCGACCGTGTTTCCGCAGTTCACGGATCGGCCGGATGAGAAAAATCCGGTGAAGATTAACGCAGTTGCCGTCAGACAACCAAAGCCTGACGTGAAGCTTTTGGCCGCCCGGAAAAGACCCGCGAACGAGGGACTGAATGGGCGAACGCGGGGCACTCGAACCGGTTTCGCTCCGCTCGGAGCGCCGCCCTCCGCTCAGCGTCCGTCCTCATAAAGGCCTGGACCAATGCCGCCCGATCCTTCATGATGACGTCGCCATGACAATGTGCGCCTCAGGATGGTGACCGTGCGCGGAATCCTCGTCAGGTCCAGGGCCGTACTGGCCGCCGTACTCCTCGTCGTGGCCCCGGCGGCGGCCGCGGAGGCGGCAGTCGGACGGGCACCCGGCCCGGAGGCAGGTTCCCCCTCCGATATCGCCCCGCCCGAGATCGCCGCGACCGCGGCGAACTGGACCCCGCCGCTCAGCACCCGCGGCCGGTGGATCGTCGACGCCAACGGCGACCGATTCAAGCTGCGGTCCGGCAACTGGCACGGCGCCAGCGGCACCTGGAACGGCTCGGGAAGCCCGGACGCGGACACCGATCATCACGCCGGGGAGAACTCCGGTCGAATGCCGCTCGGCCTGGACCGGGCCCCCATGGCCGAAATCATCGCCGGTTTCCAGGAAATCGGAATCAACAGCATCCGGCTGCCCTTCTCCAACGAGATGATCCACGACAGCCGTCCCGTCACGGACGCATCCGTGGCCGCCAACCCCTCCCTGCGCGCCAAAACCCCGCTCCAGGTGTACGACGCCGTCGTGCGGGAACTCACCGCCGCCGGGCTCGCGGTGATCCTGAACAACCACACCAACACCACACGCTGGTGCTGCGGAGTCGACGGCAACGAACGCTGGAACACCAGCCAGTCCACCGCGACCTGGGAGAACGACTGGCTCTTCATGGCCCGGCGCTACCGGGACAACCAGCGTGTCGTCGGCGCCGACCTCTACAACGAGGTCCGCCGCAACATCCTGGACGACCCCAACTGGGGCCTGGGCGACGACCACGACTGGTTCGCCGCCTCCCAGCGCGTCGGCGACCGCATCCTGACGGAGGCCGACCCCGATCTCCTGATCATCGTCGAGGGCATCAACTGGACCGGCGTCCCCGTCGACGGTCTCCCTCATGAACGCCCCACCCTGGAGCCCGTACGCCGCCTCTCGCACACCCTCGTCGACTCCGGCAAGCTCGTGTACTCCGCCCACTTCTACGACTACACCGGCCCCAACCACAGCGGCGCCACCGGAACCGGCGAGACCAGCGACCCCCGCTACCGCGACTTCAGCCCGACCGAACTGATCGACGTACTGAACCGGCAGGCCTTCTTCGTCACCGCCGAACAGGACCAGCACTTCACCGCCCCCCTCTGGATCAGCGAGTTCGGCGTCGGGGGCCGCGAGGAGACGGGCACGAAGCAGCGCGCCTGGTTCGAGAACTTCGTCGATCAACTGATCCGCACCGACGCCGACTTCGCGTACTGGCCGCTCGTGGGATGGCACGAGAACCGCAAGGGCAACGGCTGGGCACTGCTGCACTGGGACGCGTCGGGCCACCGTATGGGGCTGTACGACGGCGACGACTGGCGGGCCGCCGCCTGGACCCGGCTCATCGGAGCCCCCGGCCGCACCGGTCGTATCGCCCCCGTGACGGACTGGTCGATGCTCAGCCCCGACCACGGCGACTTCGTCGCCTCCCGGCGCATGCGCGCGCTGCCCGACTGGGACTCCGGAGCCCGCAAGGCCACGTGCCCCGACGGGCAGCGCCTGCTCGGCCTCAGCCACACCGGCAACCGGGGCCTGTGCTCCGACGTGACCGCCGGGCCGCTGCGGGACCCGGCCGGCGGACACGAGGTGGTCACGGACGAGCGCCATGTCCGGCCGGGCGGCGACTGGGCGTCCGGATACACCAAACTCCAGTGCCCCGACGCCTACTTCCTCACCGGTTACAGCGTCCGCGGCTCCGCCGTCTCGGCCGCCCTGTGCGCGGCCGCTCCGGCGGGCAGGCTCGGCGGGGTCGGCCGTACGGTCTGGTTCGACCGGGGTGACAACAGGGGTGCGGCCCCCAAGGGCGGCGACTTCGCGAGCGGCCGCTACAAGGGCCAGTGCGCGGACGACGAGTACGCGGCCGGGATCGCGTACACGGGCCGGGTGGGCTCGGCACGCACTCCGGACGCGCTGTATTGCCGAAAGCTGAGCTGACGAGCCGTCATTCCCTCTGGCTTACCCCCGCTGGTTCATCCCCCCTGGTTCACCTGTCGCGGCTGCCGGTACGGCCGTACCGCTCGGCGGGCGATGGCGAAGCGGTGGGTCTCCGACGGGCCGTCGTAGATCCTGAACGGCCGGACCTCCCGGTACAGGCGGGACAGCGGGGCGTCGGTGGTCGAGATGCCGAGGGCGCCGCAGATCTGGACCGCCCGGTCGACCACCCTGTTCACCGCCTCCGCCACGAAGGTCTTGGACACGGAGGTGAGCTGCGAAGCCGCGGCGGAGCCGGTGTCCAGCTCCCAGGCGGTACGCAGGATCAGGGCGCGGCTCGCCTCGATGTCGATCTCGGAGTCGGCCAGCAGCTGCTGGACCATGCCGAGGTCGCCAAGGGTCGAGCCGAACGCCATCCGGCTCCCCGCCCGCTCCAGCGCGACGTCCTGGGCGCGGCGGGCCGCCCCCAGCCAGCGCATGCAGTGCGTCATCCGGGCGGGCCCGAGCCGTACCTGGGCGCCCTCGAAGCCGTGGTCCACCGCGCCGAGCACCTGCTCCTCCCCCACCACGCACTCCTCGAAGACGAGCTCGCTGTGCCCGGCGAAGAGCGACTCGTCGAGGGTCTCGATGTCCCGGACGACGCGCATACCGGGGGTGTCGGCGTCGACCAGGAACATGGTGGCGCCGCCCGGGTCGCCTGGGCTGCCGGAGGTGCGGGCCATGACGATGGCGAAGCTGGCTCCATGGGCGCCGGTGATGAACCACTTGCGTCCGTCGATACGCCAGCCGCCTGGCACCCGGGTCGCGGTGGTGCGCAGGGAGCGGGGGTCGGCGCCCGCTCCCGGGGCGGGCTCGGTCATGGCGAAGCAGGAGCGAATGTCGCCCGCGGCCAGCGGACGCAGGTACCTCTCCCGCTGTTCCTCGGTGGCCACCTTCTCCAGGAGGTGCATGTTGCCCTCGTCCGGGGCGGCGCAGTTCAGGGCCAGCGGTCCGAGCAGCGAGTAGCCCGCCGCTTCGAACACCACCGCCTGTCCGCGCAGGTCGAGCCCGTGTCCGCCCCAGCGGGCCGGCACGTGCGGGGCGAACACGCCCGCCTCACGGGCGGCTTTCTGAAGAGTCCGACGCAGGTCCTCGGGGGCGTCGTGCACGGACCCGCCGCACTCGCGCTCGGCCGGGATGACCACCTCGCGCACGAACTCGGCCGTGGACGCGGCGAGTTGGGCGACAGCCGGATCGACATCGAACTGAATGGGCACGGGGCCTCCCGCCGACGGGCGTACGGGCATCGACTCCCGTCGCGTTCTAGAAACTGTATAGCGTCTTAAGTATCTTGCCGGAAGGCACCCGGCGACGGGAAGACGACAGGAGCAAGCCCATGACCCTCCCCGCGAGCAGCGACCCGGTCCGGATCGTCCGCCACGACGACGGGGTCGTCGAGGTGAGACTTGATGCCCCGGGGCGGGGCAACGCCCTGGACCTGAGGACGGCCGAGGCGCTGCGTGACGCGACCGCCGAGGTGGCCGCCGATCCGGGCGGCGCGGTGCTCCTGCGGTCGGCGGGCGGCAGCTTCTGCGTGGGCGGTGACCTGCGCGCATTCGCCGGTCTCGGCACGGAGACGGGCGGCTATGTGCACGCGGTGGCGAGCGCCGCGCACGCGGCGATACAGGCCCTGTACGAACTGCCGGTGCCGTTGGTGACCGCCGTGCGCGGCGCGGCCGCGGGCGGCGGGATCGGCCTCGCACTCGTGGGTGACATCGTCCTGGCGGCCCGGTCCGCGCGGTTCCGGCTGGCGTACACGGCGATCGGGCTCACGCCGGACTGCGGGGCCTCGTGGTTCCTGCCGCGCCTGGTGGGGCCCCGCCGGGCGGCCGACCTGATCCTGACCAACCGGGTCCTGACCGGGGGCGACGCCGAACAGTGGGGCCTTGTCTCCCGGTGCGTGGAGGACGAGGAACTGGACCGGGCGGCACACCGGACCGCGGCCGATCTGGCCGCCGGCGCCGGTGACGCCCTGCGCGCCGCGAAGGGGCTGCTGCGCGCCGGCAGCGGTGCGGAGCTGCGCCTCCACCTCGTCGAGGAGGCACGCCTGATCGCCTCCTTGGCGGCTGGCACAGCGGCCCAGGAGCGCATGACGTCGTTCCTCGCCGCCAAAAGTGTTTCTTGAGACCCTCTTCACTAACCGGCCCGCCGGGGCGTAACCTCCGGGCAACACGAAACCGAGCAAAAGGTGTGGCGATGCAATCTGCTGCCGTGGACCTTCCGGACGCGTCCGACGAGCCCCTCACCGAAGCCGTCGTCGACCTCGTGCTGCGGGGTATGTGGCGCGGCCGACCGGAGTCCGAGCACCGTCCGCTGGTCGACGCCGGCCTGGCGATGGTGAAGGGGCCGGTGGTGCTGCCGACCGAGCGGGCCAAGGAGGCCGCCGCGCGGCTCCTTCGGGTTCCCGCCGGTTCGGAGCGGGAGGAGCGGATCACCGCCGCCTACGAGGCGTTCCTGCCGGTCAACCGGAAGATCCGCGATGTGTGCACGGCATGGCAGTGCCGCCCGGACGGCTCCGCCAACGACCACTCCGACGACGTCTACGACGCCGGTGTGCGGGAGTCGCTGGAGGACGTGCACGAGGCCATTCAGCCCGTGCTGCGCCGGCTGGGCCCGGTGCTCGCGGGCAGCGACCGGTACCTGACGGCCCTCGAGGAAGCCCTCGACCGCTTCGACGACGGCGCGCCAGCCTGGCTCGCCTCGCCGCTGTGCGACTCGTACCACACGGTGTGGATGCGGCTGCACCAGGAGCTGCTGCTCGTCCTGGGCATCAGCCGGGCCGAGGACGAGGCCCGCGAAGAGGAGCTGGTCACCAGGAGCCGGGGTTGAGCGTCACCGACCGCGAGGCGGGCCCGCTCGCACAGTCCGATACGGCCTTCGCGACGCCCGGCCGGATCCTCGTGCCCTACGGGCAGGGCCGGAGCCGGGGCCTGGCCGCCGATGAACTGGGCGCGCACGGCGCGGCGATGGACGGGCTGGTCGCCCTCGGACTGCCGGTCGTACCGGGGCTCACCGTGCCCGCCGGCGCGTCCGCGTCGCTGTGCGAGGCGGACACCGCCGAAGCCGCTGTGGAACTGGTCGAACAGCTTGCGGGACGGCACATCGGCGACCCGGCCCGGCCACTGCTGCTGCGGCTGTCGGCGAGCGCGCCGACCGAGATCGCCGGGCTGCCGCCGGACCTGGCCTGTCTGGGCCTCACCCCCGCCCGTGCGGACGCCGCGTGCGCCGTCATCGGGCGGGCGGACGCGCTGTACGACGTATGGGCCGCCACCGTGCGGATGATCGCCGAGTACGCCCTCGACGTCCCGGGCGCGGTGCTCGACGACGCCGTCCTGGACACGCCCGGACCTCGGGAACGGGTGGAGGTGCTGCTGGCCCTGGCCGCCGAGCACGGCTCCCGGCCCTTCCCCGACGACCCGGCGCAGCAGCTCGCGCTGGCCGCCCGCGCCCTCCTCGCCCGGTGGGACTCGCCACGCGCGAGAAGGTCCCGCCGCTCCCAGCGGCTGCCCGCCGACCTGGCGCTCGCCCTGCATGTGCAGGCCCTGCGCATCGGCCCGGCGGACCACTCGGGCTACGGCACAGCCGTCAGCCGCGACCCCGAGACCGGGCGCCTCGCCCCGCGGGGCTCCTTCTTCCGTGGGGTGCGCCGCAGCGCCCCGCCACCGCACACCGGGGAACCCCTGGACCGGCTCGCGGGCGGAACCGCTCTGCTCGAGCACTCCCTGCTCACCCTCGAGCGTCATCTGCGGGCGCCGGTGACGGTCGACTTCGAGGTGCGCGACGACGAGATCTCCCTGCTCGCCGCCTCCGCGCAGCCCCGCCCGCCGCTGCGGGCCTCGGTGTGCCTGGCCGCCGACCTGGCCCGGGACGGCGCGATCGGCCACGAGGAGGCCGTACGGCGCATCACACCGGCGCAGGTGCAGGAACTCCTGCACCCCCAGCTGCGGTTGACCGGTACGGAGGAACTCCTGGTGAAGGGGCTGCCCGCCTCCCCGGGGGCCGCCACCGGAGTGGTCGTCCTCTCCAGCGGACGTGCCCTGGAACTGGCCGCGGACGGTACACGGGTCGTGCTCGTGGCCGCCGAGACGACCCCGGCGGACGTCCCGGGAATGCTTGCCTCCGCCGCCGTACTGACCGGCAGCGGCGGCATCGCCTCGCACGCCGCCGTGGTGGCCCGGGGCGCCGGCAAGCCCGCCGTGTGCGGCGCCGAGGGGCTGCGCGTCGACGTGGCCGCCGGGACGGTCCGCTTCGGGGAGCGGCTGGTGCGCGAGGGCGACCCGGTCTCGCTGGACGGCCGTACCGGCGCCGTCTACGCGGGGACGCTGAGCGTCAGTGTCGCCGGGCCGCCGCCCGAGCTGTCCACCCTGCTGGAGTGGGCGGACGGCGCACGCCGCCTAGGGGTTCGCGTCAACGCCGACACGGCCGCCGAGGTGGACACGGCTCTCGCCCTGGGTGCGGAGGGCGTCGGGCTGTGCCGTACGGAGCACCAGTTCCTCGGTGATCGGCTGCCGCTGATCCGCCGGGTGCTGCTGGCCGCCGACCCGGCCGCCCGCGACGAGGCGATGTCGGGACTGGAGCGGGCCCAGCACGAGGACTTCCGCGCGCTGCTGGCCGCAGTGGGGAACCGCCCGGTGACCGTGCGTCTGCTGGACGCCCCGCTGCACGAGTTCCTGCCCGCGCCCGGGCAGGCCCTGGACGCGGCCGAGGAGCAGCGGGCCGCCGAACTGCGCGAGGCGAACCCGATGCTCGGGCTGCGCGGGGTCCGGCTGGCGCTGCTGCACGAGCGGCTCTACCCGGCGCAGGCCGAGGCCCTGTTCACCGCCTGGACGGAGGTCGCCGCTACCGGCGTGCGGCCGGCGCTGGAGGTGATGATCCCGCTGGTCAGCCTGCCGGAGGAACTCGCCGCCGCGGCCGCGTACGTACGAGGAGCCGCCGACGCCGTCACAGCCCGCACCGGGGTGGAGGTCCCGTACCGGCTCGGCACGATGATCGAGACGCCACGGGCCGCGCTGCTGGCCGGGGAACTCGCCGAGCACGCCGAGTTCTTCTCCTTCGGCACCAACGATCTCACCCAGCTCACCTACGGGTTCTCCCGGGACGACGTCGAGCGCCAGGTGCTCGCCGACTACCAGGAACGCGGATTTCTGACCGCCAGTCCGTTCGCGCGGCTCGATCCGCACGGGGTGGGCGCGCTGATCGCCCTGGCGGTCGAGCGGGCCCGGCGGGTGCGGCCCGGCATCAAGCTGGGCGTGTGCGGTGAGCACGGCGGCGACCCCGAGTCGATCGCTTTCTGCGACGACCTCGGCCTCGACTACGTGTCCTGTTCCGCGCACCGCGTGCCGGTGGCCCGGATGGCGGCGGCACACAGCGCCCTGCGGGAGCCGGAGCGGCCGCAGCGGTACGACGACAGCGGGAGCGCACGATGACCAGCACCGTCACCGAAGGCACGGCCCTGTCGGACACCGAACTGGAGGACCTCCGCGAGACCGTACGGTCGGTGTGCGCGGACGCCGGCGGCACCGGCGCGGTACGCCGGCTGTCCGAGGCCGCCCCCGGTATCGACGCCGGCCTGTGGGACGCGCTCGGCCGGCAGGTCGGGCTCGCGGGCCTGGGTCTGCCCGAGGCGGCGGGAGGCATCGGCGGTCTCGCCGAGATCGCCGTGGTCTGCGAGGAGTTGGGCAGGACGCTGGCCCCGGTGCCGCTGCTGTCCTCCACCGTGCTGGCCGGACAGGTGCTGGCCGGTTGCGGTACGGCGGACAGGGCGCTGGCCAGGCTGGCCGAGGGCGCCGTGCACGCTCTGGCGGTGGCATCGCCCGACGGGACATGGCGGGCCGACGCCGTGCCGGTGGCGGTCTCCTGGCACGGCGGCACCCCGCTGCTGGACGGCACCGCGCCGTTCGTCCTCGACGGCGCCGACGCGGAGGCGCTGGTGGTCGCCGCGGCCGGGACCGACGGCGTCGACCTCTTCCTCGCCGACCCGCGCGAGCCGGGGGTCACGGCGCGCCGGGTGCCCACGCTCGACCTCAGCCGGGGCCAGGCGGTGGTCGCCTTCTCCGGCGCCCGCGTCCGGGCGCTTACCGCCGGCGGCGAGGGGGCGGACATCGTCTCCCGCGCTCTGGACGTGGCCCTGGTGGCGCTGGCCGCCGAGCAACTGGGCGGCGCGCAGGCCGCGTTGGACATGACGGTGGCCCATGTGCGCGACCGTACCCAGTTCGGCAGGGCGATCGGCGGCTTCCAGGCCGTCAAGCACGCCTGCGCCGACATGCTCCTCCAGGTCGAGGCCGCACGGTCGGCCGTGGTCCGGGCGGTCCTGACGGACGGCTCCCCGCAGGCGCTGGCGGAGGCGGCGGCGGTGGCCCAGGCGTGGTGCGGCGAGGCGTTCGTCTCCGTCGCCGCCGAGTGCGTACAGCTGCACGGCGGGATGGGCTTCACCTGGGAGCACGACGCACACCTGTACTTCCGGCGGGCCCAGTCCGACGCGGTGCTGCTGGGCGGCGCCGCACACCATCGGGAACGGCTGGCCGGCCTGCTGGGCTGGTGACACCGAAAGAACCTCAGGAGAGGAAGGGAGGGACGGACATGTCCACCAGGCTCATCGACGAGTCGCTGTTCGAGAACCCGGGGAACCCCGAGTCGGGTGACGGGGAGCCGCCGCGTCTCGCCGGCGCCCGCTGCTCGGGGTGCGGCACGGTCGTCTTTCCCCGGCAGGCCTCGTGCCCCCGGTGTTCGGAGGGGGCGATGTCCGCCCAGGTACTGCCGGTGCGTGGGCGCGTGTGGTCGTGGACCCGTCAGGCGTTCCCGCCGAAACCGCCGTACCGGACGCCGGCCGACGGCCACCGGCCCTATCACGTGGGCTATGTGGACCTCGGTGAGGTGCTGGTCGAGGCGCTGCTGACGGTTCCGCGTGCGGAGATCCGGATCGGTCTGCCGGTACGGCTGACCACGGTTCCCGCGTACCGGGACGACGACGGGACCGACGTGGTGACCTTCGCGTTCCGCGCAGAGCGGGACGGGGAGCTATGAGCCGGCGCGACGAGGTGTACGTGGTCGGCTGCGGGATGCGTCCCTTCGGCCGCGACGAGAGCGTCACCGGCATGGACATGGCCGAGGGCGCGATACGCGAGGCGCTGGCCGACGCCGGCGTGGTCTGGGAGGACATCGGCTTCGCGGCCGGCGGCTCCGACGTCTCCGGCAAGCCGGACACGCTGGTGGGCCGGCTGGGTCTGACCGGCGTGCCCTTCGTCAACGTGCAGAACGGTTGCGCGACCGGTGCCTCCACCGTGCTGGCGGTGGCCAACGCGCTGCGCGCGGGCGAGGCGTCCGTGGGACTGGCGGTGGGGTTCGACAAGCACGAGCGGGGCGCGTTCCATGTCTCCGCCGCCCGTTACGGCCTGGGTGACTGGTACGCCGAGACCGGGATGATGCTGACCACCCAGTTCTTCGCGCTGAAGACCCAGCGGTACCTGTACGAGCACGGGATCTCGGAGCGCGCGCTGGCGATGGTCGCCGCGCGGGCCTTCCGCAACGGCTCGCAACACCCCCTTGCCTGGCGGCGCAAGCCGCTGACGGAGCAGGAGATCCTCGACTCCGCCGAGGTCAGTCCCCCGCTCACCCAGTACATGTTCTGTTCTCCCGGTCAGGGCGCGGCGGCCCTGGTGCTGGCGCTCGGCGACCGCGCGTTCGACCTGTGCGAACAGCCCGTGAAGCTGGCGTCGTTGGCGTTCCGGACCCGGCGGTTCGGCTCGTTCGAGGTGTTCTCGCCCTGGCTGCCGCCGGGACCGCACCACAGCCCCAGCGTCGACGCGGCCGAGGCGGCCTACCGTACGGCGGGGATACGGCCCGCCGATGTCCAGGTCGCCCAACTCCAGGACACCGACAGCGGCTCGGAACTGATCCACCTCGCGGAGACCGGCCTGTGCGCACACGGCGAGCAGGAGGAACTGCTGGCCGCCGGAGCCACGGATCCCACGGGCCGGATACCGGTCAACACCGACGGCGGCTGTCTGGCGGGCGGGGAGCCGGTCGGCGCCTCCGGGCTGCGCCAGTTCCACGAGGTCGTACGACAGCTACAGGGCCGGGCCCCGGGTGCGCAGGTACCGGGCTCGCCCCGGGTGGGCTTCACCCATGTGTACGGGGCCCCCGGAATCAGCGCCTGCTCGGTCCTGACGGTTTGAGAAAGTCAGGGCAGGTCAGGTCAGGTCCGTGGCGCCGGCGACGGCCGGCTTCTTCCGCCGGGTGCCCCGAGTGGGCGGCGTCGGCGGCGTCGGTTCCTGTTCGGTGGCGACGATGCGCAGCGCGAGCTCCCTTACCGCCTCGAGCACGGACCGCGAGGGCAGTTGGGACAGCGGTCCGCCTTCCGCCCGCAGTGCGGTGACCAGCATGGTCGTGCTGATCAGGGTGCGGACCGCGAGCGCCTGTGCCGCGTGCCTCGCCTTCGCCGCCCGGGGGCTGCGGGTGGTGCTCTCGGGCAGGTAGTCGTAGCCGCGCTGGATGTGCCGCTGCTCGAACTCGTCCCGCAGGACCTTGACGCTGCCGTTGGCCGAGGCGACCTGCACCTGGTAGAGGCGGGCCTCGTCCGGGTTCTTCTCCACCCACTCCCACACCGCGTCGATGACGCGGACCAGGCCCTCCGCGTCACCCGGCTCGGACTCCGGCCGGGCCGCCTCCACGACCGCGTTGAGCTGGTCGAAGACACGGCGCATGGCGAGCTCGAGCAGTTCCTCCTTGCCGTCGAAGTGGTAGTAGACGGCGGTGGGGACCACCTGGGCCTCGTCGGCGATGTCCTGGATGCTGGTCTCCGCGAAGCCTCTGCGGCCGAAGACCCGCACGGCGGCGGTGATGATGTGCAGCCGCCTCGAGGGTCGGTGGGCGGGCTGCTTGCCGTTGTTCGTCGTGGCCATCGTGCTCCCTGCCGGCTTGGCGTGTCCCCCGCGTCCGTGGGCCCTGCGTACTGACCAGTGTATCCAGTAACTAAGATCGCCCATCCGCATAATTCCCGCTGCACATTGGCCTCCGGGGCGCCGGGATCCCGGCATACTTGACAGTATGACGACATCCGGAACCCGCGCCGCCCACCGCCCGTCGCGGAAGCAGTGGGTGATCGAAGCGGCCACGGAGTTGTTCGCGACGCAGCCGCCGGACGAGGTGACGGTGGCCGACATCGCCGCTCGCGCCGAGATGACCTCCGCGGCGGTGTACTACCACTTCTCCTCCAAGGACCAGGTCCTGGCGGAGGCCATGCGGGCGTTCGCCGCCGCGTTGCGCGAGCAGTTGCAGGCGGTCACGGAGGGCCATGAGCCCGGCTCCGACATCGCCGCTTCCGTCACCACGCTGCTGGCCTGGATGGGCGAGCACCGGTCCGCCGCGACCGTGTTCTTCGTGTCGTCGGCCGGGATGAGCCAGGACGCGGAGGCGCTGCGCCAGCAGAGCCGTACGGAGTTGCTGGCGGAACTGGTG
The DNA here is from genome assembly GCF_040644035.1 of Streptomyces sp. NPDC047042. Taxonomy (NCBI): domain Bacteria; kingdom Bacillati; phylum Actinomycetota; class Actinomycetes; order Kitasatosporales; family Streptomycetaceae; genus Streptomyces; species Streptomyces sp. NPDC047042. The sequence goes on along the minus strand of NZ_JBEYVP010000009.1, from coordinate 17,115 downwards.
CGGCTGATCCACAAGGCCCGCGCGTCCGTCTCCGACGCCGAGGCGGCGGTGATCGGCCTGGGCCTGCTGGCGCTGCTGGAGACCGCGGCGATCTCGCAGGTACGGGGCGACGACGTGTACCGGTCGCTGGGGCACCGGTCCTTCGTGCGGGAGGTCGGCGAACTCGCGGAGCGGATCGCCGACCCGGCCGGGTAGCACTGGTAGCACGCTGCGCGGTGCTCCGCTCACACCAGCAGGCGGAGCGGTCTGCGCAGCAACTCACCGACTGTGCGCAGGTATTCGGCGGCGGGCGCCCCGTCGACGGCACGGTGGTCGAAGGTGAGGCTCAGGGTGAGCACGCGGGTCCGTGAGGGCCGGTCGTCCACCCACTCGACTCCGTCCCTGAGCCGGCCCACCCCGAGGATCGCGACATTGCCGGGGTTGATCACCGGGGTGAAGAAGTCGACGCCGTACCCGCCGAGCGAGGTGACGGTGAAGGTGGCTCCTTCCAGTTGGGCCGGGGAGATCCGCCCCTCCCGAGCGGCCTGGGCGAGATCCTTCGCCCGGCGGGCGATCTCGGGGAGCGGCTGAGTCACCGCGTCCTCGATCACGGGGACCATGAGGCCGCCCGGAACGGCCACCGCGAAGCCCAGATGGATGCCTTCGAGCAGGTGGACACCGTCCTCGCGCACGGTCGCGTTGAGCAGGGGGTGCTCGCGCAGGGCCAGGGCGGCGGCCTTCATCAGGAAGTCGTTGAGGCTCGGCACGGGCAGTTCGCTGTCGGCCCACTCCTCCTTGAGCCGGTCCCGCAGCAACACCACGGCGTCCATCCGCACCTCGTAGCCGTGCGTCAGCTGGGCCATCTCCTGAAGGCTGGCGTGCATCCTGCGGGCGATGGTGCCGCGCATCCCGGTGAGCGGGAGGACGTCGCCGGGCCGAGGGGCCGTCGTCGCCGCGTTACGGCGGACAGGCGCCGAGGTGACGGTGACGGCGTCGAGGTCGGAGCGACGGATACGGCCGCCGGGCCCGGTGCCGTTGACGCCGGCGAGATCGATGCCCCGTTCCCGGGCCAGCTTGCGAACAAGCGGCGAGGAGCCGCCCGGCTGAACCGGCAGCACCACGGGATCGCCGGGCAGGGCGGCGCGGAACTCCTCCACGTCCTCGGAGACGATCCGGCCACCTGGTCCGGTACCACGTACGCCGGCGAGATCGATGTCGCCGGCGGCGACACGCCGAGCGTTCGGCGAGGCCAGCAGCCGCCCACCGTTTCTGGAAGCTGCCGCGGCGGCGCCCTCCGCGGTCACGCCACTGCCGGTGAGGGTCTGCGCGCCCTGCGGGTTGCCGCTGTCCAGGGCAGGCGCGTCGACCGCACCCGAGCCGAGACCGGACCCGGCGGGCATCGGCGTACCCCCCGGGTCCGGTGGCTGTTCGCCCTCCGCCAGGAGCCAGCCGATGAGGGCGCCGGCCGGGACTGTTGCGCCCGCCGGGACCGCCGGATGGAACAGGCCCCCGGCCTCCGCCTCGACATCGACGTCCACCTTGTCGGTGGCCAGCCGCAGCAGCGCGTCGCCCTCCGCGACGGACGCACCGGTGGGCACCAGCCATTCGTCGATCGTGCCTTCCTGCATGGTCAGGCCGATCTTCGGCAGCAGAACCTCGACCGCCATGTCGGTCACGACCTTTCGAGGAGACGCCGGCAGCCCTGGGCTATGCGGGCGCGATCGGGGACGTACGCCTTCTCCAGGACCGGGGAGAAGGGCACGGGCGAGAAGGGGGCGCCGATGCGCAGGACCGGCGCGTCCAGGTAGTCGAAGACGACGTCCTGGATCTGGGCGGCGATCTCCGCCCCGAGCCCGCCGAAGGTGACCGCCTCGTGCACCACGAGCACCCGGTTGGTGCGGCGGACGGAGGCGAACATCGTCTCGGTGTCCAGCGGCTGCACCGTACGCGGATCGATCACCTCGATCTCCACACCCTCGGCGGCGAGTTCGTCGGCCGCCGCGAGGGCCTCCCCGACCATCCGGCCCAGGGCGATCACGGTGACGTCCGAGCCGTGCCGGGCGGTGTGTGCCTGGCCCAGCGGGATGCCGTAGATCCCCTCGGGCACCTCGCTGGTGCTGCCGAGGAGGACCTTGTTGAGCATGACGACGACCGGGTTGTCGTCCCGGATGGCGGAGACGGTCAGCCCCTTGGCGGTGTACGCGTCGCTCGGCATCACCACCTTGAGGCCGGGCACATGGGCGAGCCACGCCTCCAGGCTCTGGCTGTGCTGCGCGGCGGCGCCCAGGCCCGCGCCGGAGGCGGTGGTGATGGTGAGCGGCACGGACAGTCCGCCGCCGAACATGTACTTCATCTTCGCGGCCTGGTTGACGATCTGGTCGAGGCAGACGCCGATGAAGTCCATGAACATCAGGTCGACGACCGGGCGCAGCCCCCGGGCGGCGGCCCCCACGCCCAGGCCGACCAGGGCTGCCTCGGAGATCGGGGTGTCGATCATGCGGCGGGGGCCGAACTCGTCGAGCAGGTTGTCGAACATCCGGAACACACCGCCGTAGCCGGCGACGTCCTCACCGGCGACGAAGACGTTCTCGTCCTCGCGCATGGCCTGGGCGAGACCCTCGTTGAAGGCCTTGACGTAGCTGAGTTTGCGCGTGGCGACGGCCGGCGCTTCCGTGGTCGTGGTCGTGACGGTCATGGCGGTCATCCCGAGTAGACGTTGAGCAGCAGGTCGGCGGGGTCGGGCAGCGGGCTCGACTCGGCGTAGGCGATGGCCTCGGCGATCTCGTCGCGCGTGCGCTGCCATACGTCGTCCAGCTCCGCGCGGGTCGCGGTGCCGTCGGCGATCGCCCGGGCCTCGATGACGTCGATGGGGTCGCGGGACTTCCACCCGGCGACCTCCTCGTCCGAGCGGTAGGGGTGCCGCAGGCCCTTGACGCCCTGGTGGTCGAAGAAGCGGTAGGTCTTGGCCTCGATCATCATCGGGCCCTCGCCGCGCCGGGCCCGTTCGACCGCTTCGGTGGCGGCGCGGTGGACGGCGACCGCGTCCATGCCGTCGACGATCACGCTGGGCATGCCGTAGGCGGCGGCCCGGTCGGCGACGTCGGTGAGCAGCATGTGTCCGGACTGCGGGGTGAACTCGGCGTAGCCGTTGTTCTCGCAGACGAAGACCACGGGCAGGCCGAGGATCGCGGCCATGTTGGCGCCCTCGTGCCAGGCGCCGATGTTGGTGGCGCCGTCACCGAAGAAGGTCACGGCGACGCTGTCCTCGCCCTTGTAGCGGGCGGCGAAGGCGGCCCCGACGGCGATCGGGACGCCGGCCCCGACGATGCCGTTGGCGCCGAGCATGCCGCGGGTGAGGTCGTTGATGTGCATGCTGCCGCCGCGGCCGAGACAGGCGCCGGTGACCCGGCCGTACAGCTCGGAGTACATGGCGCGGAAGCCGACGCCCTTGGCGACGGCGTGTCCGTGGCCTCGGTGCGTGGAGGTGATCTGGTCGTCGTCGCGCAGGGCCGTCATCACGCCGGCGGCCACGGCTTCCTGGCCGACATAGAGGTGCAGGAAGCCGGGCAGTTTGCCCGCCTCCATCAGTTTGCCCGCCTCGGTCTCGAACAGCCGGATGCGCACCATGCGTTCATGCAGGTCCTTGATCACGCCCGGGCTGACCAGCGGGGTGACCTGCGGGGATTTCTTCGATGCCGTCGACGCTCGTTGAGCCATCGTCCGCCCCTTCGTCCGAGGGAGGTTGCCAAGCGATCGGACTTACTTATGCCGGTCTACAGTAACCAGCACGTGGGCACCTTACTGAACAGAGTCTCTAATTACTATGCCCCGGGTCCCGGTTGCCGTCCCGCGCGTCCACCAGCTCCACGACGTTGCCCTCCGGATCCGCCCAGAAGCTGATCCGCCGGCCGCGCGCGAGGACGACGACCGGGTCCGACAGGGGGCGGGCACCGGCGGCCCGCAGCGCCTCCACCACCGGGTCCAAGTCGGCCATGTGAAAGGTGAGATACGACAGTCCGGGACGCCCGGGCGACCAGGGCACCGCACGCCCCGACACCACACCCGACCGGGGATGGATCAACTTGACACACCCCCCGGAGGGCACCCGCAGCCAGACCACCGTCAGCTCGCCGCCGAGCCCGGCGGGGCCGCCGATCGACTCCGGTACGTACGAGCGGCGCTCGACACGGCAGCCGACGACGTCGCGGTAGAAGCGCTCCATCGACTCGAGATCCCGCACCACCACGCCCACCTCGAACGGCAGGGTCATGACCATCGCACCCACCCCCACGGAACACCGAGCGGCTTCTTCGACACTTTCTATTGACAGAGCACACTAAGTCCTGTTGTCGTTTCGGACACAACCCAGTTGGCGCTTCGGAAGCCGGTCACCGGCTCGCGGCTGGGGAGATTGTGAGGACATCGTGGTCCAGATCAGTTCGCCGGAGATTCGGGAAACGGACGCCGGGCGCGGGACACCGGTCTCGGCCCCCTCCGTCCCGTCCGCGCCCTCGACCCCCGAGTACTCGTCGTGGATCAGCCAGGACCGGTCCACCGACGCGTCGTCGGAGGCGATGCGGCGCGAGGCGGCGGAACTCGTCGAGCGGGTGATGGCGCACTACCGCGCCAACACGACGCACGAGGCGGACGGCCAGTGGACGGAACCCGTGGCCAACTACCTCGACGCCGACCGCTGGCAGCGCGAGACGGACGCCGTGCACCGGAGCGTCCCGCTGCCGCTCGCGATGTCCTGCGAGCTGCCCGGGCCGAACACGTACAAGTCGATCGACGTGCTCGGCATCCCCGTACTGATCACCCGTGACCGGCAGGGTGCCGTGCACGCGATGATCAACGCCTGCCGGCACCGGGGCGCCAAGATCGTCGAACCCGGCTGCGGAGTGTCGAAGCGGCTCACCTGCCCGTACCACTCCTGGTCCTACGACCTGGCCGGGGAGCTGCGGGGTGTGTACGCGGAGAAGACCTTCGGCGAGGTACCGCGCGAGGGCCGCAGCCTCGTCCGCCTCCCTGCCGGGGAACGCGCGGGAATCGTCTTCGTCTCGCTCGACCCGGCGGCCGAACCCGACCTGGACGGCTGGCTGGGTGACCTGCTGCCGCTGCTCGAGGGCCTGCGGCTGGCGGAGTGCCACCACTACTCCACCGGCGAGCTGCCCAGTCCCAACTGGAAGGTCACCCTCGACGGCTATCTGGAGACGTACCACTTCGCCTCGCTGCACCCGAAGACGGTGTTCGAGACGAACCTCTCCAACATGATGGCCCACGACACCTGGGGCCCCCACCAGCGCATCGCACCGGCCCTGCGCCCCATCGCACAGGCCGCCGAACTGCCGCCGGACCAGCGGGACCCCGGTGACTGCGTCGGGCCCATCTACTGGCTCTTCCCGGGCCTGGCGATCGCCGGCGGCTGGCGCCAGAAGATCGCCGTGTCCCTCGTACTCCCCCGCACGGCGACCGAGTCGGTGACCCAGCAGATCATCCTGCTGCGCGAACCGGCGGTCACCGACGAGGAACGCCACGCCGCCGACCGGTTCGGCGAGTGGTTCCACGAGGTGGTCCGCGACGAGGACTACGCGACCACCTACGGAGTCCAGCAGGGCCTCAAGGCCCTGGCCTCCGCCGGGACCGACTTCGTCTTCGGACGCAACGAACCCGGACTCCAGCACTTCCACCGCACCATTCACCAGCACCTGGACCAGAGCCCCACCGGGGCCTCCAGAGCCGCCAGGTGAGCAACCAACAAGACTCGCGGGAGAACACCATGGTGGCTACGGGCAGCCTCGACGGACGTGTCGCGGTGATCACGGGCAGCACGCGCAGCATCGGCCGCGCCATCGCCGAGGCCTTCCTCGCCGACGGCGCCACGGTCGTGGTCAGCGGCCGCAGCGAGGTCAAGGGCAAGCAGGCCCTGGAGGAGATGGGCGCCGGGGACCGGGCCGTCTTCCACCCCTGCGACGCCAACAGCCAGCAGGACATCGAGGCCCTCGCCGACTTCGCCGCCGAGCGTTTCGGCAGGCTCGACATCTGGGTCAACAACGTGGGCGGCAGCTCCGGCTTCGCCCCGATCCACCAGCTCAGCGACGAGGCGTGGCACGACGCCCTCAACCTGAACGTCAACGGCTACTTCTACGGCACCCGCCGCGCGCTGCCGAAGATGCTGGAGGGCGGCTGGGGCCGCATCATCAACATCTCGTCGGTGGAGGGCAAGCAGGCCAACAAGCCCGCGATCAGCCACTACATCACCAACAAGCACGCCATCCACGGCCTGACCAAGGCGACCGCCTTCGAGTACGGCACCCAGGGCATCACCTGCAACGCCATCTGCCCCGGCGCCGTCGACACCGACCTCATGCGGGCCGCCGGTCCCGCCGCGGCCGAGGCCGAGGGCATCAGTTACGAGGAGTGGCTGGGCCGGTTCGCCGAGCACGCCGCCACCAAGCAGATCACCACCGTGGAGCAGGTCGCCGCGGTCGCCTCGCTGCTCGCGAGCGACGCCGGGGCGGGTATCACCGGCACGCTGATCAGCGTCGACGGCGGAACGGCGCAGTGGTAGGCGGCGGACGGGCAGGGGCGGGTACGGCGACCGGTATGGGCAGGGGCATGGCTACTGGTACGGACGGCGGGAGATGTCGGTCATGAAGAGCTGGATCACGGACTGGCAGCGCAGTGAGCGGCTGCCGCACTACACCCGGGCCAACGCGGGCGAGACCCTGCCGGACCCCGCGAGCCCGCTGGGCTGGACCCTGGTCTGGGGGCGCGGCCTGCAGGGCTGGCGCAACGGCTTCGTCGGCTTCGGCATCTACCGCGAGGAGGAGGTCGCCGGGGACCGGCCGCCGTTCGTCGGCATGTTCGGCGGCCACTTCTATCTGAACCTGTCCCACATGCGGCTGTTCGGCATCCGGATGGGCCAGACCGCCGACCAGATCGACGCGGCCTTCGTCGGTCAGCGCTCCGACACACCGGTGTACGTGGCCCACCCGGACGACCAGGACGAGGAACTCACCGGAAAGGCGGGCGCGACACTGGGGCGGATGCTCGGCCAGTCCGGCTTCCCCGAGGCCGACGCCGACCGGGAACGGCTGCGCGCCCTGCGCCGTACACGCCCCGACCTGACACAGCTCTCCGACGCCGAACTGGTCGCGCACGCACGGTCGTTGCTGGACGAGGTGGAGACGACCTTCCAGCGGCACGTCGAGTCGTCGCTGCCCGCGTCCGTCGGACCGGCGATCCTCGGCCCGCTCTGTGCGAGCGTGGACCGCCCCGGCGCCATGCTCGACCTGATCGGCGGTCTCGGTGACGTCGACTCGGCCTCCCCCTCGACCGGGCTGTGGACGCTGTCCCGCCAGGTGGCCGCCTCGGCGGAGCTGACCGCGCTGTTCGACCGGGGGACGGCCGCCGTGGAGGAGGCGCTCGCCACCGCGACCGGGGACGTGAAGGCGTTCCGGGACTCCTTCGAGGAGTTCCTCGCGGAGTCCGGCGACCGGGGCCCCAACGAGTGGGACATCCACGCGCTGTCCTGGGAGGCGGCGCCCGTCCAGGCGCTGGCGCTCATCGACCGGATCAGGCACAGCCCCGACGACGACTCCCCGGCCGCCCGCCGAACACGGCTGACCGAGGGGCGTGAGCGGACGGCGCGGGAGATCCGGGCCGCGCTGCCCGAGGAGACGCAGCCCATGTTCGACGCCGGCATGCACGCCTCCCAGGTGTGGATCCCGGCCCGCGAGCGCACCAAGGCGAACTGCGTCACCGTCGTCAACGAGATCCGTATGGCCGTACGGGAACTCGGTCGCCGGGGCGTCGAGGCGGGGCTGTTCGCCCGGCCCGAGGACGTGATGATGCTGCTGGACACCGAACTGGACGACTATGTCGCCGCCCCGGAGTCCTTCGGCGCCGTCATCGCGCAGCGGCTGGAGGAGTACGCGGGGCTGTACGAGCTGGAGCCGCCGTTCTTCGTCGCCGACGACGCGCAGACGGAGATCGACACCTGGCCGCGCCGAGCGGAGGAGCGGACCCCGGCGGCCGTCGAGGGCGAGGTGCTCGGCGGTGTGGGCGGCAGCCACGGCACGTACACCGGCACCGTGCGGGTGGTCACCGACCCGGCCTCGTGCGAGGCGCTGGAGCCGGGCGAGGTGCTGGTCGCGCCGATCACCGACGCGGCCTGGACCCCGCTGTTCCTGGTCGCCGGTGCGGCGGTCGTGGATGTGGGCGCGCTCAACAGCCACGCCGTGGTGGTCTGCCGTGAGCTGGGCATCCCGGCCGTGATCTCCGTCGAGAACGGGACACGGCGGCTGCGCGACGGCATGGTGATCACGGTCGACGGCGAGCGGGGCACGGTCACCGTGGACAGTGTCCCGGCGGCGCTCGGCAGCTGAGTACGCCGTGGGCCCGTCGCCGACTCCCCATCGGCGCCGGGCCCGCGGTCACGACCGCGAGAGGAACGTGTGACTGGCATGGCTGAGGAAATCATCGTCGCCGGCTGGATGGACTACGAGCCCGGCGACCGCGACACGATGCTCGGGCATCTCGTCGCACTGGGCCACCGGACCCGCGAGGCGGAGCCCGGCTGTCTCGACTACGCCATGACGGCGGACCCCGGCGACGAGCGACGTATCCGCGTGTACGAGCGATGGGTCTCGCAACAGGCCCTCGACGAGCACTTCGCCACCCCGCACATCAAGGAGTTCAGGACGGCGTCGGCCGGACTGACCCGAGTGGGCGTCTCACTGGACCGACACACGGTCGCGGAGTCCCGGCCCATGCGCTGAAACAGAGCTCAAAGGGCGCCCCCGTGACGGGGGCGCCCTTTTCTGTTCCAGTCACCTCTGCTTCAGTCACCCAGCCGCACCAGCATCTTGCCGACGTTGCCACCGCCGAGCAGGGACAGCAGCGCCCCCGGGGCGTTCTCCAGGCCGTCCACGACCGTCTCGCGGGCGGTGATCCGGCCCTCGGCGAGCCAGCCCGCGACCCGTTGCTCGAACTCCGGCCGCAGGTCGTCGTGGTCGCGGACGATGAAGCCGCACAGGGTCAGCCGCTTGAGGACGGCCTGGATCAGATGGTTGATGTCCACGGTCCCCCGGTCGCCGCCGAACTGCGACATCATGCCGCACAGGGCGACCCGGCCACCGGTCCGCAGGGCGTGGAGGGCGGCAGCGAGCTGCTCACCGCCGACGTTGTCGAAGTACACGTCGATGCCGTCGGGTGCCAGCCGGGCCAGCGCCTCGCGCACCGGCTCGGCGCGGTAGTCGGCGGCGGCGTCGTAGCCGAACTCCTTAACCAGCAGAGCACACTTGTCCGGCCCTCCGGCGGTCCCGACGACGCGGTCCGCGCCCAGCAGACGCGCGAACTGGCCGGCTGCCGTACCGACCGCGCCGGCCGCCGCCGACACGAGGACGGTGTCCCCGGGGCGCAGTCGCGCGATCCGCGTCAGTCCCACGTACGCGGTGAACCCGGTCTGGCCGAGGAGGCCCAACCAGGTGGGCAGCGGGGCGAGTTGGGGGTCGATGCGTCCCGCACCGTCGGTGTCGGTGGCGTCCATGACGGCCCGCTCGCGCCAGCCGAGCTGATGACGGACGTACGTGCCCGGCGGCACCGCCTCGCAGCGGCTCTCCTCCACGACGCCGAGGGCCCGTCCGTCCAGCGGCGAGCCCGGGGTGAAGTTGTGGGTGTAGTGCTTCTCGGTGCTTTCCAGGCGCCCGCGCATGGACGGGTCGACGCTCATGTAGAGGTTGCGCACGAGCAGTTGCCCCTCTCCCAGGGGCGGCAGCGGGCGTTCCTCCACGGCGAAGTCGGTGGGGAGCGGCTCCCCGTCGGGCCGGCGCACCAGGCAGACCACCCGGGTCCTACGAGGCGGCGTCACGGGTGTCACGGGGTTCACTGCTCCGGCTGCGGGGACGTACGCCGCTGGGCCAGGCGGCCGACCCAGCCGGCCATCTGGAGGTCGGCGTGGCGCAGTTCGCCGGACTGCCAGCGGGCCTGGAAGTCGAAGACGCCCCGCGCCCCGGTCCTGGGGTCGGTCACCTCGACCAGTCCGTCCTCGGTGAGCCGGTACACATGCCCGGTCAGCGGGTGGGTCACTTGCTTGGACATGGCGGTCTCACTCCTGCACTCGGCGGCGCACGCCGCGCTTGGTCACGGTCACCGGGCCCTCGACCCGGAGCCGGCAGGCGAGCCGGGTCAGGCCGTCCACCGGCCTGCGCAGGGACTCGATGCCCTCGCGTTCCAGCGGGCCCACCGGGGAACAGTTCTCGGCGCCCTCCTCCACCTGCACGAAGCAGGTACGACAGGTGCCCTGGCCGCCGCACACGGTGGGCCAGCGGTAGCCGAGCCGCTGGGCGGCGGTGAACAGGTCCTCGCCGTCCAGGACTTCGAGCTCGGCACCGGAGGGTCTGACCGCCACCCGGTGGGTCACTTCTCCATCCACCGGTCGAGCGTCCGGTTGAAGTGGCGGATGCGGCTCTCCTGGTAGTTGGCCAGCGTGATGCCCGGCTTGCGCATCGCCTTCAGGCCCTGCTGGACGTACGGGAGGTTCTCGCAGTCCTGGTCGAAGACGGGTCCGAGCACGCCCAGTTCGGGGATGTCGGCGAAGAGCATGTCCTCGGGCACCCAGCGGATCTTCGCCGGGGGCGGCAGCTCGCCGGGCTGCTTCGGGGACGACATGAAGATGATCTCGGCGGTGCAGGAGTCGGGGTCGAGGCCGTTGGGCCGGAACCGGTAGATGATGTTCGACTTGGCGCCGCCCCAGGGGTTGAAGTTGGGGAACAGCAAGTAGTTGATGGCGTCCAGGAGTTCGGTGTCCGGGGTCTTCGAGAAGTCCTGCGTCGAGGTGGCCGCCAGTTGGGCGCGCATCCGCTCCGCGAGGACCTGGCGGGCGGTGCCGCCGGGCGGGATCGCCGGCAGCTCGTCGCCCTCCTGCATCACCAGGTCACGGCCCTGGGCCGCGGCGTAGAAGGAGCGCGAGTCGTAGAAGGTCTCGAGGACGTCCTCCTCCGTGACGGAGTCGGCCACGTGCGGGCTGGGCGCGCCCTGGATGTTGATCATCCGGTTCCAGTTGGGCTGGTCCGCCATGACGTCGTACTGCGAGTTGGCGTCGGCGAGCCACGGCAGCATCTGCGGGTGCGTGGCGATCACATGGAAGGACTCGATGAACGCGTCCTGGGCGATCTTCCAGTTGCAGGGCAGCACCTTGCCGATGTGCAGCGACTTGTAGCGGTTCTCCAACGGCCAGATGTAGTAGTCGTCGAAGGTGCCGCGGTAGCTGTCGAAGGACTCGGCGTACGGGTCCATGTTGATGAAGACGAAGCCGCGCCAGGTGGCCACCTGGGCCTCGGGGAGGGCGAACTTCTCCGGGGTGACGTGCGGGAAGTCCCAGGCGCAGGGCGGGGTCTGCATGGTGCCGTCGAGGTTCCAGGCGAAGCCGTGGAACGAGCAGCGGAACTCGCCGACGTTGCCGCCGCTCGTGCGCAGTTTGCGTCCCCGGTGCAGACAGACGTTGACGTAGGCGCGGATCTCGTCGGGCGCCGTGCGGACGACGATCAGGGAGTCGTCGCCGATCTCGTAGATCTCGTGGTCGCCGACCTCGGGTATCTCGCTCTCCAGGCAGGCGAACTGCCATACGCGCCGCCAGACCTGGCGCATCTCGCGTTCGGCCCACTCGCGGGAGGTGAAGCGGGCGTGGTCGATGTCCTCGCTGCCGAGGGGGTCGTTGCGCTCGAACCGCAGGGCGGGGGGAACGGGCCGGCTGTCCTGGTCGAGGTAGTCCTGGACGCTGGGCCCGGGGCACCGCGCAGTGGCCGGCTCCGATGTTTCGTCCATCTTTTCTCCTCCGGCAGAAACTTTAGAGTGAGTGTAGTTACCGGTTGCGGCCGGGAGCAACACTCGAGCCGGTGACGGATCCCGCTTCTCCCGAGGTCACCACGCCAATACAGCGTAATCCCGCAAATTGTTGCGGCGACCCTCTCCCCAAGCCCGCTGAGGCATGTCACACTCCGACCCACTTGAGGCTGTAGTGCCTCATAAGTTTCTGGTCATAAATTCCTGGTCCCGGGACGATCTTTGTCCGTCCCGGCCCCGCCCCGTGGCGTTCCCGCCCGGGCACCACAGATTCGGTCCGCCTGGCCGAGCCGACCGCCGCGAGCGCGAGAGCGACGCGGGTCTCGGCGGCGCAGGCGACACACCTCGGGAGTACTCAACGATGAGTTCCAGACCCCGTCGCGCGGTCCGCCGCGCCCTCACCGCGATCGCCCCCGTCACCGCCCTGCTCACCCTGGCGGCGTGCGGCTCCGGAACCACTCCCGCCGCCGACTCGACGCAGGCGGCGGCGCCCGGCTCTCCCGGCCTGTCGGCGGCCCGCGCGGCCCTGGCGAAGTACTCCGAGCGGCCGGCCGCGATCTCCGTGACCCAGCCCGTCGGCAAGCCCATCCCCAAGGGCAAGAAGATCGACTTCATCCTCTGCGGTGTCCAGTCCTGCAAGGACCTGGCCGACTTCTTCACGGAGGCCGCGGGGGAACTCGGCTGGCAGGTGAAGCAGATCGCCACCCAGGGCACCCCGGAGTCCGTCCAGGCGGCCTACGAGCAGGTTCTGCGCGACAAGCCGGACGCCGTCATCGCCTCCGGTTTCCCCCGTGCCGTCTACGCCAAGCAGCTCGCGCAGCTGAAGGCGGCCGGCATCCCCGTCCTCCAGTCGAACGCCGACGACGTGGCGGGCGACGGTATCTCCCTGCTGAAGAACGGGCCCAAGGACGTGGCCGTCCAGGGCGAGATGCTCGCCTCATGGGTCGTCTCGAACAGCGACGCGAAGGCGGACACCGTCTACTTCGATCTGCCGGCCTACACGATCCTCAAGCCCGTCAAGGACGCCTTCGCCGCCAAGTACCAGGAGTGGTGCGACGGTTGCGCGCTGGACAACGTCGACGTGCCGATCACCTCGGTGGGCAAGGACATGCCGGACCGCGTGGTGTCGTACCTCCGGTCGCATCCGAAGGTGACGCACGTCGTGTTCTCCCTCGGCCTGCTCAACGTGGGTGTGCCGGCCGCGCTGAAGACCGCCGGCCTCACCGGCAAGCACATCGTCGTCAACGTGGGTGACGCGCAGAACTACCAGTACATCCAGAGCGGTCTCACCGACGGCGCGATGGCGCTGAACTCCCACGAGACGGCCTGGCTGCAGGCCGACGCGCTGGCCCGGCAGTTCACCGGCCAGTCCATGGACGTGGACCAGCAGGCCGTACTGCCCAACATGCTCGTCACCAAGGACAACCTGCCCTCGGCCGACGGCGACTTCCCGATCGTGGAGGGCTACCAGGCGCAGTTCAAGGCGCTGTGGGGGCTGAGTTGACCGGGACGCCGGTGCCGGCCGGGCCGGTACTGCGGGTGGCCGCCCTGTCGAAGAGATTCGGCGGCACCCTGGCCCTCGACGACGTCGACCTCGAGGTGGCGCCGGGCGAGATCCATGCCCTGATCGGCCCCAACGGCTCCGGCAAGTCCACCCTCATCAAGATCCTCGCCGGGTACCACCACGCGGAGCCCGGCGCGGTCGCCGAGCTCGACGGCGAGCCCTTCGGCCTCGGCCAGGTCGCCGCCTCCCGCCATGACCGGCTGCGCTTCGTCCACCAGGAGCTGGGCCTGGTGGGCGAGTTGAGCGCCATCGACAACCTGGCCCTCAGTCACGGCTTCGCCCGTACCGCCCTCGGCAACATCCGCTGGGCGGAGATGGAGAAACGGACGAGCGCCCTGGTCGAACGGTTCGGCCTCGGCATCGACGTACGCCGGCCCCTGTCTTCGGCGACGCCGGTCCAGCGCACGGTGGTGGCCATCGCCGCCGCGCTGCAGGGCTGGGAGGGCCGCCGCGGGGTCCTGGTGCTCGACGAGCCGACGGCCGTACTCCCGCCCGGCGAGGTGGCCCGCCTCTTCGACATCGTGCGGGAGGTCCGCGACGCCGGCGCCGGCGTGCTGTACGTGTCGCACCGGATGGACGAGATCTTCGCGCTCGCCGACCGGGTCACCGTGATCCGCGGCGGGCGCCGGATCGCCACCCGCCCGGTCGCCGAGCTCACTCCGCGTTCGCTGGCGGAGCTGATGGCGGGCGAGGAGATGGAGACCGACCACCGTCCGGCGCCGCCTTCGCCGACTTCCGGCCCCGCCAACCCCGTACTGGAGGTCCGCGACCTGTGGGCGGGCCCCCTGCGGGGAGTCGGCTTCGACCTGGCCAGGGGTGAGCGCCTGGGGATCACCGGCCTGGTGGGCTCCGGCCACGAGCTGGTGCCGTACGCGGTGTGCGGCGCCCACGCCGGGCGCGTCACCGGCAGGCTGCGGCTGCCCGAACGCTCGGCAGCGTGGACCGAGGCGCGCGACGCCCACGGCCTCGGCCTCCCCCTGGTCCCGGCGGACCGGGCGACCGAGGGCGTGATCGGTGACTTCTCGGTCGGCGAGAACCTCACCCTTCCGCTCCTGGACCGGCTGCGCGCCCGCTTCGGACGGCTGCGCCGACACGGCGAGGCCGCCCTCGCCCAGGACTGGATCCGGCGGGTCGGCGTACGGACGACCGACCGTCATCCGGCCGGCGCCCGGATCACCACGCTGAGCGGCGGCAACCAGCAGAAGGTCGTCATGGCCCGCTGTCTCGCCCAGCGCCCACCCGTACTGACGCTGTGCGAGCCCACGGCCGGCGTGGACATCGCCACCCGCCTCCAGCTGTACGACCTGATAGAGCGCCAGGCCGACGACGGCATGGGCGTGATCGTGTCCTCCTCCGACACACAGGACCTGCTCGCGCTGTGCACCCGCGTCCTGGTGGTACGGGACGGCCGGATCGCACGGGAGATCAGCGGCCGGGACATCACCGAGTCCGCGCTCGTGCACGCCATGGAAGGAACCGAGTGACATGACATCCACCCCGACCCGGGCCGCAGAGCTCCGGCCCACCGGACCCGACGAGCACCCGGTCCCCTCCCCGGGCGCGCTCGGGCGGCGCGTGGTGGCGGCCCTGTCGTTCCGCAACATCGGCGCCGTCTACGTGTGGCTGCTGATCACCGTGGTCTTCTCGGTGTGGGCGCCCGACACCTTCCCGACCGTCATCACGGTCAAGCAGGTCCTCAACGGCAACGCCGTGGCCGGACTGGTGGCGCTCAGCGTCGTACTGCCGCTGGCCGCCCGCGTCTTCGATCTGTCGGTCGCGTACACCATGTCCCTCACCAGCGTCCTGACGGCCCACTTCCTGGTCTCCACAGGACTGGGCCCCGCCACCGCCATCGCCCTGGCGATGGGCGCGGCACTGCTGATCGGAGTCGTCAACGGAGTCGTGGTGGTGGTGCTGCGCGTCGACTCGTTCATCGCCACCCTCGCCACCGGTGCGCTGATCCAGTCACTGATCACCATGGTCACCAACGACAGCTCGATCACCGGTGTGCAGTTGCTCGCCAAGCCGTTCGCGGACATCGCCCAACTGGACGCCGGCGGCATCACCCTGCCGGTGCTGTATCTGCTGCTCGCCGCAGTCGCCATCTGGTTCCTGCTCGAACACACCGCCACCGGGCGCCGGTTGTACGCGACCGGCTTCAACGCCGACGCGGCCCGGCTGCAGGGCGTACGGACGAACCGGCTGCGCTTCCTGACCCTCATGGCCTCCGCCCTGCTCTCCGGATTCGCGGGCGTCGTCTTCGCGTCCTCGGTCGGATCCGGCTCGCCGACCGCGGGCACCCCGTATCTGCTGTCCGCCTACGCCGCCGCGTTCGTCGGGGCGACCCAGCTGCGCGCCGGCCGCTTCAACGCCTGGGGCACGGTCCTCGCGGTGCTCCTGCTGGGCACGGGCATCACGGGGCTCGGGCTCGCCACCAGCGCGCAGTGGGCCACAAGTCTGTTCACCGGCTCGGTCCTCATCGTGGCGCTGGTCCTCACGGGTGGCCGGATCGCTCTCCCCGCCGTGCTGCGCCGCCGGACGGCGGCCCGGCCGGATACCACTCCGGACAAGGAGGTCGAAGAATGAAGGCTGTTCAGTACCGACGGGTGGGGCACGCCCCCGAGGTCGTAGAGGTACCGGTGCCCGAACCCGGCCCGGGCCAGGTGCTGTTGAAGGTGACGGCGGCGGGGATCTGCCACTCCGATCTGGCGGTGATGGGCTGGCCCGAGGAACAGTTCCCCTACCCGCTGCCGATGACCCTCGGTCACGAGGGTGTCGGGACGGTGGCGGCACTGGGCTCCGGTGTCACCGCCGTGGCGGAGGGCGACGCGGTCGCGGTGTACGGCCCCTGGGGTTGCGGTCGCTGTCCCAAGTGCGCCGAGGGCAAGGAGAACTGCTGCCCGCACGCCGCCGGGCTCGGCATCATGCCGCCGGGGCTCGGATCCCCCGGCGCGCTGGCGGAGTACATGCTCGTGGACTCCACCCGTCACCTCGTTCCGCTGAACGGCCTCGACCCCGTGCAGGCCGCGCCCCTCACCGACGCCGGGCTGACCCCGTACCACGCGATCCGCAGGTCCCTTCCGAAGCTGCTGCCCGGCAGCACGGCGGTGGTGATCGGCGTCGGCGGTCTGGGGCACATCGCGGTTCAGCTGCTGCGCGCGCTGACCCCGGCGCGGGTGATCGCCCTCGACGTGAGCGCGGAGAAGCTGGAGCTGGCCGGGAAGGTCGGGGCGCACGAGACGTTGCGCTCCGACGGTGAGGCGGCGGCACGGGTCCGGGGACTCACGGGTGGTATCGGGGCGGAGGTCGTCCTGGACTTCGTCGGGGCCGAGGCGACGGTGGCTGTCGCGGCGGCGTCGGTGGCGGTGGAGGGTGATGTCACTGTCGTGGGCCTCGGCGGGGGCACGCTGGCTGTCGGGTTCGGGGGTGGGTTGCCGTTCGAGGTGTCGGCGGCGTTTCCCTATTGGGGGAGCCGGCCCGAGCTGATGGATGTGCTGGCGCTTGCCCGGGAGGGGCTGGTGTCCGCGCACGTCGAGACGTTCTCCATCGAGGAGGCGCCCGAGGCCTACGAACGTCTGCACGCGGGGGACATCGCGGGCCGTGCGGTGGTGCTGCCGCAGGGCTGAGTTTTTCTCGCCCCCGCCGCCCCTACCCGTCCCATCCCTGGGGGCTGCGCCCCCAGACCCCCGCTTTCGGCCCTGAAGGGGCCTCGTCCTCAAACGCCGGAC